>NZ_JAIZBG010000001.1:1837500-2137500 GCF_022267325.1 Leptospira sanjuanensis
AAGAAACGGACTGCGTATTACAGCCCGTTCGGTTTCTTTTTAATGCAGGATCGGTTCCGGAACCTGATTGCGAACCGGTTTGATGGATTTGAGATACGCGAAGATATCCTTTAATTCTTCATCATTTAAAGTACTTAAGTTGGCCGCAAAGATCGGTGCCATCGGAGGAAGGAGCGGTCTGCCGACTCCCATTCTTTTTTGCGTGCGAACCGTTTGAACGAACATTTCTTCGGTCCAGCCTCCCAGTCCGGTTTCTTTATCGGGGGTTAGGTTTTTCGCAAAGCTGACTCCCCAAGGCCCGACGACTGCCGTGAGATCTCCCGTAAAAAGAAGCCACGGGGAGTTTTGAAAACTTTTGTAATCAGGCAATCGGTTTGTTTCCAAATATCCGGCCAAGAATTTTGAATCGTCGGGAACGGGGCCTTGCGGGGTCATCGTTTTCGGCGTATGGCAATCGCTGCATCCGCTCACCAATACGATTTTTTTTCCGCGTTCGATACGAGCTGAAGCCGAGTTGTCATTCTTGGAACAATTCGTGAACAAAGCGAAAATCGCAAAGAAGCTTAGAACGATGGATGAAATTTTTTTCATAACAATCTCCAATGTGAATCTAGATGATCGAGGTTGTCGATTGCACATACGTTATGCGATACGACTTCCTGGATCGTAAGGCAGGGTTTTGATTTCAAACAAAGAAGCGATCCAAAAAAAGAATATTCCGGTTCTTGAATGTTCTTTGTTATAGATTGAGGATCGTGTTTTTTGATTCGAATTATAAATCGTATATCAAAACAATTCCGAGAATTGGAGATTTGTTTTTGAGAAGGATCGTTTGGGGAGAATTTGTCCGTTGTTCCGAGGATTTTACTTAAAAAGTGCTCGGCCCCGTCCTGATTTTGGACGGAGTGAGGTGTGGTCATAGAGAGCGAGGCGCTTGAGTTTCGCGGTGACGGATCACTACGGGCGGATTCGGTTCTATCATAAAAATCGAATAGACGCTAGATGAATTCAGAAGCATCCAACTATAGGGGAGCTCCTACATTTTTTTTGCGGGTAGGCCGCGAATCGAATCAATCCAATTTCATTCTATAACTCGACGGAACGCTCTCAGGGCTCCGCAAAATGCTCCCTACGGGTCGCATTTTAGATCGCGTTGAACTCAGCCGTACAAAAAAAATCCCCGAGTCGACCCGGGGATTTTTTTTATTTTGAAAGGAAGTGTAAAACTTATTTCAAAGGTTTGAATTCTAAGGTAACCACTCCGCGAGTAGCCGATTTTACTTCCAAAGATTTGGTCGCTAAGAAGGAGAATCCTCTATCTTTTTTGTAAACCAATTCTTCTTGGAAAAGAGCGTCTTTACCCGGATAGATTACTTCCCACTCGGAACCGTTCGTATCGGAAGTTCTTACGTTCACTTCTTTCGCAGCCGTAAACTCGGTCAGATCGTCTTTGAACTTAGTCGCTTCGTCCGCGTTCAAACCGGTAAACTTCAGAACGATCGGATTGTTTTCGGTGAGGTTAAACCATTCTTCTTTTAACTGATTGTTCACTTTTTTAGAAACGGAAGTCGCCCATTCGGTGATCGCCTTTTCTCTGGAAACTTTTTGAGTGATGTCCGCGCCGCGTCCATCCGCGTTTCCACTGTCTACGATTTTACCGTCGCCCCAAAGAAGAACCACTTTGTAAGTTCCTGTTGCCGCGGTGTTATAGATGGTTCTTTCTAGAGCCTTTCCGTTTACGGATTCAAGGGGTTGCTGATCTTCGGTTTCCACAGTCGCAAGAACCAGAACTTCCGCTTGCAGAGCTTCCGCGAGAATCTTGATCAGAGGAGAACCTTCCACTTTCTCGGCGTCCACTTGATTCTTACCGACTTTCTTTGCGGTAAGAGCGGGATCTATGATCTTGTTTCCGCTTTTCTTCAGAGCTTTGATGATCTCCGCTTCTCCGAAATTATTCGGACCCGCCGGAATTACGGGAGCTCCTCCCACTTTTCCGAGAACCAAAACCGCGACTCTAGGATTTCCTACGTCCGCGAGAAGGTTGTCTACCGCGGTGGAGATTTTGGATTCTTCCACTTCGCAGCGAACTGTGAGTTTTAACATCGGCTGAGTATCGATTTTGCCTTCAGCCTCGTCGATGATATCGTAGCTCTTAACGAATGCGTCCGTTTTAGAAAGAAGGCTGGAACCTAAACTTTCTCCATCGGAAGCCTTGCTCTTGTTGCTGATTTCTTCGCCGATTACTTTACGAACGGCGTTGATCTTTGCGTCTTTCAGAGCTCTTTGTTTTGCGATCTGCTTGTCTCCGTTATAAATGGGAGCCTCGCCGATTACGGTAACCTTGTTACCTTCTTTTTCATAGAACTCTTTCTTCTTACCACGAGTGGATCCGGAAGAACCGCAGCTGACTGCGAAAGAGATAACTGCTAAGGCCGCGATAAGCCTGGTGGTAGGGAAACGATTCATTTTGTCGTTTTTCTCCTTGAAGAATAGGTTTGGGGGATTTTTGTAAACAAAATAGGAATTCTCGGATGCTCTACACAAAAATAAAGAAAAAATTCTTCCTTTTAGTCATTTTTTTTCTGTTCCTCCCTTCGGTTGCCTGCGCTGAAAAAAGCTTTCGGAAACATATCGCCGATGCGAAGCTGATTCCTTCGGAAAACGAATTTTATAACAACGTTCTTCCGGGACTTTCAGGCAAAAACGTAATTCTCATCACCAATCCATCCGGTATAGGAAGAAGCCCCGAACGGATTATCCGTGAATTTAAAAAACACGACGTAAAGATCAAACATCTGATCGGACTAGAACACGGATTTCTCGGACTGGAAGAGGACTTCAGTAAATCTCCCGTAACTGTGGATGAATTTTTCAATCTTCCGATCTATCATATCTACCGCGTAAAGAATGCGGAACTACCTGCGATTTTGAAAGGAGCGGATGCGATTCTTTTCGACGTGCAGGATATGGGAATGAGATGTTACACGTATCTCACGGTTTTAAAAAGAATCATGGACGGGATTCCCGATCCTGCCGGAACGAGATTGATCGTACTCGATCACGTAAACCCGGCTTTGTATCTCAAGGGAAGAGGGGAGATGATCGACAAACGGTTTCTCAACTTCGCGGGAGAATTTCCCTCTCTCTTTTTCGGAGGTTTGACTCTGGGAGAATCCGCTCTCTTTTACAACGCGGAATATCTGGATAAAAAAGTTCGATTGGAAGTGATCGCACCCAAAAACGCGAAACGTTCCTTCGATTGGGACAAGGAAGGAATTCCTTGGACGACTCCTTCTCCGAATCTTCCCACCGTCGACTCCGCGATCAATTATCTCGGTTTGGTTTTATTGGAAGGAGTCAACGTTTCCGTCGGACGCGGAACGACCGCGCCCTTTGTTTACTTCGGAGCGCCTTGGATGAGCGAACCCGAAAAGTTGGCGGAAGAATTGAATCAGAATTCCGGCGGAGATTATTACTTCCAAACCGTATTTTTCAAACCCGTTTTCGGGCCGTATAAAAACGAAATCTGCCGCGGACTTCGACTAACCGTCGTAAATCGAAAATACGATCCGTTGAAAATGGCTTTTAAGTTGATCGCGGGTCTGAAAAATCAATACAAAGAGTTCAAATGGAGATCGTATCCGGACGGAACGCATAACATCGATTTTCTGTGGGGAACGGAATCCTTTCGAAAAGCGGTCGACAGCGGAAAAAGTTACGATCAGTATTCTGAATTCTTAAATTCTGCCGAGAAAGAATACAATGAGAAGATTAAAAAGTATTACCTCTACTAAAAAATCGTCCGTGTTTGAGACTTCGACTCGAATTACGCTCGGAGGAATTCTATTCTTATTTTTGAATGTTTCCTTTTTATCCGCGGAAGAAGCGAAGTGGAAGGAATATTCTCTCCGAGAATTGATCGGAAGATTGAAATATTACACATACGCGAAAGTGGCACAGAGTTTGCGGAGGGAATACCCTACCGCTCAGGAACAAGTTTGGGAGAATTCTTCCTGCACTCTTAGTTTACCGGAATTGCCGGGACCGTTTTTCTGCGGACTTTTGAAACAACAAAGCCCTTCTTCTTCCGAAACGTCCGGAAAAAATCCCGCGGCTTCTTCATCTTTATCTTCCGACAAGGTCACTTCTTCTCCGGAGGTTGTATCTCCGAATTCCGATAAACTTGCTTCCGCAACTCTGCCGCCGATTCCTTCTCAGTCGCTTGGAATGCACAGAAATACGAAGGAATATAAGAATATTCAACTATACTCAGGAACCACGATCTCGGGCAGAAATGTGGTTCAAATCGTTTCCGAAGAAAATCCGGGAGAATCACTGAGGGCTTTCTATCTAAACAACGGACAGCTCAGTCACTACGAATTTCAGGATAGAATTCTGATTTTCGATTGGTCCGGTTCCAAGTTGAACGCTATCTTGGAAGTAAAAGTGGATTCGATCTTAAGACCGCTCGGCGGAAGAGAAATCCTATTTCCATGAAACCGATCGTTTCCGGTTTCCTTCGGATGATGGATCATCAAGGAATCGATCCGGTCTCTTATATCTGGGTCACCGCGACTTACGATTCCGATTCTTCCGAAAAACAAGTGGCGCATATTCAAGAAAATTCTAAACTTCTAAACTATATCGGACAAAAGGTGAAACTCGAGTTCACCGGAAAGATCCGCTGCGTTTCCTGCGGGAGAATCACCAAAAAAAGTTTCAATCAGGGAAACTGTTTCACTTGTTTTCAAACGTTGGCCGAAAACGATCTCTGCATTTTAAGACCGGATACGTGCCACTTTCATCTCGGAACCTGCAGGGAACCCGATTGGGGAGAAGCCCACTGTTTTATTTCGCATACCGTGTATCTCGCCAATAGCTCCGCGATCAAGGTCGGAATCACGAAGGAAAATCCTGTTTCCAATCGATGGGTGGATCAAGGCGCGGTTCAGGGAATCCCTCTGGTCGAAGTGACTTCAAGAAGAGACGCGGGAATCATAGAGAAAGAACTTTCCAAGGTTTTATCGGACAGAACGACCTGGCAAAAGATGGTCGCGGGCGATCCGGAACCGATCGATCTCGCGGAACGCAAAAAGGAATTTCTGCAAAAAATCGAGGAACTCGATTTGGATCTGGATTATAAAATTTCTCCGCAGGAAACCCCGACTACGATTCGGTATCCGGTGCAGGCTTATCCGAAAAAGATTCAATCCTTGGCCCCGGAAAAAAATCCGATTATCGAAGACGTTCTTACCGGAATCAAAGGACAATATCTTCTCTTTCAATCCGGTGTGATCAATATCCGCGCGTACGGCGGTTATGAAACCGTTTTGAGCGTCGACTGAATGTAGGAACTGCTACGATTTTTTAGTAGCGGATAACGGACGGTTTGAACACAAATTGTGGGAACTCCAGCAAATTCTTATAAAACGCGACTCATTCCACATTCACTGAGAAAGTTGTGGGAACTCCTGCAAAAGATCGTAAACCGCGGCTGATTCCGTAGACGAAGTGTGGGAACTCATACAAGAATCCCCGATTTCCGTCGGGAAAATTCTGCTTTGATTTTGATCGAAGATTCGAAAAGAATGTCTTCCTATGAAAAAGATTTTCCCAAAGCTGGTTCCGCTTTTTGTCGTCGTTTATTTTTGGGGATGCGGCGCGATCATTGATTCCGTCGTTCCGATCGAATTGGATCTTCAGATCGGAAAATCCTTTTTGGAAAACGCAAAAGACGGAAAGGAAGGAATGCACATTCTCAAAAATGCCGCTCTGGAAAAATACGTAAAATCGGTCGCGGATAGAATTCTCAAATCGGACAAAATCCAATACAAAAAGGAATTTCCGTATAAGATTTCCATTTTGGACGACGACGATACGATCAATGCGGTTTGTACTCCGGGCGGATATATCTTCGTTTATACCGGACTTTTGAAACTGATTCAGGACGAGGCCACGTTAGCCGCCATTCTCGCGCACGAAATCGCACATGCGGAAAAACGGCACTCCGTAAAACAGATCATCAATTCCCTCGGAATTTATTTCACCATCTATATCGGTCTAACGATTTTTCTCGGATCGGACGCGGCCAATCTGATCAACCTAGGCTCAAGAGTAGGCGGAGAAATTCTCACCTTGGCGAATAGCCGTTCCGCCGAAGCGGAAGCAGACGCAATGAGTTTTGAATATTTGAAATCCACGAAATACTACCCCGGCGCTCTCGAATCGTTTTTCATTCTTATCGAAAAAAAGGAAAAGGAAGAAGGGGGAAGCGGTGCGGAAAAACGAATGATTAAATTCTTATCCACACACCCCTTGAACGACGAACGAATCGCCGAAAACAAAAAGCGTTTGGAAAGTATCGGAAATCCGAAAGCGACTTCCGAAAATCTTTATACGGAACGTTATCAGGCCGCGATGAAGCGCGCCTTCGGCGACGCGGATTGATTTAGAATCGATTTCCGTTTAGAAAACTACTTGTAATCGGATTCAACTTTTCTAAAGTTTTGCAATCTATGCGATTGGAACACAAACTCAAACGATGGGTGGAAGCGGGATTGATTCGCTCCGAACAAGCGGACGCGATCTTACATTTCGAAGAAACCCGTAAAACACCGTATCTTTACTATTCGTTTATCATTTTAGGGGTGGTGGTCATCGGAATCGGCGTGATCGCCATCATCGCCGCGAACTGGGAAGAAATTCCGGATATTCTGAAGTTAGGAGCCGGTCTCGGCGTTTTGTCCCTCATAGCGGGGCTTGCATTTTGGAAACGGGAGAACGGAAATCTCCTAACGGTCTTTCTCGTTTTGAATTCGATCTTGATCCTGGGAATGATCGGTCTCGTTTCGCAGGTTTATCATCGAGGCGGAGAATACTACGAAGCCGCGGCTCTTTGGTGCGTATTGAACGTTCTCTTTTTGATCGCGACGGATTCAAAGACGTTGATTCATCTTTGGACCGTCGGATTTCAGATCTTCATTACGGGATGGATTTTGGATCAACCCGGCTGGGAAATGAATCGCTGGAATCAGTATTTTTATTTTTCCACGGTCGGATTCTTTACGATCTGGACCGCTTCCGAACGATTCTCCTTGGAATCCAGAAAGGCTTCCTTCTTTTTATGGGCGGTTTTATTTTTAGTGATCGGAAGTTCTTATTTCGGTTTCCGAGGAACCTATGATTATACGTTCTACGGAACTCCCGAAGAAAATCCCGCTCATTGGATGGATGCGGTCCGACAATATCCTTGGACGCAAGTTCTGCTTCGTTTGTTCACGATCGTTCCGGGTATATTCTTAATTTTGAATACGGATGCGTTCACGAAATCGCAGAAGAAGTCTTTCGGCTTCAGTCTGATTATTTTCTTTCTTTTATATCTGCCGATTTATCTTCTCTATTCTCATGGAGAATCCGTTTCCGCAAGCGTTTGGAATCGGATCGTTTCCATGATTCCTGCTTTTCTTTTTATCGTATTTTGGCTGGGAATCGCTTCCGGGTTTCGCGCGCACAAACGGATTTTCGATCTCTCCGTTGCGATTATCGGAATTCGATTCCTGTATTTCTACTTCGACCTATTCGGAAGTTTGACTTATACGGGATTCGGTTTGATTCTTTCCGGGCTCTTGATCATCGGATTTACGATCGGATATTTAAAATTGAAAGGAAGAGTGAGAACTTTCTTGGGAGAACAGGAATGAGAACGTTCAAAATTCTTTTGATCCTTGCGTTGGCGACTCCGGTGGCATTCTTTGCATCCGAAATCGTATATTTGGAATTCGTAAAGAAGTCGGGAAAGGAACTGATTCTTCCCGTAAGCGGATATGATCCGCGCGATCTGTTATCCGGACATTATCTGCGTTACAACATCGAATACCAATCGTATTCTCTCTGTCAGGCGGCCGACGGTGGAGAATCGCTTCGTTCCAAGGCAAAGTCGAGCAAGGACGGTGGAACACATTGTGTTTGTTATTCGCATCCCGGAAAGATCGAAGAAGGGGACGGAACCTTTGTGGAAGGCTGTAATCCCGAAACTCTTCAGGATAAAAAGATCTGCAAGCTGTATCTCCGCGGCGAATGCAGATACGGAAGATTTACGATCGGCAACGAACGTTTTTACGTGAATGAAACCAAGGCTCTCGATTACGAAAAACGCCTTCGGGACGAAAGCGTTCACATTCGTTTGAAGGTCGATGGAGACGGAAAGGCGATTACCGATTCTCTGATTTGGGCGGACGGATCTTCGCTGTAACTTCGTTGAGACTGCAGAAGTCGTTTTCTCCGAAACCGGCTTTCATTCCAGATTCGTAGATCTCAGGAAGATTCTTACAAAGAGAAAGGTTCGTATCGGTTTGTTCGGCCAGTTCCATCGCGTGATGGACGTCTTTTCTCATATTCTTTAAAGAGAAATGAGTTTCGTAGTTTCCGGAAAATACGAACGGAAATTTAAATTCTGCGATCCCCGATTTTGCGGCGGATTGCAGAAGGATGTCCTTTAAGATATCCGGTTCCACTCCCGAGTTTTTGGCGAGTTCGAATCCTTCCATATATACCTGAAAAATGCCCGCTTGGATCATGTTCAGTGCGAGTTTCGCTTTTTGTCCGCTCCCTACCGAACCGCAATAAACCGTATTCTTTCCGCAAATATCAAAGAAGAATTGAATATCGGCGACTTCTTCCCGATTGGCTCCCACCATAAAAAGAATCTGTCCGTCTCTCGCCGCGTTTTTGGAACCGGTCATGGGAGAATCGTAAAATCGAATTCCGCGTCGGGAACATTCTTCCGCGAGTTTGAGTGTGAGGGGAAGAGAAGTGGTTCCGCAATCGAGGATGATCTTGGGTTTTACATCGAGAAGTCCGGACGAGATCGTTTCCCGGATTACCACCTCGTCTTCCGTCAGACAAAGGATCACAAGATCGGCGCCTTTGGCGGCTTCCGAAGGAGAATCAAAAAGAAGAACGTTTTCCGATTTTAGATCGTAGAGTTTGGAAAGATTTCTGGAATAGAGGCGGAGTTTTTGATTTTCCTTGGCGAGGTTGATTGCCATACCTCGTCCCATAATTCCCGTTCCGATGATGGATATTGTGTATTCTTTCATTATAATATACTAAAATACTTTGCGTCGTTTTTAAATTCGATAAATAATCGCCGATCGAAAAAATCAAACCGCACGGTTTTGAAAAGTCCGATTGCGATTAGAATGCGCTGAGCGCAGCCCGGATAAAGCTCGTAACCGGAGTTTGTTCCCTTGTATCCTCGAGACCTTCCCGAAGTTCGCGGAGAACGATCTGTGCGTCCGTCAAAACCGTGTTTACGTTCTTATGAACGTCGTCGTTGTTGATGAGCCTTCCTAAACTTCCGTCTCCCGTGTTGATTTTGGTCGTGATGTCCGCGATGTTCGAGAATGTTTTACGGATATCCCCTCGGTTTTCGGAGATCAACTCCGATAAACTCACGAGAGGATCTTGCAAAACCCTACCTTTCAAAGCGCCTGCAGCTTTGTAATCGATCATCGTTACGGGTGTGGATCTCTTTTTCAAACGTTCCGATTCCGGATCGGTCGTTCCCGGATCGATGGAAATCACGCGTCCGGTCAAAAGGCTTTCATTTTTAATGATGATGTCGTAGTTGTCGTAAAGGAGAATCCTTTCACGAAGAAGCATCGTGATTTCGACTCTGGTTCCGATTCCTGTTTCTCCTTCTTGGACCTCGGCTCCGTTTTCGTCGATCTGAATCAGCCGAATCGAGGAAACGTAGCCGAACGGAACACCTTGAACGGTGACCTTGTTTCCAACCTTGATTCCTTCCGCGTTTCGAAACGTGACCTTCATGAATTCACCGCGTTTTTTTACGGGACCTCCTTCGGTTACGATCGTAAAATATCCGACCACCGCGATGGCTGCGGTAAAAATAACTCCCACGAGAAGATAACGCAACGAACTCATATTCAATTCTCCTTATGTGATCGGTTCGATCCTATTTGGTTTCCAGGATCATCGGACCGGTTGTCTTTCCGTGAATGAATTGCTGGATCAACTCGTTGTCCGAATTTTGGATTTCTTCCGGGGTTCCGGTAAATACGATCTTTCCCTTATAGATAAAACTGATTCGATCCGCGATCTTATACGCGCTCGACATATCATGCGTGACCACGACTTGGGCAGCGCCCGTTTCCTTTTGAATCTTCAGAACGAGTTCGTTGATGACGTTGGACATCACCGGGTCCAGACCGGAAGTGGGTTCGTCATAGAGAATGATTTCCGGATTGGTAGTGATCGCTCTTGCGATTCCCGCTCTTTTTTTCATACCGCCGGAAATATCGTTCGGGAAGTTATCCTTGGCTATGACCATATCCACCAGTTTTAATTTCTGCATTACGATTTCCTGAATTTTCTCTTCGGATGCGAGTTTGTGTTCGCGTAAGGGAAGCGCAACGTTATCGAAAACGGTCAGCCAGTTGATGAGAGCTCCCGATTGAAAGAGAACGCCCATTCTCGCACGTAGTTTTTCCTTTGTTTTGGATCCGACTCGGGAAATGCTTTCTCCGAAGATGAAACAATCTCCAGCATCCGGCTCGAGAAGACCGGTGATGTGTTTGAGCGTGACCGACTTTCCGGTTCCCGAAGGACCGAGAATGACGAGAGTCTCTCCCTTTTTTACATGAAGGTCGACTCCGGTGAGAATCTTTCTTTTGCCGAAAGCCTTATGGACGTTTTTGAGTTCGATTGCAAACGTTTCCATGATCGTCATTCTCTATAAAATAAGGCGGTGATCATATAACCGGTAAAGATCACCATTAAGAACGAAGTGACCACCGATTCTCTCGTGGCGCGACCTACGCCGATCGCTCCGCCCGAGGTTCTAAGACCGTGCGAACAGGAAATCGCGGAAACGATGATCCCGAACACGAACCCCTTAAAAATTCCCACATACAGATCCTTCAGACCGGGAATGGAAGCGATTCGATCGAACACGTCTCGAAAATAGGTAAAGTAATCGATTCCCAGCTGGAAATACCCGACGATCGCTCCGCCTAAAATCCCAAGGATGGTAGAATAGACGCATAACACCGGTACCATGATCGAAAAACCGAAAATCCTCGGAAAGATCAGATAACGCACTGGATCGATGGACATGACTTCGAGCGCGTCCACTTCTTCCGAAACCTTCATCGTTCCGATTTCGGCCGCCATCGCAGAACCGATCGACGCCGCGAGAATCAAAGCAGTCATAAACGGGGACATCTCTCGGGTAAGAGTGATCGTCATCAAAAGTCCGATCTGTCCTTCGGCGCCGAAATCCTTGAGTCCGAGTCCGGTGTTCAACGACATGATCATTCCGGTGAAAACGGCTACGATGGAAACTACGGAGATGCTTCCTACGCCGGTGATATACATCTGATCCAGAATTTCTTTCCGTTTAAAAAAACTGTAAGGAAGATTTAGAACACTCTCATATACCAGAAGGATTGTAAAACCGCTCGCGTAAAAAAATTCGGTAAGGCTTTCTTTGATACGTTCACTCATATTTTGATAAACCAGAGGAGCTGAAGATTCCGGTTCGTTTCGATTCTTTCATAACCGATAAGACCGTAAAGGAATTTCCAGGAAGTTTTTTCGGGAGTCAGCGAAAGTTCCAGAACGAAAGGAATGCTCGCGTGAAACTCGGTTTCCGTCCATCTCTGCGTGTAAGCCCGCATCAATACGGATACCCTTTTTTCTCCGTTGGAAAGTTTCTGGTATTCGAAGATCGACCAGAGAGGATCCCAGACTCGGTCCACGATTTCGGACTTGATCGGAAACAAAGAAAGCACGTTCCAAACCATGTTTCCTTCCCGATCCTTTTGATACTTGAAAACGGGCCAGAGTTTTAAGTAACTTTCGTCCCGATCCCACTGAACGTATTTCCGTTTGGAATGAAAGTAAAACGGAATCAAAAAAGTGTCATCGGATTTGATATGGTACGTGTCCGTCTGCAGGTGAAAGTAAAACGGAGTTACGAACGTGGTTTGTTTCGACGCGAATCTGTAGTATCCGTAAAACGGAAAGAAGATCAGTTTTCTGTAGTCTTCGTCCTGATTGCTTCCGTATTGGAATAGGAAGAAGAGGGCGTTGAAATCCTTTTCTCCCGTTCGGCGATCGTAACCGTAACCGATAAACGATCCAAGCAAAGGAAGGATCAAAAATCCTCTCGACTTCATGTTTCCGGCTTCGGAATCCTTGAACCCGAACAAAGGAAAGAAGATCTTGTAATGAACGGGTTCCCGTTTGTCGAGAAACGTGCTTCCCCATTGAAAGAAAGGCCACAAGACCGAATAACGTTCGTATTTTCCTCGATGGACTTTTCGAGAATAAAACGGAAAGAATCGGAATTCTTCCCTGGTTTCCGAGGAAGCCGTCAAAAAGATCGGCCATAAAACGGAGGTCGCCTCGTAGTCCTTGTATTTCCAATTCGAGTAGAGCGGAAATAGAACGAAACTCACTTCCGAATATCCGATCTTGTTTCTCAGTTTTCCGGCAAACGGAAAAAAGCCGAAATACTTCTCACGTGCCGTATCCCCCCAACCCCAGAAAAAGAGAGGAGTCAGGACGTCCGAATCCTCTCCTACGTCTTCGTGTAAGGTGGAAGTTCCCGTAAAGAAAAAGAGAAAGGTCCATACCTTCCAATAGTTCGTTTCCTCGCTGTAATAAATCGGATAGAGAACGGTTTGAAATCGATATGCGGATTTTTCTTCCCGGTAACTCGAGTAGAAGGGACGGAAGATGACTTCCGATTCTCCGGCTCTGATTTCTTTTTGATAGAGAAACCAGAATTGATCATACTGGGATTTGAATTCACCCACCGGTTTGGAAGGGTATTCCGAAAAGATGTTTTCAGAGGAGATGAGAAGAATTACGATGCAAAAGATTCTCAACTTCTTTAGGAAGTTTCGGCGGAATCCATTCTTTGGGGAGAATTTCTTTTGGCTAAGATCGCAGTCTTTTTTGGTGGCAGTTCTACGGAACACAGTATCTCGATTCGAACCGGTTGTTTTATTTGTAAGACTTTGCATGCGATGGGGCATTCGGTCAAACCCATTCTCTTGACCAAGGACGGAGGCTGGGTGGTTCCTTTAGAATATCGGATGAATCTCCCGTTCGAGTCAGTGAATTCTCCCGATTCTTTTTTGGAGGAGTTTCAAAAAAGGAACGGTGTTTCCAAAACCGATTCGCTTTCTCATCTCGACGCGGACATCGTTTTTCTCGGTCTTCACGGAGGAAAGGGAGAGGACGGAACGATCCAGGGATTTCTGGGAGTTCTCGGAATTCCTTATACCGGTTCGGGCGTGACCGCTTCCGCGATTGCGATGGATAAAACCCGCGCGAATCGGATTTTCCTGCAAACCGGTCAGAAGGTCGCTCCGTTTTTTGAGATCGGCAAATTGGAATATACGATTTCTCCTGACGCCGCGATTTCCAAATTGGAAACCTTGGGTTTTCCGCAATTTCTAAAACCGGTGGAAGGCGGGTCCAGCGTTTCCACGCATAAAATTACGAACAAAGAACAGCTTGCTCAAGAACTCGAACAGATGTTTCAAACCGACTCCAAGGTGATGAGTCAATCCTTTCTCGCGGGAGTGGAAGTTTCCTGCGGAGTTTTGGAAAGATATAGAAACGGATCGTTTTCACGGATAGCGTTACCCGCAACCGAAATCGTTCCCGGCGGAGAATTTTTCGATTTCGAATCCAAATACAAACAAGGCGGTTCTCACGAGATCACGCCCGCCCGAATTCCGGACGAACAAATGAAGAAGGTTCAAGAACTTGCGATTGCCGCCCACGAATCTCTCGGATGCCGAGGTTATTCCCGGACCGACTTTATCATCGTAAACGGCGAACCTCATATTCTCGAAACGAACACGTTGCCCGGCATGACGGAAACGAGTTTGATTCCCCAGCAAGCAAAGGCCGCCGGAATTTCCATGGAAGAAGTTTTTGCCGATCTGATCGAGATCGGACTCAAAAGTTCGCTTCATTGAGTCGCGTTTTTGGACGGCGCCTATTTTAGGGGCCGAGCTTTAGAAACGACGTCTTCTAATTTGAGTCGCTCGTGTTCCGGAATGTGCGTTTTGTAGTTTGTAATATTTTATAAATTTATGATATTACAAAAAGCGCAAGCTTGGAAAAGAAATTCGGACGAAAGCGGACGCGGGAAAGATCTCTGAAATACGCCTTGTCCTCGATCTTGAACTTTTGAATTTCGCAGAACTCGATAAAATCGAGGACCGAAAGGAAATGCAGGTTCGGCGTATTGAACCAGCGATAGGGAAGAAGGTCGGTTACGGGAGTTTTGCCCGTGGTCAAAATCGTCCAACGAACGTTCCAATGACCGAAGTTCGGAAACGCAACGATGACTTTTTTTCCGATGCGGAGGGATTCTTTTAAGATTTCTCCCGGGTTTCTCGTTTCCTGGATCGTTTGGTTGAGAATGACGTAATCGAACCGTTTGTCCTGATGGTGTTCCAGACCCTCGTCGATGTCGCCGTGATGAACATAAACTCCTCGCTGGATACATTCCACGATGCAGTCCTCGTCCTTTTCGATTCCTTGGCCTCGGATTCCCTTTTCCTTTAAAAGATACAATAACGTTCCGTTCCCGCAACCCAAGTCCAAAACCCTCGAACCGGACGGAATTAGATTGAGAATATAGGCGAAGTCCGGTCTTTCTTTCAAAGCCAGATCGATGGATGTCTTTTTTTCCAAAGGGGTCATAACGTGGATCGTATTTCTCTAATTCGGGTTTTCCAAAAATCCTTTGAGGATTTCCATTTGTTTCGGATTCTTCAGTAAAAAGGAATCGTGACCTTCTCCGGATTGAAGTTCCAGATAAAACACTCGTTTGTCGGCCGCTTCCAAGGACTTTACGATCTCCCTCGATTGAGCCGGAGGATACAACCAATCCGAACTATAAGATACGATCAAAAATCGGCACGTCGCGGGGGAAAGGGCCGCGGTCAATTCCTTGCCTTTGCCTAAACTGTAATGATCGAGCGCCTTGGTTACGTAGATATAAGAATTCGCGTCAAAGCGATCCACGAAGCTTTCCCCTTGATAGATGAGATAACTTCCCACGGCAAAGTCGGTCGTTAAGATGTTTCCACGCGGAGGGTTTCTGCCGAATTTCTCTCTCATTTTGTCGTCGGAAAGATACGTGATATGACCGACCATTCTTGCGAGGGCCAAACCTTTCCGCGGAGAATTTTCGTCGTAAAGGCCGTTGTTCCAATTCGGATCCGAAAGAATCGCCTGTCTTCCGACTTCGTTGAACGCGATCTGCATCGCCGAATGTTCCGCGGTGGAAGCCATCACGATACAGTTCGAAAGCGCGTCCGGATAGGCGATGCTCCATTCGAGAGCCTGCATTCCGCCCATCGAACCCCCGGCCACACAAAAAAGTTTTTCAATACCGAGAGATTCCACCAGGCGTTTTTGCGCGCGCACCATGTCTTGGATGGAAACGAACGGAAAACGGGAGCCGTACGGGGTTCCTGTTTCCGGATGAATCGAAAGAGGACCGGAGGAACCTTTACAGCCTCCGATGACGTTAGAGCAGATGATAAAGTATTGATTGGTATCGAAGGATTTACCGGGACCGATGTAGTCGTCCCACCAACCCGGTTTTTTCTCCGCTTCGGTATGAAAGCCCGCGGCGTGCGCATCTCCCGAAAGAGCATGGCAGATCAGGATCGCGTTGTCTTTGGAAGGGGAAAGAGTGCCGTAGGTTTCGTACGCGATTACGACCGGAGATAAAACGGAACCGTTGTCCAAAGGAAGTTCTTTGAACTCGGCGTATTTGGTTTCAACAATTCCGATCGATCCGGATTCATTCATAGAGTTGCTTGCCACTTTCCTTTCCACCGGGTAACTTTTCAGTTACTTTCTTGGACGAGAAGGGAAAAGAAAAGTGGCGTCCGATTTCCAAAAAAGTCAGATCGCCTTCGGGATCAAACTTTCTTCAGAGCTTCTTCCAGATCGAAGAGAATATCTTCGATGTTTTCCAAACCGACCGAAAGACGGATGAAGTCCGGAGTTACACCCGCGGAAAGTTGTTCTTCCGGAGTCAACTGTTGGTGCGTAGTCGAAGCCGGGTGAATCGCCAAGGACTTCGCATCGCCCACGTTTGCGAGAAGGGAGAATAACTCGAGACCGTCGATGAACTTCTTCGCTTCCGCAACTCCTCCTTTGACTCCGAACCCGAGGATCGCACCGTAAAGATCATTCTTATGATACTTCTTTGCTAATGCGAAATTCTTGTCCGTTTTCAAACCGGGGTAGTTGACCCAGGATACTTTCGGATGTTTACTCAGGTATTCCGCGACTGCGAGAGCGTTCTCGGAATGTTTGCGGATACGGAGCGGAAGAGTTTCCACGCCTTGCAGGATTTGCCATGCGTTGAACGGAGAAAGTGCTGCTCCGGTATCGCGCAAACCTTGCAATCTCGCTTTGATGATAAATGCGATGTTCGCTCCGCCGAACGGTTCGAACTTACCGAAAACATCCCAGTATTTCAGTCCGTGATAACTCGGATCGGGTTCGGTAAAATTTTTAAATTTCCCGTTCCCCCAGTTGAATTTACCGGAATCGATGATGATCCCGCCGATGGAAGTTCCGTGACCGCCTAAGAATTTAGTCAGGGAATGAACTACGATATCCGCACCGTGTTCGATCGGATTGACCAAATACGGAGAAGGGAGGGTGTTATCCACGACAAAAGGAACGCCGGATTCGTGCGCAACCTTGGCGATCGCGGCGAGATCCAACGTATCTAATTTAGGATTCCCCACGGTTTCCGCGTAAAAGGCTCTGGTCTTATCGTTCACGGCCTTACGGAAATTTTCGGGATTCGAAGGATCCACAAAGTGAACCTTAATTCCCAGTTTTGGAAAAGTATAATGAAGAAGGTTATAGGTTCCCCCGTACAAGGAAGCGGAAGCGACGATTTCTTGTCCCGTTTCCACGATGTTCAAAAGCGCCAGCGTTTCAGCCGCTTGACCGGACGCGGTAGCAAGCGCGGCAACTCCGCCTTCCAAAGCGGCGACTCTTTGTTCGAGGACGTCGGTGGTCGGATTCATCAGTCTCGTATAGATATTTCCGAATTCCTGCAGGCCGAAAAGACGAGCTGCATGGTCCGTATCTTTAAAAACGTAGGACGTGGTCTGGTAAATCGGCACGGCTCTGGAAGTTGTGGTTGGGTCGGGGGATTGTCCTCCGTGGAGCGCGATCGTTTCGGGTTTATAATTTCTTGGCATTCGGCTAGTTCTCCTTTTCTCGAATTCTTAGAAATTGGTTTAGAATGTCAAACAAAATTCCGTTATAACAGATTTAACTTCTGTTTCTGTGGATCGATTTGTAAAAAAATTTCCATTGCAATTCTAGAGTTTTCTGATCTTATTCTCCCCCTAATGCCCGTAAATCGCATATTTTCCGATTTTAGATTCGTAGGAGGAGCGATTCAAGGCTCGTTTCTACCGATAATTGAGTATGCTAAAGATGAAGGAGAATGAACGGGATTTTTAAGAATCTTCGGTGATCCATCCGACATGACCAAACGCTCGAAATATCTATTTTCTTTCCTATTTCTTTTCTTTGCCATTCAGACAGGAATTCAGGCTCAACTCTGGATGCCTCCCGGCAGACAATACATGCATCCCGCAGATCCGTTTACGTATGATCTCGGGATCAACAAATACCAGAACGACTACTATCTCTATGTCGCACCGACGGTGAACTTCAACTTCGGGGGGGATTTCGGAGCGTCTTTGACCGTTCCTTTGAACTTTTTGATGTATGACGTCGATCCGAAACAGGAGAATTCCAAAATCGGAAAGTTGCGTTCCTTCGATTACAACGAAAAGAGCGATTATCTTCGATTGATCAACAATATCTGGTTCGGACAATACGGAAAATACACACCCGGAGAAGTCACGTATTCCGCGTATTTGGGAAAGATGTTCGACGGTTATATCGGACACGGAACGATCGTAAACCGGTACGTCAACAACCAACGACTGGATGTGTACAACGTGGGTCTTCAGGCCGACATCAACAGCGATTACGGAGGGGTGCAGGTATTTGCGAACTCCATTTACACGAGAGAAGTCAGTTCCGCCCGCGTTTATATCCGTCCTTTCGCCGTAGGATTCAAACTCTTTGATATCATCACGGGCCGCGCGAAATTCTTAACCATGTTGACCGTGGGACAGGGAAACGTAGCGGACGAGGCGGGAAGAAAAAAGGTCTACGAAGAAGTAGGAGCGGAAGAGAAAGAATCTTATCGCGCTTTGATCGAAGATCAAAAGACGAAAGAGAAAAAAGAGGAGATGATACCCGCGGATAAAAAACCGGAAAAGCCGCAGAACCTCAAAGAACTTTTCAATCAGGATAACTTTAGCAATCGTTTTGCGATCGGATACACGACCGCATTCGACAACAAGGCCCCTTTGGAATTGAAGTTCGATACGACCGGAAAACTAAGAGTGGACGACAACAACAATCCTCTCGTAAAATCCACGGAGAAGTTGACGATCACCGGTTTCGACTTCGAATACAAATTGTTAAGCGCCAAATACATCGAACTCACTCCGTATTACGACGTGAATAAGATCAAACAGATCGACGGAGCGAAAGGAACGCATTACGGAGCAATTCTTCGTTTGGGCGGCAAGGACATCTATCTTCAGGTAAAACCGGAATACAGAAATATGACCGCCAATTATATTCCGATGTATTTCGACAGTTTCTACGAATTGGAACGCTATCAAAGCAATCTGCAGAGCAATATCCCGCAGACGAAACTCGAAGCGGCAAAGTTAGCCGATCCCGATGCCGCCAAGGTAAAAGGATACTTTACGACCGTGTTGTTCAGCTTTTACAGAATCGCCGTCGAATCCAATTACGAAAATTATTCCGGACCGAACAACTCTCGGGTGTTCGTCGGGGTTTATATTCCATTGGGCACCTTGGTTCTGTTAAACGGATATTATATGAAGAAGGGTTTCGACGAAAACAAGGAAGCCTTTAAACTCGACGATCGTTCTCAAGGCGCCTTGGAACTCGCGATCAATCTCGGATTTGCAGCGGTTCGTTTGCAGAACGTCCGCAAGTGGGTTTACAATACGACATCGAGTCAATACGAAGCGCAGGACGAACAGAAGGTTCTTTTTTCGAGCAACTTAACGTTCTAAAAAGAGTTCCGATTCTTCCAGTCGGGCCAAAAGAAACGCGACGGCGGTTTCGGTCCGCAAAACACGGCTGGAAAGGTGAAGGGTTTGAAATCCTTTTTCTTTCCAAAAATCGATTTCACTTTTGATAAAACCGCTTTCCGGGCCGATAGCCGCCAAAATTTTCAAGGGAGAATCCATTCGAAATTCTGCATGCGATTTTTTTTCGCGAATGATTCTCGACGGAGAATCTCCTTTTCGATCTAAAATCCAACGAAGTCCGAAACCGCTTTCCGCGGAAAGAGTTTCTTCTAAAACAGCGTCCGCTCGTTTTTCGAAATCCCAGCGAACCTTCGGCAGAAAGATATTTTTTCCTTGTTCCATCCCTTCCACAAGTTCCGATTCGATTTCGTTTCGATTCCAAATCGGGGAGGTTCGATATTCTTTTCTGGCGTTTTTACTCAGAAAGAAGCGGATTGTCGCCACACCCCAGGTTCCGGCCAACTGGAGAATCTTCCGAACCGTCGGGGGACGGTTGACCGCGATTAAAAGATGCACTTCCGGAAAACGAGGTTTCGGAATCAGAATCGGTTTGTACGTTCCGGTCAATGCCTTGGGTCCGATTTCTTCGATCTTAAGTAAACCCAGGCTTTTGTCTAAGAGTCCCGTTTTCAGACGGTCTCCCGATCGTTTATTCAGAATTTTGAATATATGTTCGGTGCGTTGCGGATCGTTGATGGAAAAACGGTTCGAGTTTCCGATTCTCCATTCTTCTTTGCAGATTAAAAGATTCAAGGGAAGAGGACGCGCTTAGATTTCAAATTTCGGTTTGGTTTCTTGCTGCGGAGGAGTGGTGGAAGGTTCGTCCGGTATGATTTCTTGCGGCTGCGATTCTTGAGGGGTAGTCTGATCCGGAAACGGATTCTGATTTTGCAGATCGGAGAACGGAGAAAAGAAACAGGTTCGAACGATTCCGATCGCTAAGAGTATGAGTAAAAGATTTCTTGCAAACCGTTTTCCGGGCGTTTGTCCGAAGGTCTGCGCGCTTGCGGTACGAAACCGGCGCCCGAAGTCGGATGTGTTTTGACGGAAACGATTCCAAAAGGTTTCGAGAGAACTTTTACGATAGGGATTGTCTTCTTTGGAATCCTTTTCAAAGTAGCCGTCGCCGTGTTTTCCGGCGTTGTCCGGATCGAATAAAAAAGATTCATAGCACCGCGGACACCGGACGGTCAGTTTTCCCAAATCAATGGGAATCCTGAGTTCCGTCTGGCATCGGGGACAAGGGAGAATGTATCGCACTTTTTAGTAGCGGAGAGATTCCTTCAGAGCGTCTACGTTCTCTTTGTAATTTTCGTTTCCTAACTGATCGTTGTAATCGAAAATTTTGGTAAAGAGTCTATCAAACTGGTCCAGATGTTTGATATAGAATTCCTTTTTGAACGAGTTGCGGATCGGGTGAGTTTTTGTGTTCTCAACGCCCGCGAGGATGTATTTCCCGACGCCTTTTTCAGCGGGGGTTTCCGGACGACCGTACTCCGGATAGTTGTCTTTTTGAAAGAAAACTTCCACCTTATCGTTGTGAGACGGTTGAGTGTTCGGTCCTCTGTCCATCACTTCGGAGATGATCTTGTCTTCCAGAACCATATTATTCTTATAGATTTTGGATTTCAGTTTGTTGATATTTCTTGGAGGTTCGGATCTAGGCTCAGGATCATTGCTGTTTTGACCTTCGAAGTAGATCTCCATGTATTTTGCGAGAGATCCTTGAACGGTTTTGTTCAATCCTCTTTCTTCATCGCGGATAAAGTCGTAAACTTCAACACGGATGCAGTTGTTTGCCGGATCTTCCTGATTGAGTGCGGGAGCACATTCGTCGTTGTTCGCCTTTCCTTTAAACAGAACGGTTCTGAACGGGAGAACTCTCACTTTCATCTTCATAAGAACCGTATGACGTGTCAGTCTTTGGTTCAATTCGAAGATCTTTTCATCGAGTTTTCTCTCTGTTTCCAGAATGGACTGGCCTAACTGAGCGTCTGATTGTGATTTCTGGTCTGCGTTGGAATTTTGCTGAGAAAATACCGCAGTAGAAATTGCGACGAGAACTACTAAAAATAGCTTTTGAAGTTTCATTTCCCCTTGTCCTTAGTAAGCGGATATTTGAATTTTACTTATCAGACGTATATAAATCATACGCTGGTCGTAAAATCCTATGTGTATTATCGGGAATAATAGACTCCAGATTGAATGAATGCACCACTTTTTATTCAAAAATCCGATATTATTTCGATCGGGTGGAGCTATTTTCCAGATACAGTTCATACGGTGGTGGGACCGGTTTCAATCCTTTTTCAATGAGATAGGAGGCCCATTTGCGCTCCACCAAATCGCAGAAATCCCGAATCGTTCTTCCCGAATGTCCGTTTAAACCTTCCGAGATTTTGGTTCGCTCGGTTTCGGAAAGATGGACGGCATATGTCTCCAGAACCTTAGCACGTTCGGAAAGATCGGGTAACGGGAAGTAGATGGTTCGATCGAATCGGGAGAGAAGAGCGTGATCCAAATCCTGCTTTCGGTTCGTAGCTCCGATGGTAACGGAATTTCTCTGGCTACTGAAACCATCGATCTTTCGTAACAGAACGGAAAGAATCTTACGAGTGGCTTCGAACATTCCTTCTTCTCTGCTTCCTGCGAGCGAATCGATCTCGTCCAGAAAGATCAAACAGGCGGGAAAGAGCGCGGCCGCATCGAAGACGTAGGCCATGTTCTGCGCGCTTTCTCCATAGTATTTACTCATGATGGATTCCACCGGAACATAGATCAAAGGAAGTCCCGTCATACAGGAAACCACGCGGGCCATCGTCGTTTTTCCGACACCCGGATCTCCTTCAAAAAGAACGGCTCGCGGCCTTGTGTCGCTCGGAAACTTGCGCGTGAGTTTGGAGAGTTCCGCGAGCATGTCGGGGTTTTTTAAAGGAAGAATGATGGATTCCAGAATCTGTTGTTTTACCCCGTCGTATCCTGCGACTTGATCGAAGGTAACTGATTTTCCGTTCTTCTCCGCGTCCAAGGGATGAAAGACTTCTACGCCCAGAGACGCCAAGAGTTCTTCCGGTTTTGCGGTTTCGGCCCCTTTTTCCGATTTTAAGAATTTAAAGAGTTCGAGGGTCGCGAACAATTCTTCTCTTGTAAAATCTCCCTTTTTGGTGATTTCGACTCGATTTTTGGTTCTTCCGGAATAGAATCGAAAGCGGATCGTATCCAAAAGATTTTTGGTTTCGAAGAGATTTTCATGGAGGGCTTGGATGCAGTAGTATCCCGGCTCGAACGTATGAATTCGCAGGTTCTCGATATGATTCTTCAGAATTTGAAGACAATCAAAGAGGGCCGTTTTGGAAACGGAGGAAACACCGAATTCTATCTTAAGATCTTTTTTTTCGGAGGTTACAACGGGAAGATCGGCGTTGGAGAATCCAAGCACGCTCAGTTCTTCGTGTAAAAAGCTCTTGGTTTTCGTAAAATCGACTTCGGAAGGAATCGTGTTGTCGGAAGCCGATTCGGAGGATGAGGGGGAACTCAAAGTGTATAATACCTCGTTTGAAACTGAAAATACTGTTGTAGGAATCTAGGATTCTGTCGATTTCTTTACTATCGGATTCGTAAAGGAGAAGGAAAAATGGGAGAAGGGTCACTCTCACAGGAAGATATAGACGCCCTTTTGACGGGCGGAGGCGGTGACGCCGCACCTGGAGCCGGAAGCGGATCCGATTTTAATCTCAGTGGAGAATTGGATTCTCTGTTGGGTGGAGGAGGCGATGCTCCCGGAGGCGGAGGGGGCGGATCGGATGCGCCTTCCTTTGCGGATATTTCCGCGGCGCTTGGACCTTCTTCGACCCCTGCACCTTCCGCGCCAAGACCGGCTTCTCGTCAAGCTTCGCCGTCTCAATCCACGAACTTAAACTTACTGATGGACGTAAACCTGGCTCTTACGGTGGAGTTGGGAAGAACCAATATGTTTATCAAGGACGTAAACGGTCTGAACGAGGGTGTTGTCGTAGAATTGGATAAGAATGTCGGCGAAGATTTAGATATTCTTGCCAACGGCCGCTTGGTCGGAAGAGGTAAGCTCGTCGCGATGGACGACTTTTACGGGATTCAAATTACGGAGATCGTGGAACAAAGCAGAAGACTTTGATTTGTATGAGTTCCCACATCCAATCGAATATCGAACGAATTCGTCGTAATCAGAAATTCGTATGAGTTCCCACAAATTTGGAAAATTCCGTGACTTCTTCTCCTTCTCCGTTTTTGTATGAGTTCCCACACGGAGATTCGTCATACGACAAAATCTCCGTGCTTCGACAAAATCGAATCTTAATTTTTCTGATCCACGTTCCCTAAAACGGATTTCAGGATGGAACGGAAATTCGTCAGATTCAACGGAAGAACGATTTCCGTTTTCTTGCCGGAAATCTTTTCAAATTCCTTAATGAACTTCTGGCCGATTCTGAGTTTGACCGCGTCTTTTCCGCCTTTTGCATTGATGGACTGAGCCAAAAGTTCGATCCCTTTTGCGGTAGCGGTTGCGATCGCTTCCACTTCCTTAGCGACCCCTTCAGCCTCGTTGATCCGTTTTTGTTTTTCCCCTTCGGACTTGTTGATCGCTTCTTCCTTAAAACCGAGAGAACGGTTGATTCTCGCGTCGCGATCCCCTTCGGATAAGGAGATTTGCGCCTTCTTCGTGATCTGCGCTTTTTTCTCTTTTTCCATCGCTTCTAAGATCGATTTCGGTGGAGTGATGTTTACGATCTCGTAACGATTCACCTTGATTCCCCAAGGCTCGGTAGCTTGATCGAGCACTTCTAAGATCTTGCTGTTGATCGCGTCCCGTGTTTCGAACGTAACGTCCAAGTCCATGGTTCCGATGATGGCACGCATCGTGGTTTGCGCGAGCTGGGAAGCGGCGAATTGATAGTCGTTGATTCCGTAACTCGCTTTGTGCGGATCCAACACTTTCAAATAAAGAATTCCGTCCATGTCCACTTTCACGTTATCCTTGGTGATACAAGTCTGCGGAGGAACGTCGGTCGCTTGTTCCTTGAGAGTGTGGTAGTAGGCGTCCTTTTCGATAAAAGGCCAAAGAAGATGAAGGCCCGCATGCAGAGTTCTACTGTATTTACCGAACTTTTCGACGACGATACAATCCTGCGCTGAAACGATTCGAATCGAGCGGTAGAGTTTGTATGCGAAGTAGATTCCGAACAAGGTCCAGAATATCATTACGAACGTGGTTTGAAACGTTTCCATCTTATTGACCTTCCTTTTCTTTCGGAGCTTTGATTTCCGGAAGTTTTCCGGTAACTTTGGAAAGACCTTCGAACACTCCCGCGATGTTTGCGAGTTCGGTCGGAAGGATCGTAGTTTTGGAAACGCTTAGAATTTCACCGAGGCCCGTGAGATAATCTTCCGTGATTTGTAAATTGACCGCTTCTCCGCCCCCTTCGCGAGAAATCGATTCCGCGATCATACGGATTCCTTTGGCTTTCGCCTCTGCGATCAGCTCGATCTCCAAAGCCTTTCCTTCGGCCTCGTTGATCTTTTTCATTTTTTCCCCTTCGGAAACGTTGATGGCTTCTTCTTTTTCACCTACGGAGCGATTGATCCGGGAAAGTTTTTCTCCTTCCGAGATCGTGATCTCAGCGCGTTTGACGCGCTCCGCTTTTACTTGCTCTTCCATTTCATGGAGAATTTCTTTCGGAGGGGAGATGTTCTTGATTTCGTATCTTGTCACCTTGATTCCCCAAGGATCGGTCGCTTCGTCCAAAGCGCGCACAACGTGGGAATTGATATCGTCCCGTTCCGCGAACGTCTGATCGAGAATGAGTTTTCCGATTTCGGAACGAAGAGTCGTCTGCGCGAGTTGTTGCGTCGCGAGCATATAATTTTCGATGGCATACGAAGCCTTATACGGATCGACTACTTTCAGATAAAGAATTCCGTCCACCGCGATGGAAACGTTATCCTTTGTGATACACATCTGCGGAGGAATGTCGATCGCGCTTTCTTTGAGACTTTGTCTGTACTTGACGACTTCGATGACGGGCCAGAGAAAATGAAAACCCGCTTCCAAGGCTCCTTTAAAAACTCCCACGCGTTCCACGACGTAACAAAATTGTTGAGGAACGATGATGAACGTTTTTCGAATCAGATAGATCAGCGCTATGAAGAATAGCGTGAATATAAACCCTGCGGACATAGTATCTCCTTTTTATTTTTTATTTCAGAATGAATTCAGTCTTCCGGAAGTTCCAAGGGTTCCACGAGAAAGGTGAGATTGTCTCGGCTTAAAATTCTCGCTTTGCTTCCTTTGGGAATCCGACTCTTTTTGGAAACGGCGTCCCACTCGACTCCTTGAAAGAGAACTCTTCCTCCCTTACGTTCCACAAGAACGTCTTTGACGACCGGAACCAATCTTCCGATCTGATCATTTTCCGGAACCGAGTGTTCTGTTTGAGCCGGAAAGATTTTTCGAATGGTCTCGCTTCCCGCGTAGATGAGAAGAGTGGAAAGCGAGGCCCACAACCCGAGTTGCCACCCGAGGGAAATATCGAAAAAATAAACGACGATTCCCGTGAGAATACCGGCGGTTCCCAAAAAGGCGACGAAGGTTCCGGGTATAAAAAATTCGGCGAGAATCAAAAGAACGCCGCCGCCGATCCAGAGCGTTACGGGAAGGTTGGAAAGAAAATCAGGCATGAAAGACGCATTCTCCCGAGTGGAACAGATTCGTAAATTTTTTTCAGAGTTCAATCCGTTTTTTCTATTTTAAAAAAAAGGGAAACGGACGGAACTATCCAGAGAAAGGCATGAAAAAGAAACTTCTTCTCGGATTCGTTTTAGCGCTCTTCCTCCTGCAATTCCTACCTTTAAACCCTCCCGGTGGAGACAATCGAGAGGAGATCGAAACCTCCGATGAAGTCAAAAAAATATTGAGGAAATCCTGTTACGACTGTCACTCCGATCTGACGGTCTGGCCTTGGTATTCCAAAATTTTTCCGGTCAATGCGTATCTCTATCATCATGTGGAAGAAGGAAAAGCGGAACTTAATTTTTCGCAGTGGAAGACTTTGACGAAAAAGGAAAAATCCACGAGAGGCGATTCGATTTTGGAAACCCTCGAAGAAGGAGAAATGCCTCCGGCGGATTACGTGCTTTTTCATCCATCCGCAAAAATCTCCCCGGAAGAATTGGACGTTTTGAAAAACTGGATTCAAGACCTGGAAGAAGAGTATCAGAAAGAAGAATGAAAAATAATCTGGCAAAGACGTTATGACTGGGAAAGACAAAAAACTCTGGGGCGGAAGATTTCAGGAAAAGGCTTCTTCGATCATGGAACGGATCGGAGAATCCGTATCCTTCGATCATAAACTTTATAAGGAAGACATTCAAGGCAGCATCGCGCACGCAAGAATGCTGAAACAAATCGGCATCTTAAACGCAGAAGAATTGTCCAAGATAGAAACTTCCCTCGACCAAATCAAAACCGAACTCGAAGAAGGAAAGCTCGAATTCAAAAGCGAGCTCGAAGACGTTCACATGCACATCGAATCCCGATTGACCGAACTCATCGGCGAGACCGGAAAAAAATTGCATACGGCCAGATCGAGAAACGATCAAGTAACTCAGGACGTACGGCTTTATATCCTTCATCAAGGAAAAGAAATTTTAAAATCCATCGTATCGCTCCGACGTTCTTTGTATGAAAAAGCCAAACAAAGCGTGGACGTAATCCTACCGGGTTATACGCATTTGCAGGTCGCGCAACCGATCCGTGCTTCTCAATATCTTCTTTCCTGGTTTTGGGCCTTGGAGAGAGATCAGGAATTTTTTCGGTTTGCGCTCAAGGCTTCGGAAGAATTGGCCTTGGGAAGCGGAGCGATGGCCGGCGTGAATTACCCGACCGATCGGGAATTCTTACGAAAAGAATTGGGGCTTTCTAAAATTTCCCACAACTCTATGGACGGGGTTTCCAGCCGGGATCATATCCTGCAATTTCTATTCGCTTGTTCGCAGTGGATGATCCACGCGTCCCGGATCTGCGAAGATATCATTTTGTATTCTTCGCAAGAGTTCGGAATTTTGCGTTTGCCCGATTCGTTGACGACCGGTTCTTCCATTATGCCTCAAAAGAAGAATCCCGATATAGCCGAACTCATCCGCGGAAAAGCGGGAAGGGTCATCGGAAATCTGAATCATCTTCTCGTGATGCTTAAGGGATTGCCTTCCACTTACAATCGAGATCTGCAGGAAGACAAGTTGGCTCTCTTTGATTCGATCGAAACCGTCGGGATCAGCTTGGAAGGAATTCGGGAAATGATCGAGGGTTGGGTTTGGGTTCCGGAAAGGGCGGAATCTTCTTTAAAAAACGGATTTGCTACCGCCACCGATCTCGCGGATTTTCTCGTGGACCAAAAGAAAATTCCGTTTCGAACCGCCCACGAGCTTGTGGGGACGCTCGTCGGTTTATGTGTGGAACGAAAAAAGACCTTGTTCGATATACCGGAATCGGATCGAATTTCGATTTCCGAACATTTTGCGGGAAAGGAATACGAGGACGCCGTCTCTCTTTCTCTTTCCACCGATAAAAAAATATCTTATGGAGGAACTTCCAAACAAAGACAAGAAGAGCAGTTAAAAATTGCGCTGGAATCTTTACGGGAAGCCGAAACATTGTTTGTATGAGAATCATCACCGGAACCGTTATCCTTCTTTCCTTTTTTGCGTGTAACCGAAATCCGTTTGCACAAAACCGTTACCAACCGGAAGTTTATACTCCTTCTTCGGTCGTAGTTCCCAAGCCGGATGCTGCGGTGATTCCTTTACCGGAAAAACCCGCCGTGTATGCGATCTTCTTAACGACTCAGGGAAACATGGCCGTGGAGCTTTTTGATCAGGACGCGCCGAAAACCGTTCAGAACTTTATCGATCTGGCACAAGGTGAAAAAGAATTCTTAGCAAGAAACGGACAAAAGGTGAAGAAACCTTTTTACGACGGACTTACGTTTCACCGAGTCATAGAGAACTTTATGATCCAAGGCGGTTGTCCGAACGGCGACGGAACCGGAGGACCGGGATACCGGTTCGACGACGAGATCAACGGAAAGTCACTCGGTCTCGACAAGATCCAAGCCGGACAAGCTCCGTATTATCAGTATCAATTGCAAAGAGCAGTCGCCAACGAACTTCAAATTAAAAACAGGGAAGAAGCCGAGTCAAAACGGGAACTGATCGAAAAAGCGTTCGAAGACGCAAAGAAGTTGTCCGTTCTCGAAATTCTTTTTAGAACCGGATATAAATACAATGAAACCTTAAAGTCTCACAGAGCGATCAAAGGTTCTCTCGCGATGGCGAATGCCGGACCGAACACGAACGGATCCCAATTTTTCATCAACCAAGTCGATACTCCTCATTTGGACGGACTTCATACGGTGTTCGGACAATTGGTTTCCGGAGCGGACGTAGTGGATCGGATCGTAAAGGCCGGAAATTCCAAAACGACGATCAAAAAAGTTCTCATCGTAGATAAAAGAGCGGCGGCGACCACGGCACAATGAGCGCCGCGCCGAACAAAGCTCAGGCGGGATTGTATCTCGCCGTGGTTCAGGAACTGGCGAGTTATTCCGCCGGTTCCAGCACGAGCCGCATCCTGGACCGCTTGTCTTTGCTTCCTGCACACGATCAGGATTCGAGAACCGCCGTCTTGGAAACGAGCGCAGGGAAGAATCTTCCGGATCGTTTGGTGGGAATTCTGAAACTTTTTCGGATCATCCATTCCAAACGTCAGGAAGTGCATTCCTTTTACGAAACGGCGATGTCGAAATACGGAACGATCAATTCCCTCACTGCAAAACGAAGACCGACCGACGACGAAGCCAAGATCAAACAGATTCTGACGGATTATATTCTAAAAATTGAATCTTTTTTCGAAAAGAACGATATCGGGGACGAAGCGCTCATCAAGGAGATCAATCGGTTTCTGACGGAGCTCGAATCCTTCAATTTGTTAAACGAAGACAACCTTTCCTCGTTGATTCTTTCCTCGAAGGCGATCTCTCTGATTCAACCTCCCATGGAAAAGCTTATTTCCTGTTACGACGACTATGAAAAAGTGGAACCGATCCTCAAACGATTGATCCGAATTGCGGAAATGCTCATAGAAGACGCCAAATCTCCGGGGTAAAAAACCGTATTTTTTCGCGGCTTTTGGGAGAAATTGCCGAAAATAAACCAGAATGATCCGGATTCTTTTCGCAATCGTACTCACGCCTCTGGTTCTCGTTGCGTTTCCTAAACGGGATGCACGCGGTTCCGTATCTGAAAATTATCTCAAACAACAAGGAATCATCACCTTGGATTTGAAAAAGATCCACTATCGGGAAAACGATCGGATTCCCGTAAAGATGTCCATTACGAATACGGGAAACGAAGTCGTCCGCATTTTTCCTTCCGGTCGCGATCTTGAATCCTATCGAATCGTGGTTCGTGACGAGGACGGAAATCAAATCCCGGAAAGAGACGAAGAACGGCGGATCGATCCGGTTTTAAAACGAAGAAACACGATCGAATCTCTGGAAGGAAAAGAAATCAAAGAAATCATTCTCCATAAGGACGAAGTTTTCTCGAAAGAAATCGATCTGAATTCCCGCTTTGATCTGAACCCGGGAAAAAAGTATTTCGTAACGGCCTATTTTCATCCGAACGTTCAGGAAATGCCCGCGCTCTTTATCCGTTCCCGCAATCAGCCTTATTTCTTTTACGAGGAAAAACACAGCGAACCCGTTCTTTCCTCGATTCCGGAAAAAGATCCGACCGTGGATGGGCTCGAGCCGGAAGAGGTGATTCATTTGTTTCTCGGTTCGGAAAAGAAAAAGAATTGGACACATCACTTTAAGTGGATCTATTTTCCGGAATACGTGCAAGCGTATGATCAATATTCGGAAGAATACAATCGCGCGGAAGAATCGGAACGCGATTTTTTACTGGAGAATTTCAAACGATATTTGACCGAGTCCAGAGCGGGGCTTCTCCATTCGTATCGAATTTTAAATACCGAAACCGTAACTCCGAGTTTGGCAAAGGTGACCGTTTTTGTGGAAAGAAGACTGAATCGACTGCGTTCTAAATACGAATATACATACACTCTCCGAAGAGTTCCCGACGAACAAGGAGGCTTTTGGAAAGTGTCTAACTTAGTAGCGAAGGTGAAGAAATGACAGAGATTTTATCCCAGGATGAAATTGACGCGCTACTCAGCGCCATCAGTTCCGGAGAAGTCAACGAATCGGATTACGCTTCCGTTTCCGAACAGAAAAAAGTAAAGATCTACGACTTCAAACGTCCGGATAAATTTTCAAAAGACCAGATTCGTACTCTGCAGATGATGCACGAAACTTTTGCGCGTTTGGCTACTACTGGTTTATCGGCGCAGCTTCGAGCCCTCGTATCCGTTCACGTCGCTTCGGTGGATCAGTTGACGTACGAAGAATTCATCCGTTCGATTCCGAACCCGACTACACTTGCCGTAATCAACATGGACCCTCTCCGCGGTTCCGCGATTTTGGAAATCGATCCTTCGATTTCGTTTACGATCATCGATCGTCTGTTCGGTGGTAAGGGAGAACAGGCAAAGATTTCCAGAGAACTTTCAGAGATCGAGATGAGCGTAATGGAAGGGATCATCGTGAGAATCCTCGGGAACATGCGGGAATCCTGGTCCACGGTAATCGACTTAAGACCGAGGCTGGGGAACATTGAAACGAATCCTCAGTTCGCTCAGGTCGTTCCTCCCAACGACATGGTGGTTTTGATCACACTCGAAACCAAGATCGGGGAAGTGGAAGGGATGACGAACCTTTGTATTCCTTACATCACGATCGAACCGATCATCAATAAGTTGTCGGCGCAGTATTGGTATTCTTCCATTCGAAAAGGGGAACTCGACGAGAACCGCGCCGTGATCCAAGAGCGTCTCGATCAGGTTGCGATTCCGTTGATCGCAGAAGTCGGTTCGGTGGACGTTTCCATCAACGACTTCATGAATCTTTCCGTAGGCGACGTGGTAAAACTCGAGAACACGTCCACGAGATCCGAGATGATCGTAAAGGTCGGAGAAAGAAAGAAGTTCAAATGTCTTCCGGGAAGAGTGGGAAGCAGACTTGCGATTCAGATCGGAGATCGAGTCGAGGATATTCCCGACGAACTCTTGGGTTCCACCCGTTCCGAGCAGGAATATTAAGAGAACGCATAAAAAAAGCGGTTTAACGCCGCCTTTTAAAATTCGAAGAAGGCTTCTTGCGGGAAGCCGCTCGACCAGGTTAGGATTTGGAAATTATTTTTTCCACTGGATACATTCGCCCGGGCATTCGTCCATTTCTTTCTGAACGATTTTCCAGTCTTCTTCCGGGATCGGAGCTTGGTTTACCATTTCTCCTCCGATATGAGTTTCCGAAGTATCATTGTCATCCATTTGAAAGTATTTCGGAAGATTGTCCGCACATTGATTGCAGGAAGTGCAGTTGTCCTTGTCTACATACGCAATTTTAGTCGCCATAGGCCTCGATTCTCCTGGGTTGGTTCTCCCGGTCGCTTAAAAAACAGGTTCCAAGATCAATTTTCTAATCACTACTTAGACGGCAAGTCCTTTTCTTAGGTTCTTCCTTTAGGAAAAGCGTCGTTTGAGTCCGTTTCGGTAGAATTCGGGATACTAGATTATGGAAAACAGGGAAAACTGTGGACTTGAAATAAATTTCATGCTACTTTGCCCGGAATAGAATTTGTAAATGGGAGAACCCGAAATGATTCAAAAAGGTTTATGCCTTGCATTGATCGTCTTATTCGCTATTGACTGTGGAAAATCCAAAAAGGATGATTTGCAGGGCGGAGTTTTTACCTTTATCAAAGGAACCGTTAAACTTTCGGATAAAGCAGGAAAGGAAAAGAAAGTAGGACTTTCGGAGTTCATTCTTCCGGAAGATAAAATCGAAACGGGAAAGGATTCCTACGCGGACGTTCAATTGATGGACGGAGTTATCATCCGTATCAAAGAAAATACGAGTCTGACGTTGAACAAGATTTATGTGGATTCGAAAAACGCGGAGATCTATTCGGATATCAGCTTAAACAAAGGAAAGATTTTTTCCAAGGTTGGTACGAAGCTGAACAAGTCCTCCGGATTTAAGGTTTCCACTCCGACTTCCACCGCGGCCGTTCGCGGAACCGATTTCCAGGTGGAAGTGGAAGGAAACAAAACCGAGACGCTCGTTTCCGATGGGGCGGTAGAAGTCGTCGATAACGACAATCCGGATCAAACCAATACCGCGGACGCGGGCGAAAAGATCGTATCCGACGGTAAAACTCAGAAAGAAGAAAAACTTTCCGAAGACGAGTTGAAGGAACTTCAAGAAGACGCTGCGACCGTTCAATCCGTGACCGAAGAACAAAGACAAAGAATCGAAGAGATTCTGAAGGACTTTAAGGAGAATAAAGAAAGAATTCTCCAAGGTTTGGAGGAACAAAAACAAAGAAATCAAGAACTCATCAACGCTACGAAAGAAGAAAATCGTAGAATGATCGACGAGGTGAAAGAGTCGGGCAAAGCGGAAAAAGAAGCGATTAAAAACGCCGCGGACGAAGAAAGAAAGAACATCAAGTCCGGGATCGACAAGGATAAGGAAGCTTTGGAAAATTCCAGAAAATCCCTCAAAGACCAGGTTAAACCTCAATAAGAAAGTTCGAGTTTCACTTTTTCAAGGAACCTCGGTTTCGTTTTTGTTAAGCGAAGTCGGGGTTTTTTGTTTTAGGTAGAATGTTTGGGATCGAAGAGAGAAATTTGTCGGAGTTCCGACGAAGCCACGTCCAAAAAGATACTTGCAAATAGAATGATTTTCTGATATAGGAAAATTCGTCTGAAATTTCTTCCCGCCACCTCTCCCCTCCACCCAAAAACTGGGTGGGGCGCAAAAATTTCACGGAAAAATTGTCGGAACTCCGACAAAACCTCACTCTCCCTTTGCGTCGTTTCTTAGTTTAAAATAAAGAATAATCGAAGTGAAGATGAACGTGAACACGTTCGCTAAGATGATAGGAAAATCCTGTTTGAGGCAGCCGTAGATAAACCAGAGAACCACACCGGTCACGAAGACGATATACATGTTTCTGGAAATGTCCTTCGTGCTTCCGCCCATCACGATTCGAATGAGCTGCGGTAAGAAAGAAACCGTAGTCAAGAGCGAAGCGATATAACCTAAAAACGTAATGGAGTCCATGTCGGTTTAAAAATCCGTTTAGGTCTTTGAATATTCCCGCGTCACGACGGTTTTAATTCCGCCGCGCGCGTTGTAATCTCCGATCACTTTCAAGTATTTCGGCTGGACCGCTTGGATCAGATCTTCTAAAATCTTATTCACGAGAAATTCATGAAAGATTCCCACGTTGCGATAACTGAGAATGTATTCTTTGAAGGATTTTAGTTCGATACAACGTTTGGTCGGAATGTAGGAAACGTAAATCACTCCGAAATCCGGAAGCCCTGTCTTTGGACAAACGGCGGTAAATTCTGGAACCGTAAAATCGATTGTATAATCCTTTCCCTCGTAAACATTGGTGAAAGATTCGATTTCGGGAGTTTTCAGAGCAGGAATATGGTCCTGTCTTCCGTCGTAGGTTTCTGGATGATTCGTTTCCATGAATAGTTCCTTGATGACCAGACTTTTCGATCTCTCCACAGCGAAAATTCTTTTTCCCAAATCCGAGTCCGTATCAAAGTCCCAAAGAGGGGTGGAATGGAAATCCAGAAGAAAATTGCCGTAGTAGATTTCGGTGGGCAGTATGCCCATCTGATTGCGTCCAGAATCCGAAGACTCGGAGCCTATACGGAAATTCTCTCCAACGAAGAACCGCTTTCCCATTATAAAAAATACGCAGGCATCATTTTATCGGGCGGACCCGAAAGCGTTTACGAACCGGACTCTCCCACCATCTCGACTGAAATTTTCGAACTCGGAATTCCCGTTCTCGGAATTTGTTACGGTCATCAACTCATCATGAAACTTTTGGGCGGCGTGGTCGAACGTTCCGGCACGGGAGAATACGGACCTGCTTCTCTCGAACTGCACGTTTCCAACGGCAATTCCCTTTCTCTTTTGAAGAATTTTGTCGGAGGAGAACAGGTTTGGATGAACCACGCAGACGAGGTGGTAAAACTTCCTTCCGGCTTTACGAGAATCGCCTCTTCGAAAGATTGCGGTTATGCGGTTGTGGAGAATTCTTCCAAGCGAATTTTCGGAATTCAGTTTCACGCGGAAGTCAGTCATAGTGAAAAGGGTTCGATCCTTTTGGACAACTTCGTTCAGATCTGCGGAGCTTCCCGCACCTGGGGACTCGATCAATTCTTAAAGGAAAAAATCAAAGAGATTCGAGCGACCGTAAAACCGGAGCAGAAAATCTTCATGCTCGTTTCGGGCGGAGTCGATTCCACCGTTTCCTATCTTCTTTTATGCAAGGCGCTCGGCGCTGAACGCGTTCTCGGATTTTTAATCGATACTGGCTTCATGAGAAAGGGAGAAGTTCTTCCCCTTCAGGAGAAGCTCACCGCGCAGAACATTCACCTAACGGTGAGAGACGAATCGAATCTTTTTTACGAAAGTCTGAAAGGTAAATCCGATCCGGAAGAGAAAAGAAAAATCGTTGGGAATTTATTTCTGGAAGCGCGGGATCGCGCCGTGAAAGATCTCGATTTGGAACACGGAGATTGGCTCTTAGGACAAGGAACGATCTATCCCGATACGATCGAATCCGGCGGGACCAAACATTCTCATACCATCAAGACGCATCACAACCGAGTCGAAGCGATTCAAAAATTGATCGAAGAAGGGAAGGTGATCGAACCGATCCGCGATCTTTACAAAGACGAAGTTCGCGATCTCGGAGTGATTCTCGGTTTGGAGCCGGAGTGGGTGGGACGTCATCCGTTTCCGGGACCGGGTCTTGTGGTTCGTATGCTCGCCGTGGAGAAACAAGGAAAGCCCGAAGATCAAAAGGCGATCGATTCGTACCTCGCGACCCAGAATGGACTCGAAGGGAAAATTCTTCCGGTAGCGAGCGTGGGAGTCAAAGGCGATCGAAGATCGTATGCCAACTGCGCGGTGTTAAACGATGTCGGAACCGATTGGAAAACCCTCGACCGGGTCGCAACGCATCTTTCGAACCAATTCTACTTTATCAATCGTGTCGTTCTTCTTCCCTTTGAACCGGAAGTAAAGAAGTTGAACTTTCGATTTACGGGAATGCAGTTGGACAAAAAATGTTCGGATCTTCTGCGAGAAGCGGATCATGCGGTCGAAACGGTGATTCGAAAAGCGGGGCTTTACGATAAAATTTGGCAGATGCCCGTCGTTCTATTGCCGATCGGTGAAACGGAAGACGAAAAGAGCATCGTTCTTCGTCCGGTGGAATCGCAGGAAGCGATGACGGCGAATTTTTTTCGGATGGAGCGTTCTTTATTGCAGGAAATCAAAACGGAAGTCCATAAAATTCCGGGGATACGTTACGTGTTCTTTGATCTCACGAACAAACCTCCCGGAACCATCGAGTGGGAATAAAGCCGTTAAGCGGGACTTTCGATCTTATATACTTTTACGGCCTGCGACTTTCCTTTTACCTTGACCTCGTCCAAAAATTCATGTTGAAATCGGTCCTTGTCTTTGAGCGATGCGATCGTGACTTCGCTCGCGATGATCGAACATTTGAATTCTTTCGTTAAACCTTCTACTCTGGAAGCCAAGTTCACGCTGTCTCCGATCACAGTTCCTTCCATGCGGTTTTCGTGCCCGATGATTCCGAGCATCAGATGTCCCGTATGAATACCGATTCCGATATCGATCGGATCCTGATTCTTTTCCTTTCGAAGTTCGTTGAATCGACGTAAGGCGCGCATCATAGCGAGAGAAGCTTCCACTGCGTCCTCGGCTCGCGAAGGAAAGATCGCCATGATCGCGTCTCCGATAAACTTATCGATAAACCCGTGGTGTTCTTTGATGACGGGCGCGATCATTCCCAAGTAATCGTTGATAAATCGAAAGTTTTCATTCGGCGTCATCGTTTCCGAAAGAGTCGTAAAACCACGAATGTCCGAGAACATAACAGTCATAAGACCTTCGGTTTGATCGGCAAGCTGCGTTTCCAGAATCGATCGTTTGCTCAAAAGAGAAAGGAGTTCTTTCGGAACGAAACGACTGTAAGCTTCGGATAATTGCTGCTGCGTATGATAGGCCGCGGCGTTTTCGATCGCGACCGCGATCTGATTTCCTACGATGCTCAAAATCATTTCGTCCAAAAGTTTGAACGCGTTGATTTCCGCGCTTTCCACTGCAAAGACGCCGAGCAACTTTTCCTTTACGAGAAGCGGAATCGCGATCTGACTCTTTGCGTCCTTTAATCCGGGAAGTTCGATTTTCTTTTCTTCCATTCCCAAAGATTGTCCGACCTGACCCGCATAGCGCATCTGCGTGCTGATTCCGACCATTCGCATGATCTTTCTTTTTTTTGCGACGACTCCGATCACACCTTTGCCGAATTCTACGGTAGCCCCGATTCCGCCTTCTTCGTAACCGCGGCTTGCTACCACCTTGAGAATTTCGGAATTTTCTTCGACCATCAGAATCATTGCGTGTTTGAACCCGAAAACCTCGTCCATGACTTTCATGATTCGTTCAAAAATTAGATCCAAATCCAGAGTGTTGAGGATTTCGGAGGAGATCGATTGAATGATCTCCACTTCTCTGGTTTTCCGGTTCAGCTTCTGGTTGAGTTCTTCGATTCCTTTTTGGTTCTCGACAAACTGCTTTTTGAAGTCTTCGATTTCCTGTTCGTTCGGCACGTTATGCTTCCTTCGCTTCCGAAAGAATTCTCGCGGAGCGTACCTCGAATATATCGGCCGCCTTCAACTTGAACACTTCGCTCATCCCCGACATGGATGCGATCGCTTCCAACTGCATTTCCATCGCGTCGAACAAATCGCCTTCGGTTTCGGTTCTTTGATAGTAGATCTCTAAAATCCATGGTTCGAGGGTTTCGGGATTCAAAACCTGCAACATTGCGTAACGGTTTTCCACGGAATTGATATGCGTTTTCCCGAAAAATTGATTCGAGATCGCCACATGAGAAGAATCCACCTGATAGACTTGGCTTACGATGGTTGCGTTCGGAATCCCTTCCTTGGAAGAAGTTACCATGATGCTAGGAACGATTCCTTGAAGACAGGGTTGTAGTGTTTCCGGTATCATTTCAGTTTTTCCCCCGCTTTGGCTCCGGGCGATTGGTCGAAAAGTTCCGACAATTCGAATGTGATTGCGGTTGCGGGTTTAAGAATGTATTTTCCCCAGCCTTCCCCCGCCTTTGGTCCGAAGAACATCGCACTGGTTTCCGAGCCGGCGTTTCGAACGGCGGTCATGAGTTCGTAATCGGAGTCCGCGCATTCGCTTTTACGGATTACGTTTCCTTTGAATTGTCTGGTTTGAAAGGAAGACATGTGTGCGACCGTAACGGCGATTTGTCCGTTGTCCTCTATGTCTTTCAGACATTGTGATACGACGACGTTCGGAATCAGAACGGTCATTTGTTTCTGATTTTCTTCGAGTCGAATTCCGAATCCTCTTGCGAAATGCGGTCTTCGTTCTCCATCTCGCGTCGCTACGCTGATGGATAAGGGGCCGATGAGATCGCCCATATCTTCTTGAGATAACATTCTTTAATAATTTCCTCCGATGAAAAGGTGATTCACAATTCTTGGCAAATGAAAATCTGCAAGCAGAATTGAAGATTGAAATCCCGTGATTCTGAAATTTATATTCAATAATTATAAATTACTATTTTAGATTGAATTTCTATTTTTAGGAATCCGCTCAGGATTAAATTCGAATTTTAAATTTGATCCTTGGGTTATAGTTTGGAGTTTTATAATCTTTCTGTGGAACATATTCTTTGCTCCCCGATGTTTGTTGTGTTACGCTGAGACCTCTTGTTTGGCGTTGAAAGAGGAAGGGACTGATCCGTTCTTTTGCTTCGCTTTAAAGAGAGAAGCATTCTTTTGTTTGTTCAATCGGCGGGGCCTTTGTATTCGGAAATAAATCGAAATTGAAAGAAAATCCTAATGGAGTGAACTGAAGAAGAGCGTTTCTTTATGCAAGAATTGCGCGATCTACTTAGATTTTGAAATGTAAGAACGGCTAAAATCTGCTTTGATTTTGAAATTCTAATCAAAACCCGCTTCGACGATGTTATACAATCCGTAATTGCTGAAATCGTCTGGGCTTAGTTTGATTGTTTTGACTTTGTGCTGAAAATGAATTTCCCGTTACGATTCAGTGAGAATCCTCTTTTGAGATCAAAAAGTTTTTTCCTTCGTATTCCAGGAAAAGTTGATTCTCTCGCTGTAAAATTCGTTTGGAAAATTCGAGAAGAAGTTCGGAAGAAAAAGAACCCCATTCGTCGAGAGGGGCGGGATGAGCGAGCGACTCGTGAAAGACCTTGAGATTCTCCGGTTGAAACGAAACGAAATGACTCGGGGAATAGTAGAGATTTCCGTTTTCCAATTTTCGAAATACGAAAATCGTCGTCGCAGGTTGTATGAAATTCCATTCTCCGTTGCAAACGGAAAGGAACGGATACTCGGAATGTTCTCCCGTGTCGTTCTTTCGGATTCTTTCTATAAAAAAATCCAGAAACGCGGGATCCTTGAGTTCTGAAAAATCGTGGAAGAGTCTTCCTCGTCCGTCGATCCGATAAAAATAGGTTCTTCTTTGCCTCATATGGACTTTTCTATTGACACTGATCTTTCCCTTAAAATCATACCCTATAACGGCGTCGTGGCCAAGTGGTAAGGCATGGCTCTGCAAAAGCTTGATCCCCGGTTCGAATCCGGGCGACGCCTCACTGTTTTGTATCTGCCTGGATGGTGGAATGGTAGACACCCAGGACTTAAAATCCTGTGCGAGCAATCGCGTGCGAGTTCGAGTCTCGCTCCAGGTACCAACGGTTTTTTCTTCCTCTATTGCGGCAACGGAAGCACCGTATCGCAAATCTTCCCAAAATACAGTTTCGGAAATTCGATCGGTTTTCCCGTTTCAAAACCGGAAAAGCGGATTCTATAATCGCGGAAAAAAACTTCGTTCGGAAATTCCCGGGGAGTCGTCTCGAGAAGTCCTCCGCCTACCAGGATCGGATTTTCTCCGCTTTTTAATGCGACATGGATCGTAAACAGATCCGCTTCTCCGTGCGCCCAGTAGAGCCGGTCTTGATCGAAAGAATCCCGAGATACGATCGTGATCTCCGCGGTTTTGGGAGAATTCTTCGGAGTTTCCGGAAGAAAAATCGTAAAGCTAAACGGTGTTCTGCGAGGAAGAGGCGGATTCGGATATCGGTGCGTTAGACAACCTTCCACCTGGAACGGAAGAGAAGCCTGCTCTATACCGAGCCCCGAGGGAACAAAGACAAATCGTCCTGAACCGAAAGCCGAATCGTCCGGGTGGGAAGGCGAAGTGTCGTCGGCGCCGCTCGAATCCCGATTTAAGATCGATTCGGGCGCATTTCTGAAAGATTCGAATTTTAGAATATTCTTTTGTACTTCTTTAATCAGCGCGGGTTCGGAAGAACGAACTCTTCGGTTATAAACTTCCAGCGGTTCCAAATACAAACGAGGAATCCAAAACAACCAATAGAGAAGAATCGGAACGCCGATCGATGCGAGAATCTGAACTAGAAAAAGTCGGTTTTTGTAGATCCAGGAGAAAAGATCAACACTTCCGAACGATGGAGATACGCTTAGAATCGGCGGGGATGTTTCCTCCGTGCCGAAAATCGATCCCTTCGTTTCCCGCGGATCGGAAAGCGTCGACACTCGATTCGAAACGGAGCTGGAATTCTTCGGATGGACTATCGCGAGCCGTCCTCCCAAAAAGATTCCGCAAAACGCGAAAAAGGGAAGAACCACCTCGTCGTCCAAAAGATAACACTGAAAGAATCCGGCCGGAAACAGGCTTAAAATTCCGATCGCCAAAATCGGAATTCCTTGTATGGAAGAGTAATCGGAACGAAAGAAGTTCGAGAACATTCTTCCCCAAAACAGAAGAAACAATAGGACCGCGAAAATTCCGCCGGTGGTAAAAAAATGAAGAAGATCGTTGTGCGCGTGTCCTCTCGGAGTGATATACAGTTCATACCAAAGTTGTTCGTTCGCTTGAATCATCTTTGCGGATTCTTTCCAATGGGAATCCTTGTAATTGCCTCCGCCGACTCCCGCAAACCAATGTTCTCGAATCAATGGAATCGTGTTTTTATAGATGTAATATCGCTGATTTTCCGTATTATGAACTTCGAATATTTGAGAAATCGATCTTTGGATCAGCCAATTGGTTCGGAATAAATATCCCGCCGAAATCAAAATGCCTAGTAAAACCAGTCCGGTCGCAATTCTTTTGCTTACGGAAAAATTCGGGAGATTTTTTCGGATCCCAAAGGTTCCTTTTACCAGAAGAAGGAACAACGTCACAAAAACTCCGAGCCAAACCGATCGGCTCTGGTTGAAAAATAAGATTCCAAATCCTGCAAATACCAAAAGGGTTTTGAAAAACAGCGTTAAATCCCGTTTCCTTTTTACGCACTGAAACCAATCCACGAAAAGTCCGGGTAGGAAGATTCCCAAAAGACCGCCGAACGTAAGGTGCGTGTTCATCATTCCGAGGGGAAGATAGAGTTTGATCGGACCGACGTTCCCCGAAAAATGTTGAAGGCGATCGCCGGGCGCGTAGCGAAATCCGTTGGCGACGAATTTCCCGATTCGTACTTCGGAAAATAAACTGATGCAGCCCAACAGAATCGCGATCGAAGCGGACGCGAAGAGAAATCGTTTCAAAACGATTTGGTTCTTTTCTTTAGAAGCCACCAGAAACGAAGCGGGAAACAAAAGAAGCATCCAAAAATCTCCGAACTCGGATTGTTTTAAAAACTTTTGAAAGAAAGGGGAGAAGCGATCCGCGTGCCAAAGGGAAGAGACAAAAAGGCAAAGATAAATTCCGAAAAAAAGCAAAAACGGAATTCGAATTCGTTTCCAGGTTGTACAGGATTCAGAGTCGAGAAAGAACAAGGGATAGGCGGATGCGATCGTAAGTCCTCCGAAAATCTGAGAGACGCTGACTGATTGAGGAAAGCTCAAAAGAAATAATCCGAGAGAAACCAAGGACAGAGTTTGGAGTACGTTTGTGATTCGTTCTTTCAATTGAATGCCCCCGAAGATCGTTTCATTTTCCCTTAAAAAAACCAATGACAGAGAAAGAATTCATTCTACCATTAGAAAAAAGAACCGGTTCCGGGAATCAATCGAACAGATGGGAAAATCAATTCCAGCAAAGAAAAAGAAAGCACAAAAAAAAACGGAAGCCCCTTCCGCTCTGATGGGAAAAAAACTTTCGGTCGCCATCATCACTTACAACGAAGAACGCAACATCGGAGATTGTATCCGTTCCTGCATCGACATAGCCGATGAGATCGTCGTCTTAGATTCGATCAGCACGGACGCCACCGAAAAGATTTCGAAGTCTTTTCCTTCCGTCCGGTTTTATAAACAAAAATTCAAAGGTCACATCGAACAGAAGAACGACGCGATCGCTCTTTGCAAATACGATTGGATTCTTTCTTTGGATGCGGACGAACGGGTTTCACCGGAACTGAAGAATTCGATTCTTACTTTCAAACAAAAACCGGACGACGGAGATCTCGGCGGTTTGCAGGTTTCCCGTTTGACCTTTCACATGGGAAGATTTATCCGTTACGGCGGTTGGTATCCTCAATATCGATATCGCATCTTCCGCAAAGGTCAGGCCGTTTGGGTCGGGGAAAATCCTCACGACTATATCAGCATCGAAGGAAACGGAAGCAGGATTCACGGCGACATCATTCACTACAGTTTTACGGATCTCGCCCATCAAGTGAACACGATCAATCAGTTCTCCTCGATCGTAGCCTACACGAGACAAAGAAAGGGAAAGAAGTTTTCCGTTCTTCGAACGATCTACAAACCGTTTTCCAAGTTCGTGGAAACGTATTTTTTTAAGTTCGGATTTTTGGACGGGTTTCCCGGTTGGGTCATCGCGGTTTCCTCGGCATATTCCACGTTCTTAAAGGACGCGAAACAATACGAGCTTCAGAAAGGAATCACGGAACGACCTTCCAACGTAAAATCGAGTTATGGTAATTAAGTCGTTTTTCGCAAAACTCCTTTCCTTTTTTCGAAGAAAAAAACGGAAGAAAGGTTCCGGCGAAGAAGAAACGCTTCCGGTTCGGGAAAGTTACGGTTACAAACGCGAACTCGCGGAACTGCGGGAAAAGGCGGATCGTTTCTTCGTCACCCGAAAGAAAACGGGCGGTCTCGTTCACGAAACGAAATATTATAAACTTCTAAAGAACGGTCCGAAACTTTTCCGTCTCGAAGGAAAGGAAAAATCCGGAAGGGAATATTCCCTCGTCGTTTCGACCGGAAATTTTTTGAGCTTGCAAGGGGAGAAGATTTCAGGAGTCGTTGTGATTCCCGAAGCGGAGTTGAACCGAATTCTTTCCTATGAACATTCCGACTTAAAAAGCGTATTTTCCCGATTTCAACCAGAAGGAATCGACGAAGACCTGAAAGTTTTATACGGAGAATCCGCTTCTTCCCAAGAAACGTGGAAGGACTTTTACAACTGGGAATCGTTTTGGAAACAGCAGATTTTTATTCGTCTGAAACCGAGTATTGTCGCCGTACTTCTTGTGTATATGGGACCTGAGTTCGAACAATTCTTTCAGTCTAATTCTACAAAGCGGCTCAAGAGCATCGTCTCGGACGAACTTTATTTTTTGAATGTGAGCGGAAATCAAAAGGAGAATTCTCCGTATACGGAAAATCTTTCCTTACAGGATTTCGAAAAGGCAAAGAGGGAATTTTTTCAAGTGCTCGAACAGATCCGTAAAAAAAGAGGAAGCAACTAGATGGATATTAAGGAAATCGCTCTCGGACAAATCCGGGATTCCGTAGCCACCAAACAGAAATGTATCGATACGATCTTGGACGATATAACCAAGGCGGGAGAAATCGTTTCCAAGGTTTTACAAACAGGAAACACCGTCTTTCTGTGCGGAAACGGAGGTTCCTCCTGCGACGCGTCCCATATCGCGGCGGAGCTCGTGGTTCGATACAAATCCGGAAACGAAAGAAAGGCTTTGCCGGCTCTTTCCCTTTCCGCGGATTCGGCGGTGTTGACCGCTTGTTCGAACGACTACGGATACGAAGACGTATTCGCGAGACAGATCGAAGCCTTCGGAAAAAAGGGGGATCTCCTCATCGGACTTTCCACGAGCGGAAATTCCAAAAACGTTTTGCTCGCGCTGGAAAAGGCGAAAACCAGAGGTTTGAAAACCATATCGTTGTTAGGCGGAGACGGCGGAAAGATGAGGAACCTTTCGGATCTGGACGTAATCGTTCCGAGCAACGTGACCGCGAGAATCCAGGAATCCCATATTTTAATCGGACATATCCTTTGCAGCATCGTGGAATACAATCTGTTTAAAATGGAATGACGCCGATTCGTGATTTCTCCCGTAATTGAAATTTCCAATCTGAAGGTTTCGACACCCGGTCATCATATTCTCAAAGGAATCGATTTCACTTTAAAAGAGGGAGAGGTTCATTGTATCGTGGGCGAATCCGGAAGCGGTAAGTCCACGTTCGCGTCCTGCCTATTGGGAATGACGGACAAGGAACTCTTTCAAAGGTCCGATCGTTTTTCGTTGTTAGGTCAGGACGCACGGTATCTCACTGAAAGAGAATGGCAGGTTCTCCGTGGAAAAAAAATCGCTTTGGTTCCTCAGAACCCGATCTGGGGTTTTCATCCGTATCGAAAAACCGGTTTGCAGATGATCGAAGCGTTTTCGCTGACCAATCCTTCGGTCGCTCACAAGAAGGAAATTTTACCTCTCCTCGATTCGATCCAGATTCACGATCCGGAAAAAGCCTTTGTATCGCTGCCCGGCCATCTTTCCGGAGGGGAAAGACAGAGAATTCTGATTCTTTTGGCGGTTTATTCCGGCGCTAGAATTGTCGTCGCCGACGAACCTACGGCCGCCCTCGACTCGATCAGCGAGGTGGAAGTCCTCAAACTTCTTCTAAAATTTAGAAAGGAAAGGGGACTTTCCGTCATTTTTATCACGCACGAAATCTCCATCGTCCGCGCCATAGCCGATACTATAAGTATCCTCTATCAGGGAGAATGGGCCGAAGTTCTGACAAGACCGCAAACCGGAGAATGGAAACTCCGTTCCGCTTACGGAAAAAAACTGTTTGAACAAGGGGCCTGATCTATAAGATAGTCGAGTGCGAACGATGGGTTATGCGGTTCTCCTAACACTGATTTTATTTTTCACGCCGCTCTGGGCGCAGAAATCTCCGTTTATCATGGAAGAAGCGGACACTTCTTCCTTTCCGTCGATTCGACTTTCGATCCGAGACAAAAAGCAGTTTCCTTTGGAACGGGAGAATTTTCTGATCCGTGAATCCAGAGGATCGGAAACCCGCACCGTTCTCCGGCCGAAGGTTTTTCGTAAAGAAGGAAGTCTCCCCGTACATTCCGTTTTTCTAATTCAATCCGGAACTTCTTTGGAAGAAAACAACTTCAACACGCGCTTTTTACAAAAGGTCGTGCAGGCTTCCGGAGAGGAGGACCATTTCAGTTTTATCTTTTTTTCGGACGATCTGCTCGTAGTAGAAAAGGACTTGGATCGTCAAGCGGCTCTTGCAAAAGCCCGCGTCCCGGGTTCTCTTAGCAATCGAAACACCGGAACCAATTTGGATCTCGTATTCCAAAAAGTGAATGCGATTTTAACGAGGGAATCCTATCTTTCGCTTCTTGTTTCCGACAACGAGTACAAACTTCCTCCCGGACTCAGACAAGGTTTGTCCACATCCGGTCTTCCCTTGCAAGTGATCGGTAGACGCAATTTTTCCAACTTCGAACTCGTTCGGATTTACGGCGGAGAATTCTACGATGTGGAATCTCAGGACTTTCTTTCTAAGTTTTTAACGGATCTCGAATACTTTCACAAACATCCCGCCGAGATTCAGTACGATTCTCCCTTTCAAAACGATTTTTGGAAAGGAGAAGGGGATTTTATTCGGGGAGATTGGGAATCTTCCAAGGGCGGGAAATTCACGTACACATACAAACCCGGAGTTGCGAAACAACTTCGATTCGTCTTTTTAAGTCCCGGGGTTTTTCTTCCTACGATCGGATTTCTGCTCATTCTTACTTTGATCGGTCTTTTGCTTTTGTTCCGGAAGGAAAGAGACGCGGACGAGCCTTCCGACCCAAGCGGCGGAGAAGCGGAACGCCGCTTTCACGCGCGCGGTGAAGAACGGGAAGTCTATCAAAGAATGTATGGGGATCAGTTTCATTCTTCCCCGTATGCGAATCCGGAAGGGGTTTACGTTTCCCGTTCCTTGCCCGTGAGCGAAACCGAGTTCGACGCGGCGGAAGCCTACGATCTTGCGACTCTGATTCAAAAAGAAGGAAGATTCCCCGGAAAACAGGTTCCGATCTGTAAGGCCGAAACCACTCTCGGCAACGGGGAATTTTCAGACGTCCAGGTCGCCGATCCGGGGGTCAGTAAACTGCACGCTAGAATCCGCAAGATCAAAAACCGTTTCGTATTGTATGATCTGATTTCCGACGGCGGAACATATTTAAACGGAAAGAAAATTCTCCGTCCGCGCGTGTTGTATGATTTCGACGAGATCAGCCTCGGCAAAACGGTCTACGTTTTTCGAGCTCGTTAAAAGTTTCGATCTTCCAAATCCATTCTACTTCGCTTAAAATAGATCCGGGTAGACGAAAAGACCCGATTTCCCAACGATGGAAATTCAGGCGGATGTCCTTTCTCAATTGCGAGAAAAAAATCCAATCCACAAAGTCCGAAAGAATTTCTTTCGGGGAGAATTAGAATCCAATGAAGACAATGTTCGAAAAAATCTGGGAAGACCATCTGGTTGGAGAACTGGATGCGGGATCGTATTTAATTTATATCGATCGTCATCTCATTCACGAAGTTACAAGCCCCCAGGCTTTCGAAGGACTCAAACTCGCGGGCAGAAAAGTCCGCCGTCCCGAGGCGACTTTTGCCACTATGGATCATAACGTATCCACTCGCACTCGGGATCTCAGCCTCGCCGATCCGATTTCCGCGATTCAGATGCAGACCTTAAAAAAGAACTGCGACGAAAACGGAATCCGTCTTTACGACTTTCAAAATCCGGATCAAGGAATCATTCACGTGATCGCTCCCGAGATGGGTTTGACTCATCCGGGGATGACGATCGTCTGCGGAGATTCTCATACGTCCACACACGGCGCGTTCGGCGCGCTCGCGTTTGGGATCGGAACCAGCGAAGTGGAACACGTTCTCGCGACCCAAACCCTCGTTCAAAAAAGAGCGAAAACGATGGAGATCCGCGTAGACGGAAAACTTTCCGATAAGGTCACCGCGAAGGACATTATTCTCGCGATCATCGGTAAGATCGGGACAGCCGGTGCGACCGGTTACGTGATCGAGTATCGGGGTTCCGCGATCCAAGCCCTCAGCATGGAAGCGAGAATGACGATCTGCAACATGTCGATCGAGGCCGGTGCAAGAGCGGGACTGATCGCTCCGGATGAAATCACGTTCAATTATATCAAAGGAAAAGACTTCGCACCGAAGGGAGCGGAATGGGATCTCGCGGTGAAGAAGTGGAAACACTACGTGACCGACGAAGGCGCCAAGTTCGACACGACCGTAATTCTTCACGCGGATGAAATCGCACCGATGGTGACCTGGGGAACTTCTCCGAGCCAAGTCGTTTCCGTCAAAGGAACCGTTCCGAGCCCGAGCGACGCGACCGATCCGATCGACAAGATCGGAATCGAATCCGCGCTCAAATACATGGGTTTAACTCCCGGTGAAAAGATCGAAGACATTACGATCAATAAAGTATTCATCGGTTCCTGCACCAATTCCAGAATCGAAGACTTAAGAGCCGCGGCGGCGACGATCAAAGGAAAACAAGTTTCTTCCAAGGTGCAAGCGATCGTGGTTCCCGGTTCGGGAAGAGTCAAACGCCAAGCGGAACAGGAAGGTTTAGATAAGATCTTTACAGCGGCCGGTTTTGAATGGAGAAATCCGGGTTGTTCCATGTGTCTCGCGATGAACGACGACGTTCTCGAACCGGGCGACCGTTGCGCTTCCACTTCGAACCGAAACTTCGAAGGTCGTCAAGGAAAAGGCGGAAGAACGCATCTCGTAGGACCGGAAATGGCGGCGGCCGCGGCGATCGAAGGCCGATTCGTAGACATCCGAAACTGGAAATAATCGATAGGAATATAAGAATATTATGAAACCTTTTACTGTATTGAACGGCGTCGCGGCTTTACTCGATAGACCGAACGTCGACACGGATCAGATCATTCCGAAACAATTCTTAAGAAAGATCGAACGCACCGGATTCGGAGTTCATCTCTTTCACGACTGGAGATATTTGGACGACGCGGGAACAAAACCGAATCCCGAATTCTCCCTGAATCAGGAACGATACAAGGGCGCTTCCGTTCTCGTCACCAGAGACAACTTCGGATGCGGTTCTTCCAGAGAGCATGCACCTTGGGCGCTGGAAGACTACGGGTTTCGTTCGATCATCGCTCCTTCCTATGCGGATATCTTTTTCAACAACTGCTTTAAGAACGGAATGCTTCCGGTGATTCTCAAGTCGGAGGAAGTGGAGGAACTTTTTCAGGCAGTTTCGTCTAACGTTGGCGCAAAAATCCAAATCGATCTGGACAAACAAACCGTCACCGGACCGACCGGAAAAGTATACTCTTTCGAGGTGGATTCTTTCCGGAAATACTGTCTTTACAACGGACTCGACGATATCGGTCTGACCCTGAAACAGGAAAGTAAGATCGGGGAGTTTGAAAAAAAACAGAAAGAAGTTGAACCTTGGTTGTACGCTATATAATTCTGCCGAAAACCTATGTTTGATGAAATATCCCGTTCGATAGACGAGTTTGGAAATAGTTTCCTAGGCGCGCTGAACAACATTCAGAAATCTTTTGGACGGGAGCTCAGCGTAGCGAAACCCGTAAAAGAAACGATTCTACAGATGATCGGAAACACTCCGCTCATCCGATTGAATCAGATCGGTTCTCATATCCCCAACGTGGAGTTCTATCTCAAAGCTGAATTCTGCAATCCTACCGGCTCCGTAAAAGACAGAACCGCATTGTCCATGCTTCTTTCCTCAGAACGAAGGGGAGAATTAAAACCCGGAGGACAAGTGATCCAACCGGGATACAACACGACCGCGATCAGTCTCGCGTGGATCTGCACGATTCGTCAGTATAAGTTTCGTTGTCTCGTGGCGAGCGATACCGATCCGCAAAAGATCAAGGACTTACAAACCTTCGGCGCGCACGTGGACATCGTTCCCGAAGCGAAGGGGAACTGGGACGACGCTCTTTTAAAAAAAGCAAAAGAACTCAAAGAGAAAGAAAAGAACACCGTCATTCTAAACGAATACAAGGATATGGCGAACACAAACGCACATTTCCTTTTTACGGGGCCCGAAATCTGGAGAGATCTCAGCGGAAACGTGGACGCGTTTGTTGCGGGCGGCGGTTCCGGCGGATCGATATCCGGTGTCGGAAGATTTTTAAAATCCAAGAAGTCCTCCGTTCGTGTCATCATGGGTGTCAGCCAAAAATCCAGATTTATTCGTAAGATGGTGCAACACGAATCCGGAATTCATTTACCCGAGTCCTTTGATCCGAAAATCGTAGACGAATATGTCGGGGTGGATCGGGAACAAGCGCTTTTATATCAATCCGATCTCTATCAAAAAGAAGGAATCTTCGCGGGACAAACCACGGGAACGACTCTTGCGAGCGCGATCCGGTTTGCGGAAGGGCTTCCTACAAGAGACGACCAAAAATCTCAGGTCTACCGCATCGTAGTCCTTTCTCCGGACCGGTTTTGAAAGAACAGAAATTCTCCGATTCCCTTGCGGAGTTGGAGTTCGTTCGAACCGAGTTGGAGCGGGAGAAAAAAGAAGAGGATTCCCTCTTTTCCAAAGACTGGCTTTCGCGTGCCTTGCAGGATCGAGTTCAACTCGGGATCACGTTATATCCTCTTGTCTACGAAGAACAATCTCTCGGAAGGGAAGGAAGTTGGATTCTGACCTTTCGTTTTCCCGATCAGGAAGAATATCCCGCCAAGTTTCAGTCCGGTGCGCCCGTTCAAATCGGAAAGAACGAGGATCGAGCTCGAGCAATATTAGTTTCTTTGCATAAAGAAAGGATCCGGATCGCGATCGACGAGGTTCCCGAATGGGTGGAAGAAGGAAAGTGCTTTTTGGATCTTTTGCCCGACGAAACCTCTTATAAGGAAATGTTTTCTGCGTTAGACGTCCTATCCGCAGCGACCAAGGGAACGCGTTTGTACGTAAATCGAGAGTTACTGCTCGGATATGGAAAGCCCGATCCGATCGCACTTCGAGACGGGGATCGTTCCCGCGTTTTGGGAAGAATGACAGGAACTTTGAACGAATCCCAAAAAAACGCCGCGCTCCACGCGGTTCTTACCGAAGACGTGACGATCATCCACGGTCCTCCGGGTACCGGAAAAACGACAACGTTAACCGAAATTGTAAGTCAAATCGTAGCGGAAGAAAAGACGGTTCTTGTTTCCGCGCCGACTCATTCCGCTTGCGATCTATTGGTGGAATCGATTACGGAGCGGGGAATTCCCGTTCTACGTCTCGGGCATCCCGCCCGAATCAGCGAAGCCGCTCTACATACGACCCTCGACTACAAACTATTTCATCATCCCGACGGAAAATTGTTAAGCGAATACAGAAAGGATGTCATTGAAATTTCCAAACAGGCGAAAAAGTTCAAACGCAACTTCGGTGAAAAGGAAAGGGAAGAACGGAAGAATCTGTTTGCGGAAGTAAAAGAACTCAAGAAAACGATTCGATCCATGGAAAAAGGATTGGTGGACAGTTTGATTTCCTCTCATTCCGTGATCGTTTCCACGCCGGTCGCGTCCGCAAAAACGGTGCTCGAAGGAAGAAACTTCGACTTTTGCATGTTAGACGAATCTTCGCAGGCGCTCGAACCCGCGGCGTGGATTCCGATCCTGAAATCGGATCGTGTGATTTTGGCGGGAGATCATAAGCAGCTTCCCCCGACCTTGTTTTCGGAAAAGAATTCTCTCGAACTGACGCTGTTTGAAAAGGCTGCGGAACGATTGGAAACTTCCGGCCGCGTATTTTTGCTCGACACGCAATATCGAATGAAGGACGAAATCGCCGCGTTTCCTTCTCGGGAATTTTACGGAAATAATTTGCGATCGGGTCGTCCGGAAGAGGAACGAGGTTCCACGTTTCCGGAAACATTCCCTTTTTTGAATGCGTTTCAGTGGATCGACACGGCCGGAACAGACAGCGAGGAAATTGCGGTAGACGACAGTCTTACCAATCCATTCGAAGCGGATCTTCAGGTTCGCCTGTGTGAGTCGCTCAAGGAAAACGACTGGTCCGAGGAGGAGATTACGATTCTTTCTCCCTATCGAGCGCAGGTTCGATTGATATCCGAAAAATTGAAAGAAGCCGGTTTTACCAAGATTAGCGTATCCACGATCGATTCGTTTCAAGGACGGGAGAATCGTTGTATTCTTCTCGGGTTTGTTCGTTCCAACGCGGAAGGCCGCTCGGGTTTTTTAAAAGAATCCAGAAGGATCAACGTCGGGATGACTCGCGCACGCGATCTGCTTTTGTGCATCGGAGATAGTTCTACTTTGTCGGAAGATCCGTTTTTATCAAAGTTGATTCAATTTGCGGAAGCAAAGGAAGTGTTCCGAACGGCATGGGAATTTCGCGACCCGTAGAGAGCGAAATTGCCGTAGATGGCGGAGCCGTAATCGTAGGCTCTTTGCGTAGCAAAGATCATTACCCGTAGAGAGCGAAATTGCCGTAGATGGCGGAGCCGTAATCGTAGGCTCTTTGCGTAGCAAAGATCATTACCCGTAGAGAGCGAAATTGCCGTAGATGGCGGAGCCGTAATCGTAGGCTCTTTGCGTAGCAAAGATCATTACCCGTAGAGAGCGAAATTGCCGTGTTTAAATATCAAAGGTTCCGACAGAGAAGCCGGATTTCACTTTACAAAAGTAGAATTTTCTGATAGAGAAAAATTTGCCGAGGTCTTCCCACGAACCCGCCTCCACCACCCAATTTGGGTGGGGCCGCGCCCTTTCACGGTAGACTTTGTCGGAACTCGACTACCACTTTAGAATCTTCTTAAATACGAAAAAGCCGAAAAAGAACAATCCGACGCTCGTAGTAACGTGCGAAAACAGAATGTGAAACGAGGATTGATCCGAACAAACAAACTTCAAACAAAAGTTCGCAAGCGCCAAGCTAAACACCGAAAGAATCGCCGCAGCCAGGACGGGATTTCCCGGTTTACCGCCTTTCAAAACGTAAATTCCGCTCCCCGCCAGAAGAATGCTGGAAAGAAAAAGAATCGACCAGCAACGCCCGACATGCGAATGAATTTCATGATTTGCAAATACGTCCCAGGCGAATAATCCGACCGAATATACGATCCACAAAAACGCGAGAAGAATAGGAATGCGCGCCGACTTGGAAAAGGATTCTTCCGGAAAACGAAGTTGGGATAAGATCCAAAATGAATACGACGCGATGAGAGCGATCCATAAAAAATCAGGAAACAAGGAAGGAATGTGAACGAAACGACTCGTAACCGGATGCAGAGAAAGAAGATATAAAACGAGTGTAACCGCGAGGATCGGACCTAAAATCGCGAACCAATTCCACGCGCTTCGTCGTGCTGGAGTTTCCGCCGCCATTCTTTGAATCAAGGATTCGGTTGTTTCTTCTTTGCGAGTCATTTCTTTGCGTACTATCTTCGGAAATTTTCCAATTTTCAAGAATGGTTGGACAATAAATTCTTCCCCGTGCAAACTGGAAGGAATCGATTTCAGCTCGTAGTCAACGCATTCCAAATCGAAGGACCGTTTGTTTTACTATTCGAAGGTTCCAAGCAGTTAGTTACATGTCAGCTAAAAAAGAAATCTGGGAAGAATGTTCCGTTCTCATCCGCAAGGCAAGGGAAGGAGATCAGAGTTCCTATGAAAAATTCTTACGGCTCGTAACGGGAATTCTCCGGTCCTATCTCATACCCAGAATCGGCAACGCCGAAGATCGGGAAGATCTGGTTCAGGAAATTTTAATCGGACTTCACAAAGCCCGCGATTCTTACCGGGAGGACCGTCATCCGGCTCCTTGGGTTTTCGCCATCGCACGTTACAAAACCATCGATTTTCTCAGAAAGAAAAAAGTCGGAGACCGGACGTTCACCACGGACAACCTAGAATTTTTCGCTTCTCCCGAACCGGTGGAGGAAGAAGAACCGGAAAAGGCCCGCGAAATTTTGAGGGAATGGTTGAACATACTCGACGAAAGGCAAAAGCAGATTCTCACTCATTTGAAACTGGATGGGATGAGCGTTCGCGAAGTTTCGGAACGGACCGGACTTTCCGAATCGAACATCAAGGTCATCACGCACAGAGCGGTTCAAAAGATTCGAAAGCATTTTTCACTCGATCTTTGACAAAGTCGTTCTTCAAAGAGTCCAAGGAAATAGCATGTCTTCCCCGTCACAGACCGATATCCGAGTCGAATTCATCGATTCCATCGTTTCGATTTCCAAGGAAGAATGGAACGCGATTTCCGATCCAAAAAGTCCTTTTTTAGAATACGATTTTTTACGATCCCTCGAAGTTTCCGGCTGCATCGGATCAACCACGGCCTGGGTACCGAAATACTGCGTCCTTTGGAAAGAAGGGCGATTTTCCGCGGCGATCCCATTCTTCCTCAAATACGATTCCTACGGAGAATACATCTTCGATTTTCAGTGGGCGCAATTCTTCGCACAATCCGGACTCAAGTATTATCCGAAAGGTCTGGTAGCGGTTCCGTTCACACCCGCGACCGGAAAAAGAATTCTTCATGAAGAAGGTCTCGGCTTAAAGGAAGTCTGCGCGCATCTGATCCCCGCCTTACTTCGATTCGGAGAAGAAGAAGGACTTTCCGGAATCAATTTTTTATTTCTGGAAAAGGAAGAATCCGAAGCGCTCGCCGAATACGGGTTTGCAACAAGACTTTCTCACCAGTATCATTGGATCAACGGGGATTACTCGAGTTTCGAGGATTATCTCACGGCGATGAAATCTAAAAAGAGAATGCAGATCAAACGGGAAAGAGAGATCGTAAAAAGTTACGGACTCGAAATTCGAGTACTGGAAGGAAACCAAATCCAAAGATCGGACATCGACGCGATCTGGAGTTTTTATTCCGACACTCATTCGCGGAAATGGGGTTCGGCTTATTTAAACCGAAAATTTTTCGATTCCGCATTCGAAACGTTTTTGGATCGGATCGTTCTGGTTTTAGCTTTCAAAGAAGGGAAGGCAGTAGCGGGAACATTCAATCTTCGTAAAGGAGATTTTCTCTACGGCAGATATTGGGGCTGCACCGAATATTATTCCCATCTTCATTTCGAATGTTGTTTTTATCGATTGATAGACTATGCGATCCGGGAAAAGATCCGGGTCTTCGAAGCGGGAGCTCAGGGAGAACATAAATTTCTGCGCGGATTTCCGGCGGTTCCGACCTATAGTTCGCATCGGATTTTTCATCCTCGGGCCCGAAATGCGATTGAACGTTTCTTAAAAGAAGAAACACTGCACATGCAGGAAATGATCCACGAAACCAACGAACATTCTCCCTTAAAAGAAGTTCAAACGAATGTGTCTCTTTTGAACGACGCATCGGCCGATCCGTCCGAACGCGCATCCGTTCGGGAGAATTTCGAACCATGAGCGATATATTTCGATTCGACACAGAGGAACAAACCCTCACCAAAGAAAAGGTCAAACTAAAAAAACCTTCCAAATACAGAGTCATCATACTCAACGACGATTTTACTCCTATGGAGTTCGTCGTATGGATCCTGCAAGTGGTCTTTCACAGAAGCCGGGCGGAAAGTCAGCAGATCATGCTGAAAGCTCATATCACGGGAAAAGCGTTATGCGGCGTTTACTCGCACGACGTGGCAAGAACCAAAGTCATACAAGTTCAACAAATCGCGGAACAACACGGATATCCGCTCCACTGTACGATGGAAGTGGAGGAAGGAGAGGAGGAATCATGATTCTCACGGAAGAAATGGAACGCACTTTAAAAAAGGCTTGGGAAGAAGCCAAAAAAAGAAGAAATGAATTTATTACGCTCGAACATATCCTTCTCGCATTGACGTTCGATTCGGTCGGCAAGGAAGTTTTGGAAGCCTGTGGAGCCGACCTCGAGCGTCTTCGAAAGGATTTGATCGGTTATCTGGAAAGCGAACTGGAAGCCTTCCCCGAATCTTCCGGCGACGTGGACCCGATTTATACGATCGGTGTGCAACACGTTTTACAGCTCGCCGAGTTTCACGTTCAATCCACAAGAAACAAAAAGATGGATGCGGGCGACGTTCTCGCCGCCTTGTTCCGCGAAGATCAATCCAACGCTGTATATTTTTTAGGAACCCAGGATATTACCCGACTCGACATCGTACGTTATATCTCTCACGGAATACGGAAGGATTCCAAAAACAGGGAAAAGGAAATGATCGGCGAGGACGGTGAAAAGATCTCCGATCCGCTCCAAGCGTTCTGTGTGGATCTGACCGCAAAAGCACGGGAAGGAAAACTCGATCCTATGGTGGGACGAGAAGACGAACTCGATCGTACCATTCACATTCTATGCAGAAGAAGAAAAAACAATCCGATCTTTGTGGGCGAGGCCGGGGTCGGAAAAACTTCCATTGTGGAAGGACTTGCACAAAGAGTAGTGGACGGAAAGGTTCCGGAACCGTTGAAGAACTTGAAAGTATATTCGCTCGATATGGGACTTCTTCTTGCGGGAACCAAGTTTCGGGGAGAATTCGAGGAACGTCTGAAAAACGTCGTCACGCAGATTACGGCTCAGGAAGATCATGTTCTCTTCATCGACGAGATTCATACGATTATCGGAGCGGGCGCCGTTTCGGGCGGTTCGCTGGACGCGTCCAACCTGCTCAAACCGGCTCTTTCCAGCGGAGAACTCCGTTGCATCGGAACGACTACCTATAAAGAGTTCAAAACTATATTCGAAAAAGATCATGCGCTTTCCAGAAGATTCCAAAAGGTAGAAGTCGGCGAACCGTCCATTTCGGAGACGGTGGAAATTCTCAAAGGGCTTTTAGAAAAATACGAAAGTTTTCATAAGGTAAAGTATTCCGCTTCCGCGGTGGAACAAGCGGCCGAGTTATCGGCCCGTTACATTCTGGATCGTAAACTTCCCGATAAGGCAATCGATCTTTTGGACGAAGCGGGTGCGCGCGTTCGACTCCGAGAAGGCGGTAAGAAAACGGTAACGGTCCGCGAAATCGAGGATCTCGTTTCTAAAATCGCAAAGGTTCCTTCGGTTACCGTCAAAGCGGACGACCGCGAGAAACTCAAAAACCTCGACGAAGAATTAAAGGCGAAAATTTACGGGCAAGACGCAGCGATCGATCAATTGGTTCAATCGATTCGATTGTCTCGAAGCGGACTTGCGGAACCGGGAAAACCTGTCGGTTCATTTCTGTTCGCGGGACCAACGGGCGTCGGTAAAACGGAGCTGACTCGAAAGCTTGCGGAGATCCTCGGCGTGGAACTCGTTCGTTTTGATATGAGCGAGTATATGGAAAAACACACCGTATCGCGTTTGATCGGTTCTCCTCCGGGTTACGTCGGTTTCGAACAAGGAGGACAATTGACCGATGCGATTTATAGAAATCCGCATTGTGTGCTTCTTCTCGACGAGATCGAAAAGGCGCACGAGGATATCTACAACATTCTTCTGCAGATCATGGATCACGCGACTCTCACGGATAACAACGGAAGAAAATCAGATTTCCGTCAGGTGATTCTTGTGATGACGACGAACACGGGCGCGCGGGAACGTTCCACGAATCCGGTCGGTTTTGGAAACGACGTTTTGGAAGATAGAAGTATGAAGGCGATCGAGAAACAATTTTCTCCCGAGTTCAGAAACCGTCTGACCGCGGTCATAGAATTCTCCGCTTTGAATCAGGAAAATGTAACCAAAGTAGTTGCAAAACAGCTTGCCCTTTTGCAGGAACGTCTGAATTCTAAACAAATCGAATTGGAGTTTCAGGAAGACGTACTCGTCTACATCGCCGACCAAGCTTATACTCCGGAGTTTGGCGCAAGACCCGTTCAGAGATGGCTCGATACGCATATCTCCAAACGGATTTCCGAAGAGATTCTTTTCGGAGCGCTCAAGTCGGGCGGAAAGGCGAAACTGATCGCCGGTAAGGATGGAATTGAAATGGAATTCTCCACCGGTAAAAAATCCTAAACAACAACCGATCGAATTAGGGTCCGATGAAACAAATAACTATCCGTATCGTTCTGATACTTTTCCTCTTTTCCTGCAAAGAGGTTCCTCTTACCATCGAAGGAAAAAGTATTTCCACGGATTTACTCGTAACTCCTTCGCATCAAAAAAAACACACCGACTATTTCAGCGAAAGTAAGAATCTTATGATCGCGACCGATTCTCCCGAAGCGACCCAAGCGGGGATCGAAGTGGGCAAGTTAGGCGGAAACGTCGTGGATGTGGTCGTCGCAACTTCTTTTGCGATTTCCGTGACGAGACCGCACTCGACCGGACTCGGAGGGGGAGGTTTTCTGGTTCTTTACTTAAAGGAATTCAGGGAGCCGATCGCGTTCGATTTTCGAGAAAGAGCTCCTAACGCGGCTTCCAGGAATATGTATAAAAGAAAACCGAAAGAGGATTCCCTACTCGGGTTTCGTGCCGTTGGTGTTCCGGGTAACGTGGCCGGTTTGGTTCGTATTCATAAACGGTTTGGAAAACTTCCCCTGAAAACGGTGGTTGCACCGGCGATTCGTCTTGCACAAGAAGGGTTTCGCGTGTATCCCGATCTGAATTCCGCGATTCAAAAGTCCTCGAAAGATATGGACGAAGAAATGAAAGGGATTTTTCTTCCCGGAGGTAAGGTTCCCGAGGTAGGAAATCTTCTCGTTCAAAAAGACTTAGCCGGTTCCTTAAAGATGATCGCCGAATCTGGAGAAAACGAATTCTACCGCGGTAAGATTGCGAACGCACTTACGACCGCGATGAAAAAGAACGGAGGTTTGCTTACTTCTCAGGATTTGGCCGGCTTTCAAGTTCTTGAAAAGAAAACGCTGCAAACGAAATACCGCGGTTATACGATTTATACGATGCCCCCGCCTTCCTCGGGAGTTCATCTTTTGACGATGCTGTCGATGGTGGAAACGAAACCTCTCCAAGAAATGTATGAGAAGGACCCCGTTTCTTATTATCATTTTATGACGGAGGTGATGCGAAGAGGTTACGCGGATCGTGCGATTCTCGGAGGGGATCCTGCGTTTACGAAAATTCCTTTGGATCGGCTTCTTTCCAAAAAATACGCGGAAGAGAAGATCGCCGATTTCGATCAACAACGAGCTTCGAGCAGCTCCTCCTTTTTAAAGACGCTCAACTTCGGAGTCGAATCTCCACAAACAACGCATATCTCCGTGATGGATAAGGACGGGAATTCCGTATCGACCACACAATCGATTAACTTTCGATTCGGCGCATCGGTCGTGATTCCCGGAACGGGGATCGTTCTCAACGATACGATGGACGACTTCAGTCGCGCTCCGGGGGAACCGAACGTTTACGGACTGATCGGTGCGGAGGCGAATTCCATTCTGCCTAAAAAAACTCCTCTCAGCAGTATGTCTCCTACGATCGTGTTTCGAGGAAAAGAACCTTTTCTCGCAACGGGCGCGCCGGGAGGTTCTTATATCGTAAACGCGGTTTTACAGTCTCTCGTTTATAACCTCGACTTTCATTTGACCTTATACGAATCCGTCGCACGCGGAAGAGTGCATCATCAATTCTTTCCCGATGCGGTCTTTATTGAAAAATCCGTGAACGAAAGAAACGTATTCGACGGTCTTTCCGCAAGAAAACACGACATCCGAATCGCTCCGAACTTTGCGAAGCTATTCTCTGTCAAAAGGGAGAACGGAACGCTCTACGGAGCTTCCGATCCACGTGGAGAAGGAGCCACAGGCGGACTTTGAAAACAAAAGAGCTGACACAGTCGCAGATCGAAGAAGTTTCGCTTGAAATTCTTTTAAGACATGCGGTCAAAGCGAAACACGGTTTGGAAAAGGAAAGTATGCGGGTCAATCCCGACGGGACTCTCGCGAGAACGCCTCATCCGGCACATCTCGGTTCCAGTCTTACCAATCATTATATCAAGACCGATTTCGCGGAACCGCAGCTCGAATACGCGACGCATCCTCGCCCTAAGATCGAAGCGAACATTAGAGAATTACAAGATTTGCATATATATACGATCCGCAAACTCGACAACGAACTCATCTGGCCTTTCAGCATGCCCCCCGTTTTGCCCGAAGACGAAAACGAGATTCCTTTGGGCCAATACGGAACCTCGGCTTCCGGAAGATGGAAGACCATCTATCGTCACGGACTCGGTCTGCGCTACGGAAGAAGAATGCAGACGATCTCCGGTGTGCATTATAACTTCTCGTTCTCGAACGTTTTTTTGAGACAGTTCTTGGGAAAAGAAGTCTCGAACTTCACAAAGGAAGAAATTTCTTCCCTGTATCTGCACGTGATCCGAAACTTCATGAGAAGGGTTCACTATTTAACGTATTTGACCGGATCGTCCGCCGTGTTCGATTCCACTTTTTTGCCGAACCCCGGAGATTTGAAGTTCGAAAAACATAAGAATTTTACGATGTATTCTCCGTATGCGACGTCCCTTCGGATGAGCGAGATCGGTTATACGAGCAAGATTCAGGACACATTAGGAATTCATTATAATTCTTTGAGCGAATACGTGGATCGTATGTGTTACGCGGTGCATACTCCGTATCCTGGTTACGTTCCGTTTTCCGAAAACAAGGACGCGCAGCTCAATCCGAATTATCTTCAGATTGAAAACGAGTTTTATTCACCGGTTCGACCGAAGCAGGTTCCGAAAGGCGACGAACGTCCGTTAGACGCTTTGCTCGATCGGGGAATCGAATACATCGAAATCCGTTCTTTGGATATCGATCCGTATTCTCCCGTGGGAGTTTGCCGTTTGAATCTCGCCTTTACGCAACTCATTCTTTTGGATTCTCTTTTGAGTCCGTCTCCTTCGATTTCGACCGAAGAAAACGCGATTCTTAAGGAGAATTTGAATTCGGTGATTTGGGAAGGAAGAAACCCGAATCTCCAAGTTGTGGTCGACGGAAAAAGAAAAAATTTCCAGACTATCGGCGCCGAGTATTCGGAATCCCTCCGGCATTACGCGAAGATTTTGGATCTTCATACGGGGAAAAGCACGTATCAGGATTCGATCGACTTTCAAATCAAAAAATGGAAAAATCCGGACAAGACACCTTCGGGAAAACTACTTGCAGAAATTCTAAAGCGCGATATCGAATTCAGAGATAAGGGGATGGAGCTTGCGAGAGAAAACAGAAGGGCTTTGTCCTATTTGGAATATTCTCCGGGAACCTTGACGAAAATGGAAAAAGAGGCGGTTCGTTCTTTCCAAGAAAAGGAACAGTTGGAAAGGGAAGAATCCCAAACCCATTATCCGACCGTTAAACTATGCAATCATTGAAATTAAAGTCGGGTGAATTTCTTTCCCCGGAGATTTATACGTTGGAAGGATTTTCCGATCTGGAAATTTCCACGCAGATCGTGATTCGGGACGCTTTGAATCGCGGTTTGGAAGTGGAAGTCCTCGATCGTAAAAATCATTTTTTACGGCTCAAAGATTCGAACGGTCTTGTTCAATACGTGAAGGAAGCTTCCAAAACCGCTTTGGACTCCTACATGTCTTTTCTCGTGATGGAAAACAAAACGATTTCAAAAATCGTACTATTAGAATCCGGTTTGGAAGTTCCCGCGGGTGATAGTTTTGCGGAAGCCGATTCCGCTCTTGTCTTTTGGCGGAAGAATTCGAACCGTAAAATGGTGGTCAAACCGGTAACTACCAATTTCGGAATCGGAATCACCATACTGGCTCCTCGCGCCTCCGAAGAGGACGTGAAGAAGGCGATTAAAATCGCATTCAATCATTCCGAATCGATCATCGTGGAAGAATTTGCGGAAGGAAACGAATATCGTTTTCTTGTGGTCGGAAACGAAACGGTCGCGGTTTGCAATCGGATTCCGGCTAACGTGATCGGGGACGGAAAACATACGATCGAACAACTCGTCTCGATTAAGAACGAGGACAAACGCAGAGGAGTGGGGCACGTTACACCTCTTGAAAAAATTCAGTTAGGCGAGACGGAACTGGATGTACTGCAACAATTCGGCTTTATGAAGGAAAGTATTCCTTCTAAGGATCAAAAAGTATTTTTAAGAAAAAATTCGAACATCAGCACGGGCGGAGATTCCATCGACGTAAGCGATCTCGCTCATCCTTATTACAAGGATCTTGCCGTGAAAGCCGCCGCTTCCGTGGGAGCTAAGATCTGCGGTGTGGATATTATCTTAAAGGATTTAGAAACAAAAGGGGAGTATCGGATTCTTGAGTTGAACTTCAACCCCGTTTTATACATTCACAATTATCCGTATGAAGGTAAAAACAGGGACGTGGGAAATAAGATTTTGGATCTTCTCGGTTTTTAAGAAGCCTTTTTGAGCTGAACGTATTTCACGATATCTCTCGATTCGTACATTCTGTGGTCCCCGTCCACAAGAAAAGGAACCTGACTTAAACCGCCGAGACGAATCACTTCCTCGCGGCCGGGGGTTCCCCGGCTCGCTTCCACGAGTTCATAGTCCTTGCCCGCGACGAGACCCATCTTCTGGAATTCGCCTCTCACATAAGCGCAGTAAGGACAAGATTGAAAGTGGTAGAGCTTCATCATGCGCTCACAATACCCACTTTCTTCTGAAGATCGCCCGTTTTTGCCATTTCGACTACGATGTCGTGCCCGCCGATGAATTCTCCGTTGATGTAGAGCTGGGGAATTGTGGGCCAGTTCGCGTAGTCCTTGATTCCTTGACGCATGGTTTCGTCGGAAAGAACGTTGAACGATCCGAATTGAATCCCCAGACTTTTTAATACGTTAGACACACCGGCGGAAAATCCGCACATCGGGGCTTCGGGGGTTCCTTTCATAAACAGAAAGACTTTGTTCGCTCCCACAAGACCTTCTATCTTTTGTTTTACTTCTTCGTTCATTCTTGTATCCTCGTTTCCAGTGCAAGCGCGTGCACTTCCTGCTTTAGTTCTTCTTTAAGAGTTTCATAGACCATTCTATGCTGCTCCAAAATGGATTTACCTTCGAATCCTTTGTAAATCACAACTGCCTTGATATGTACTCCGTCCCGATACGGATCCAAGATCGTGACCTTGGAATCGGGAAGACCGGATTCTATCTTATTTTTGATTTCATCGATTGTCATCGTTCTTTCTTTAGACTCGAATCAAAACCTTTGTCGTTCCGATCCAATCCTGGTTTTAGAATTTTGAATCCCTTTTTTGTTACAATCCGAAATTTAGTCGTGATCGCTTGTTTCCAGAGTAATTGCGTGCAACCCGCGATCGATCCAGGGTTTTAAAATCGAATAGACCATTCTATGTTGTTCCACTTTGGTTTTCTGTGCGAACTCGCTCGTGATCAAAAAAATCCGAATGTGTGTTCCTTCCGGTTTATTTTCGGGATTTCCGGCGTGACCCGAGTGTTCCGCGCTAAAATCCTCCACTTCCAAGCGGATCGGATGGAAGGCGGCGATGAGCGCGGATTCGATTTCTTCGGAGACTTTCATCGTAACGTGCGGATCAGTTTCTGATCCCGATTCCTTTTTTCAAAAGATACACGGAAAGAAGATAAAGGGCAAGCGTAGCGACCGTTATCATCGAAAGCGCGAACCAAGGTTCGATATCGCTGATTCCTAAAAAGCCGTATCGGAATGCGTTTACCATATACAAAATCGGATTGAGTTTGGAAACGTTTTGCCAGAACGGAGGAAGCATCTGGATCGAATAGAAAACCCCGCCAAGATACGTCAGCGGAGTAAGAATAAACGTAGGAATGATCGTAACGTCGTCGAACTTCTTCGCATACAACGCGTTTAAAAATCCGCCCAGGGAAAAAAGAAGGGAACTCAAAACCACGGTTGCAATCAACATCGGAAAGTGAAAGACTTCCAGCTCGGTAAAAAAAAGAGAAATCGCGATCACTAGAATTCCCACCAAAATACCGCGGATCACGCCACCAATCGTATAACCCAAAACGATGAGAGAAGGCGGAGTCGGAGAAACCAAAAGTTCCTCGATGTTTCTCTGAAACTTCGCCCCGAAAAACGAAGATACGACGTTGTTATACGAATTGATGATTACGGACATCATCACAAGTCCCGGAACGATGAATTGAATGTAGGTATGATCGCCTATGTTTCCGATCTGCGAGCCGACCAACTTTCCGAAGATGATAAAGTAAAGAGTGATCGTGATTCCGGGAGGAATCAGCGTCTGGACCCAAATGCGGAGGATTCGGACGGTTTCCTTGTTTACGATCGTTTTGAACGCGTTGTATTTTTCTAAGAAGTTCATCCTTTTTTCTCCACAAGTTTGAGAAAGAGTTCTTCCAATCGGTTCGACTTGTTTCTCATGCTGCTGATCTTGATTCTGTTCCGTTCGAGAAGCTGGAACAAATCGTTTAACGAAGCGTCTCCGTAGATCGAAGCTTCTAGAGTCGTGTCGTCGATCTGTTTGAGTTCCACTCCGGGAACCGGTTTGTGAGAATTTAGATGACCCGTAAAATCCAGGATAAACGTTTCATGATCGAGTTTTTGCAGAAGATCCTTCATCGAAGTGTTCTCCACGATTTTTCCCTGGTCGATGATCGCGATGTTTCTGCACAGACTCTCCGCTTCTTCCAAATAGTGAGTCGTGAGAATGACGGTGATTCCCGAAGCGTTCAGCTTTTGCAGAAATTCCCAGAGAGATCTCCGGAGTTCTATATCGACGCCTGCGGTAGGTTCATCCAAGATCAGAATCTTCGGATTGTGAATGAGCGCTCTTGCGATCATCAGCCTTCGTTTCATACCGCCGGAAAGACGACCGGCTGCTTCGTTTCTTTTTTCGTAGAGTCCGAGCTGTTGTAAATATTCCCCGGCGCGTTCCGCGGCGAGTTTGCGGTCCATTCCGTAATAACCGCCCTGGTTCATTACGATCTGTTCCACCTTTTCAAAGATGTTGAAGTTGAATTCCTGCGGAACGATTCCGATATACGATTTCGCTTTAGCAAGATCCGTATCGATGTCCGCGTCCAGGATTTTGACGCTGCCGGAGGTTTTGTTCACAAGCGAGCTGAGAATTCCGATCGTCGTCGACTTTCCCGCACCGTTCGGACCGAGAAGTGCGAAAAAATCCCCGTTCTCCACGTTTAGACTGATTCCTTTGAGGGCTTGTACTCCGCCCGTATAGGTTTTGACTAAGTTCTCAATTTGCAGGGCAAATTTCATAAAGTTTGAATGTTCCCACCGTTTTTATGTTTGTAAAAGTTCGTTCGCTTTTCTTGCCGCGTTCCGCGCGATTTCGGGTAACGCGGGATGTATGTAGATCATTTTCAAAAGATCGTCGAGTGTGCCGCCCATCGTCATCAAAAGAATAAAAAGATGAATTACGTTCGAAGCCTCGTCTCCGATCGCGTGCGCTCCGAGAACCTTTCTCGTTTTTTTCTCCACAAGGATTTTGATAAAGCCGCTGTCGGAAAGCCGCGCCATCCCGGTCGCGCTCGAACTGTACGGATTTTTCGCGGCGATAAAATCGATTCCTTCTTTTTTGAGCTGCTCTTCGGTTTTGCCGACTTTTGCGACCTGAGGATGCGTAAAGACCGCGTGAGGAACGGGGGGAAACTCGATCGGGGACCGTTTCTTTTCCTGATACAAGGTTCTAAATAGAAATTCTCCCTCGAAGTTCACCGAATGTCTGTAAAAGTGTTTTCCTGTGATGTCTCCGAGCGCATAAACTCCGGTCGCGGTCGTTTCCAAATATTCGTTTACTTGAATATAGCCGTTTGCGTCGGTTTGAATGTTCGTATTCCCCAAATCCAGAAGGTCTGTGTTCGGACGGATTCCGGTCGCAACCAGAAGGGCTTCCGCCGCGAGTTGAATCGGTTTTCCGTGTGCAAGAACTTCCAGGTGGAACATATTTTTATTATATTCCACTTTTTGAACGTTGCTGTGGAGAAGAACTCTCTGTTCTTTCGAAAAGACGCGTTCGAATTCGTCGACTACGTCACCGTCTTCGTTTCCCAGCATTCGATTGCGGACGAGAAATGTGACGTCGCTTCCGAATGCGGAATACGCGAAACCCAGCTCCAACGCGATAAAGCCACCTCCGATCACGATCATGGATTTCGGAAGGTCGGTTCTGCGAAGCGCTTCGCGGCTTGTCATATACGGAGTTCCTTCCAAACCGGGAATATTCGGAATGATCGGTCTGGCACCGGAAGCGATAAAAATTCTCTCCGCAGTAAGTTGTTCTCCGTTTACGGTCACGACCTTATCGGAAAGAAACGTTGCGGTTCCTTGAATGTACGTGATGTTCGGATTCTTTTCATACGCGGGAAGAATGGAAGCCGATTCGTCGTCGACGGTTTTAGAAATCCGTTCCACGAGAGTTTTAAAATCCACTTGCGGTTTGCCCGGAAACGTGATCTGAAACTTCTCCGAATTTTTAGTCAAAGAAAGAATTTCGGCGGGATAGATGAGCATCTTGGAAGGAATACATCCCCGGTTCAAACAAGTTCCGCCCGGACTTTCCTTTTCGATCACGGCCACCTTGTAACCGATCTTAGAAGGAGGGGTTACGAGTTTGGTTCCTCCGCCCGTTCCGATCACGATGATGTCATATTCTTTCACAAAAAAGAACCGCCTTGGTTACAGATTCTGAGCCGTGGAATTTCCGGCAAACAATTTCTTGACGGGTTACCAATGATCTCGAAGAGAACGCAAGGAAACGAAAAGGGAAATCGGATCTTGGGGGACGGTTTGTCCGGGAAGTTTACGCGACACGTTTTCCACTAGCAAGGGAGAAGGGTGATCGCACTGTAGAAAGGTGTTGATTCTCCTTTCTTTGCCGAGATCGGTCGTTAAAAACTCAACGTCCTTTTGGAGGCGGGAACATTCTTTCAGAGTGGAAATCGCGTCCCCGTTGGAAGGGTCCAGGGAAAGAGTGAACTTCAGATTGGTTTCCATATAATCGTGACCCGGATATAAGAGAATCGATTCTTCCATCCGATAGAATTGTTCGAATAAGGTTTTTGCCAAAACCTCGGGATTTCCTCCGCGAAAACAATTTCCTACACCCGCATTGAACAAAGTATCACCGGTAAAGACCGCTTTCGGTTTTTGATTTTCCACAAGCAACAAACATACGTGGCAAAACGTATGACCGGGTGTGTCCAAAACTTCCAAGTATTCGTGTGAAGAAACAAGAAGCCGATCTCCCTTTTTCAGTGGATGAGTCGCGTGCGGAATTTTACCGATTCCTCCCGGATGAGAATGAACGGGACATCCGTATTTTTTGACCAGCCCGTCGTTTCCCGAGGTATGATCCGCGTGTTCGTGGGTGTTGAGGATCCGATCGAGTTTCCAATCCTTCGATTCGAGAAAGTCTATGATCTGAGCGGAGTCATACGGATCGATGGAAAGGGTCTCGGAGGTTTCCGGGTTTCGAAGAATGTAGGTAAAGTTTCGAAGTGAACTGTGCGTGTAAATCCGGAAGATATCCAAAAAATCGCCTAACGGATAATGTCGAGGTGTTTGTCGAGATTGGCGATTTTTAAAATCGTCATCACGTCCCGGCTGATGTTTTTGAGTTTGAGAGAACCGTTTCGCTCGGTAACGTATTTTTGGGAGTTAAAAATCGCTCCGATTCCGGAGGAATCCAAATACGCGTCTCCCGAAAAATCCAGGACGATATCGGTGAAACCTTCCCCGTGTTTTTTGATAATGAGTTCCTTGAGAGCGAATGCGTTTTTGAGGCTGATGCTCCCTTGAATGCGGATGGTGCAAGTAGTTCCCTCAGTGAGGATTTCTGTGTTAAAGTTTTCCACGTTTTTTATTGCTCGGAACCTGTTATGAATCCTATTCGATCGGTGTACTCGGTAAACAAAATTTTTTTCCTAATCTTCTTCGCGCATACGAAATTTTTCACGAATAAAAAAGAATTAGCTGGAAATCCTGATGGAATTGATAATTTTAGACAACATTTTCCTGAAAAATACTCTGCTTTTCGGAACTGTTTTTTTAAATTATGCGCATAAAATTTTGGGGCGTTCGCGGTTCGATTTCCTCCTCCGTTCGCGGAGAATCCATCCGCAATAAGGTGCAAAAAATTCTGAGCCTCGCGACTCCCGCCGATATTCAGAGTCCGGACGCGATCGATACCTTTCTTGATTCTCTTTCCCTTTCCAACTGGAGCACGTACGGCGGTAATACCACTTGTATCGAAATCAGGGACAAGAAGGACAATCTCGTCATCGTGGACGGCGGGACCGGACTCAGAGAACTGGGAAACTCCATTCTTCATGAAGGATTTTTAGAAGGAAAAGGAAAGGCCAAGTGGATCTTTACGCACACACATTGGGACCATATCCAAGGGATTCCTTTCTTTGTTCCACTGTATTCTCCGGGTAACGTATTCGAATTTTTGAGTTCGGTGGACAACCTAGAGGAAAGACTGAAATATCAGCATAGCTTCACGCACTTTCCGGTTCCCTACGACGGATTTCGGGCTACGAAGAATTTCAAATTCATTCCCGAAGGGAAAGCGTTCCCCGTAACCGAATCCATATCCGCGATTTCCAAATCGGTCCGGCATCCAGGAGGAAGTTTTTCGTATCGTTTCGAGGAAGAAGGTAAGTCCCTTATCTTCGCTTCCGATGCCGAGTTCAACCTGGACGAAATGGAAAACATCCAGGATTATCTGAACTACTTTCGAGGCGCGGATGTTTTGGTGTTCGATACGCAGTACACGTTCGAGGAGTCACTTCAAAAGATCGACTGGGGACACAGTTCCGCTTCGATGGCTACGGACATCGCGCTCCGCGCCAACGTGAAGAAGCTCGTCATGTTTCATCACGATCCTTCCTACGACGACGAAAAACTGGACGCCGTGTTTTTACGAGCCTTGAAATACAAAGAGATGTTCGATCCGGACAATCAACTCGAGATCATCATGGCCTACGAGGGGTTGGAGCTGGAAGTCTAACGTTCCATTTTTTGAATATACTAAAACCGTTTTATGGTTCATCATAAAACTTTCGGGAGAATCTTTCATGAGTGAGTATATCATCGGGATCGACGCGGGAACCACCGGGATTCGAATCTTTTGTTTCAACAAATCCGGGAACGTGATTTCCAGCGCTTACTCCGAATTCAAACAATATTATCCGAAGCCAGGCTGGGTGGAACACGATCCGGAGGAAATTTGGGCAAAGACCGAAAAGCTCATCGTGAAAGCGATCCGCAACGGAAAGCTCAGTCCATCCAAAGCCGTCGCGATCGGAATCACCAATCAAAGAGAAACCACCGTGTTGTTCGACAAGGACACGGGCAAACCCGTTTACAACGCGATCGTATGGCAATGCAGAAGAACTTCCGAGACTTGTATGGATCTCAAGTCGAAAGGATTCGAGCCGACTTTCCGCAAAAAGACCGGTCTTGTTTTGGATGCGTATTTCAGCGGAACCAAAATCCATTGGATTTTGGAAAACGTAAAAGGCGTTAAGGCGAGAGCGGAAAAAGGAAAAATACTTTTCGGAACCATCGACACATACCTTCTCTATCGTTTGACCAACGGTAAGTCGCATAAGACCGATCATACGAACGCAAGCCGTACTCTGATCTACAATATCGAAAAGAAGGAATGGGACAAAGATCTTACTCAGATTCTGGGAATTCCGGATTCCATTCTTCCCGAAGCTCACAATTCCAGTTCCTTGTTCGGAAGAACCGAAAAGGTCAAAGGACTTCCCGATGGAATCCCGATCTCTTCCCTCGTGGGAGATCAACAAGGTGCTTTGTTCGGTCAGCTTTGTACGGAACCGGGAGAAGCGAAGAACACGTACGGAACCGGATGTTTTCTTTTGTTCAACACGGGGAATAATTTTCAAATCTCCAAAAACAACCTGCTTACGACTCTCGGATGCGGCCCGGAAGGAAAGACCGTTTATTGTCTGGAAGGATCGGTCTTTATCGGAGGCGCCGTCGTTCAGTTCCTACGGGACAATCTTAAATTCTTTAAAGAATCCAAGGTTTCCGAAAAACTCGCCGCTTCCGTTCGGAAAGAGGACGAGGTCGTTTTTGTTCCCGCCTTTGCCGGGTTAGGCGCTCCGTATTGGGATATGAATGCGCGAGGTGCGATTCTCGGTTTGACGCGGGATACGACCGCCGAACAGATCACAAGAGCCGCTTTGAAATCGATTGCGCTCCAATCCTACGAACTCGTGGAAGCGATGGAAAACGATACGGGCTCCAAATTGAAAGTTTTGAAGGTGGACGGGGGAGCTACCGGAAACTCCTGGCTCATGCAATACCAGGCGGATATATTAGGAAAACGTGTGATTCGTCCCGCAAACGTGGATACTACCGTTTTGGGGGCGGCCTTTCTCGCGGGATTGGAACGCGGTTTCTTTCCTTCGGTTTCTGATCTCAAGAAAAAACTCAAGACGAGCAAGGAATTCTCTCCGCAGATGAAAGCGTCGCAGAGGGAAAAGGAAATCCAAATTTGGAAGGATTCCGTTCGTAGAATCCGAACCAATCAATAATCGAAACTTAATAAACAAAATTCGAATGTCTTTCTTTCCGAAGTGATTCCGGCTCCGCATAGGATTCGGAATTCCGGAAAGAAAGGGATTTCGAGAATTCTTCCGGGAGGAAGTTTCAAAAAGAATTGTTCGTCCCTTTCCCTTCTCGAAATCAAGGTGTCCATACGAACGATTTCCATCCATTGTCCAACCTGGAATAGGATCGATTTCTCCGTAACCGCGTAAAGTTCCAATGCGGGAATTCCCGAAATCTGAAAGTTGAATTTTAAAGAATGTGGGACGCTTTGAAATTTCGTTTCGGTTCGACTACTCGGATCGAGCTTGGAATCTTCCAAAGATTCTTGATAAATCGTGAATATTCCGCTTTCATAATAAATCTTTCTGGAAAAGTTCCGAAAAATTTCCTTTTCGATCGTTTCTTCCAAAGATTCTCCCGTTTCCGGTTTTTTAGGAGGAGAATCCAATATGGATTTCATTTTGTTCTTCGAGATGTTTCTTTCGATCATCGATCTGACCGGAGGGGAAAGTTTCGGAATCGAAAATCGAATGATCCGCTCGTCCATCGTCGTTAGAATCCGATTTAGGAAAGGTCCGTGGATGAGAGGGATTATCTCGATTTGAAAGATCTGGTCCCTGAGAAAAACGGCGAACTCCGGTTCGTGTGTGAAAAGATTCGAGACGATGGTTTGTTCTTCCGCGGGAGTCCCCGCAAAGAGAATTTGAACGAGACGGAATAAATAGTTTTTTTGTTTTGCGTCGAAATAGAGGAATTCGATCTTTTTTTCGATTTCGGTTTCGGTCAGTTCCGGGTTGACGATGTCCTTCAAAGACAAATAACGCGTCGAAATCATTTTGTTTCTTTTCTGGCCGAACAGGGAAAAATTTCCCGTTCGTTTCGTTCCGATCGTTGTCATCTCCGATTCCGCTCGGGAAATTCGAAACGGCGCCGAACCCACCGGAAGATAGGGATTCTGCCGAATCGGAAAAAGTTGTTCGTTTACGATTTCAAAAGACTCGCTCGAAAAACGTTCGCTCTGGGAATGAATCTTTCCGTTTTCAAAACTCAAATAGGCGCGGGAATCGATGGACTTTGCGGAATGAGAAACACGGTTCCATTCTAAAAAGTATAAAAATCGTGGAACAAGAGCGGGGGATGCGAATAAGAAGGGAAGCTCCTCGATTTCCTTCTTGTTAAAATCGTAAAACGGTTCCGCTCTCGATTTGAATCGGACGACCGCGTCCGGGTTGGCTTGGATAAAAAAATAATTCGTTCCTTCTTCTAAGGGCATCGCCTAATACGAAGGGCTGATCGTATCCGGAATCGGGGTCGAAAGTGCGGGAGAAGAATGGTCCCGTTTTGTGAGTTTGGACACGAGAGCTTTTTTAAACACTGCAAAATTATATTCGGATTTTAGAATATGAATTTCCTCTTCGAGGCCGAAGGGAATGAATTCTATGATCTCGTCTTCCGTCATTCCGGTAACAAGGGTGGCGTCGTGGAGAATTCTTCCCAATTTGCGCACGTCTCGATCGTCCAGAGGAATCAGGTTCAGGATTTTCTTTTCCAATTCTGTAAGTTCCAGCATATCACTTTTTACGAATCATGAGGATGGTCATGTCGTCCTGAATTCTTCCCCCGGTATGTTTTAGAATTTCGGCGAACAGACTGTCGGCGATTTTACGCAGATCGTTTTTCGGAACATCCTCCAAAAAACGAAATAGACCTTCTCCGAAATAATGGTTCCCGTTATTTTTCTGTTCGTAGAGCCCGTCTGTAAAGCAAAATACGATGTCTCCCGATTCCAATCGGAAGCCGCTCGTTTCCGGAACGTTTTTCAAGCTGGAATTCATGGTCGTAGAAATAAATTTTCCGTCGGTTTCGACAATTCGATTGCTCCCGGTGGATTTGCTGTAAACGACAAAGCTCGGGTGCAGACCGGAATGCTGCACGTTTCCTTGTTGATCCGCCTTGATGAGCAGAAAGGTCGCGTATAAACTCTGATTGATCGTCGGGTTTTGCTGCGTTCGTTTGAGAAGGTCTTCGTTGATTCTTTCTATGGTTTCGTGCGGAGTCGAATCGCTTCGAACGAAGAGGGACATTTTTTGAAAGATCATCATGCTGAATAGTCCTGCGAGATAACCGTGACCGACGGAATCCCCGATCCCGATCCAATAATTTCCCCGAGAATCGGTCAAAAAATTATAGAAGTCACCGCCGATCGGATTGTAGGTGAGGGTTCGGCCGTAGATCTCGTAGTTTCCGTCGTCGACCGGAAGAGGAAACAGATAACTCTGCATTCGATCGTCGCCTTTGCGGTACCGCTTCATGATTCTTCCGCGGACTTCCTCGCCCGGAAGAATCTTCTTTGTCAGAAAGAATATGAAAGAAACGTAATTTACTAAATAAAGAACTCCGATCGCCGCGAAGTAGAGCAGGATTTTCTCTTTGAGAGAAAAAGGGGAGTTCTGGATGAACGCGACGGCCGCACCTATACAAAGCAGATTCGCGCTCGGTAGAAGCCATCCGACTCTTTGAAAGTAACTTTTGATATATTCGGATAACTTCATGGTTTGTGAAAGTATGCGTGAAACTGATATTCTTTTTTCAGGAAATTCCGTCTTGCGATCTGAAAATAACGATCCTCTAAATACGGTTTGCTGATCCCGTCCAAGAGTCCGTAATTCTTTTCGGTATATCCCGATTCATACAATAATGGGACGAGAGTTTTCGTGGAAGAATCATAGTGATACAACAATTTATGGTTAAACGGAAGATATTCGATCTCGAACGCTTCTCCGTTTCCTTGAAAGAAGGTTTCCCCTTTTTCCGTCGTTTCCAATAAGACCCAGTTACCCGAAACGGAATAACTTCCTTTTCCGCTTACGATATGCGTCGTGTATTCGTTTACGTCCTTGACTTCGCGGCGCATCGACTTCTCAAAACTACGGTCCTCCGGATTTAGGAAAATTCTTTCCTGAACCGTATTTTTGTAAAAGAGAGTATTGCGGTGAGACCGTTCCGGCCGATTGCGAACATACATTCCTCCCGGAATTTTTGCGGAACCGGTAGTGGGAATCGAATCGGATGAATCGGGAGGAAGTTGTCGGATCCATCCAGGAGCGCCGCAGGAAAGCGTAAAAAGAAAAACAAAGGAAAGGAATCGGAACACGCGTAAGGAGAATCGGTAACGGTTCATGCAATCCTCCTTTGACGCGAAACGCCTTCTTTTCCTATCGGAGAGTTCTAAAACTGAAAGTAAATAAATTCTCCGCCGCCGTCTCCGAATACTCCCAAAAGCAAGAGCAGAATGACGCTGAGAACCGGAATGAGAACCATCCAACGTTTTTCGACTTTTTCCAAGGCTTGCGGAAAGTATTGAAACACGTTCAAACCCAAGGTCAGGAGAATGAAGAGCAGAAGTTCTTCCCAACGAGGAAGTATTTTGCCGGTAAAGATATTCTTATAGCCGCTCAATAGATCGAGCATAAATGGAACCGCGTTCTTTCCTGCGGAACCTCCTCGAAAGAACAAACCGGAAAACGCGAATAAGTTTACGGTGATAAAAGTCCGCACGATTCGAGTTGTTTTCGACGGGGAAACGTTAGTCGCTCCCGGTGTCGGTCTCGGTTCTAAAAATCGTTCCAAGGCGAGGATCAAACCGAGATAGGCTCCCCATAGAACGAAGGCGATGTTCGCTCCGTGCCAGAGACCGCCCAAACACATCGTAAGAAACATGTTCCACTGAGATCTGAATTCTCCCTTTCTGCTCCCTCCGAGCGGGATGTAAATATAATCTCGAAGCCAAGTGGACAACGTTACGTGCCACCGCCCCCAGAACTCGCGGAAAGAAAAGGACAAGAACGGCCCTCGGAAGTTTTCCGGAATATCGTAGCCGAGTAAGAATGCGGAACCGCGAGCGATGTCGGTATAACCGGAAAAGTCGCAATAAACCTGACATGCGAATCCGAACATCGCGATGTAAATCGAAGCGGCGTGGTATTGACCGGGTTCTCCGTATAAGGGAGTTATGATTCCGGCGATCGAATCCGCGAGAACCGATTTTTTAAACAAACCGAAGATCAGCAAAAAGATCCCTTGGATCATTCTGTTTTTGTCGATTTCAGGATGATCGAGTTTCGGCAAAAAGTCCGTGGATCTCATGATCGGTCCGGCGATCAATTGGGGGAAAAAGAGAATAAAAAGGAAGTAGTCGTTTCCGGCGATCCTTTGCGGAATCAATCCCCGATGGATGTCCACTTGGAGAGCGATCAATTGAAACGTATAAAAACTGATCGCAAGCGGAAGCAGGATCTCGACGGAAGTCCCTAATTTTTGCCAGAGTTCCATACCCGTGATCGAACTCAGGGAATCCATTACGAAATAGTAATATTTGAAGAATGCGAGATTGACCGCGTTCAAAACGATTACCCATTTCAGAAGGGAGTTTGTGGATTCTCCCTTTTCCTTTTTTTCCCAGAGTTTAAGGGAGAAGTAGTAATTGACTCCGATGACGAGAAGGAAGTGAACCAAAAAGGCGATATGAGAATAACCGTAGAATACGATCGAAGAAACGAGAAGGACCTTTTTTTTAGAAGGTCCGTTTACGTTCCAATAGATCAGATACGTGACTAAAAATAAAAAGAGAAAAGGTAACGAATTGAATAACATCTATATACCGGAAAGTGGATTCTAAATTTCTAATAAACCTTAATAGGACCAGAGATATAGAAAACGAACCTGTCTTCCCGTTCCTAAAATTTTAGAGATCGGCGAATCCGGTCTTAACTCGGGAGATTGAACCTGATAAAAGTTCGTTCTCTTATCCGTGCTTTGAGAATAATAGATGATTCTAGGATTCGTGTTTCCCGGAGTTTTTTTGTAATTCGGAAGCGACATCGTCTCTTGAACTGCGTTGTCGAAATAACCGATCTTGTCGATCAGTCCGTGATGCAGCGCTTGGGACGCGGTGAAAATTCTTCCGTCCGCGATCTTACGGAGTTCCGACGCGTTTTTTCCGGGTCTTCCGTTTTTCACGACTTCGAAAAACTTTTCGTAAAGATCGTCCACGATCGACTGAAGAAGTTTTCTTTGTTCGGGAGAAAGGTCTTCCAAAGGAGAACCGATCGTTTTGTTTCCGCCGGAACGGATCGATTGATCCTTGATTCCGAGTTTATCCAAACCTTCCTTTACGTTGATTCCCGAAAGAATGACTCCGATCGAACCGGTTACGGAAGTCGGGTGTGCGATCACGAGATCGGCAGCCATGGAAATATAATACGCTCCGCTTGCCGCCGTATCCATAAAGAGCGCGACTACGGGGATTTTCTTTTTGGTTTTGAACTGAAGAATTTCTCTGTAGAGAATGTCGCTCGCCGTAACGGAGCCTCCGGGTGAATTGATCTTTAAGATGACCGCTTTGATTTCAGGATCAAGTTCCGCGAGTTCGAGTTGTTTTTTGACTCCCGCCAAGATCGAATCTTCTTGTCCGCCGAAGAAGGTCTTTTCGCCTTCGTCGCTGATCACGCCGTCGATCGGCACGATGAGAATCTTGTCTTCCTGTCTACCGGAAAGAAGTTTCTCTCTGAGTTCGGCGGACTTTCCCGGTCCGCCTAAGTTTGCGTTGACCGGAATATAGCAGTTTGTAAGAACCAAACCGAGGAATACGGAGGTTGTCCAAGTTAGAATCGAGTGTTTCAAAGAAATTCTCCTCTGGAATCGTCAGTTTCCTCTAAGAAAGCAGGCTTTCAATTCCTTTCCTAAGACCTAAACGTTTTAAAAACGGATCTAAATTCGCTGGAAATCTGAACCGTTTTCGCCAGGCTTGCGCGCGTGAAGGAAATTTTCAGCAAACGTTCCCGGTTGAAGTTCACCGAATCGGGAAATCAAATTCTTTCCTGGACTTGGAAACACCCGGATCAAGACAAAGAGTTCGAAATCATTTCCGGTTATGAGAAGAAGGACCATTTCTTTCGTTCCGGTTCGTATCTGATGTTTCCCTGGGTCAATCGGCATACGGGCGATTCGATTCGACTGGGAGAAGATTGGATTTCTCTCGCCGAAATCGGGAGCAAAGACGCAAACGGTTATCCTTCTCACGGACTCGCATACGCTTGGGAACGAAAGGTCGTCGAACGATCCGAACGAAGGATTCGGTTCGAGTTGATTCCCGACGATTCCGTTCGCGATTTCGATTTAGCAAAGATTTTGATACACGAAGAATATTCTCTCGAATCCATTTTCGGAAAAGAAGTTCTTACGCTTCGAACGAGTTTTAAAAATCGAACCGAGGATCCGTTTCGATTCTGCTACGGGTATCATCCGTATTTTCGAATGAATTCTTCGCAACTGCCTTGTATTCTTCGGTCTAACCTTGTGAAACAGATTCCTTTACAAGAAGATCTGACTCCGGTCTATCCCATCTACGGTTTTGAAACGGATCGATTCTCATTGGAGAAGGTTCCCGCGTTGGATTCTTTGTTTTACGGAAAAGACGCATGGGTGACGCTTCAGGTTCCTGAAGATTCGTACCAAGTATGCGTTCAAGCGAACGCGTTCCAGGAAGACGAGATACGGCTTTCGTATTTTCAAATTTATACGAACTTCTCAGAAAATAGAATCGCGATCGAACCGATGAGCGCGCCGGGGAACGCGGTTCGAAACGGTTTTTCTTTGACGACTCTCCGACCGGCGGAAGAAAAGAGCGGAAGTTTTCAAATTCTGCTTTCCGGGTTGTGATTCTTTCTTAGAACTTTCGCGAAATCGATCGCTTTTTCGCATGCTTCGTTCTTCGTATTTTGTCCCGTTGAACGAAAAGAGCCCATCATTTGCATTCTTCTTGACAGAAAGGGGTCGATTTTCAGTCTAAACAAACAGGAAACCAGACACAAATGAGCAAACCCTTAATCGTTCAGAGTGATAAAACTATGCTTTTGGAGGTCGATAACCCCGAGTTTGAAGCCTGTCAGAGCATCGTTTCCAAATTTGCCGAATTAGAAAAAAGTCCGGAATACCTTCATACGTATAGAATTTCCCCGCTTTCCCTTTGGAACGCCGCGTCGATCAAGATGACCGCGGACGAAATCGTGGAATGTCTGGAAAAATTCTCCCGATACTCCGTTCCCAAGAACATCGTAAACGAAATCCGCGAACAGATCAGTCGTTACGGAAAAGTAAAACTCGTTAAGGAAGAATCCGGAGAACTCGCAATCATCTCGAATGAAAAAGGATTTCTTCAGGAAATCGGAAATCACAGAGCGGTTCAACCGTTCATCGAAACTACATTCCCCGATAAGATTTATATCAAAAAAGAATACCGCGGTCATATCAAACAAGCCTTGATTAAAATCGGTTTCCCCGTGGAAGATCTCGCGGGCTACGACGAAGGAAACAAATACGGTTTTAATCTAAGACCGGAGAGCATCAGCGGTAAAAAGTTCGGAATGCGCGATTACCAACGGGCTTGTGTGGAAGTATTTCACGCGGGCGGCGGTAACGAAGGCGGTTCCGGCGTAGTGGTTCTTCCTTGCGGTGCGGGGAAAACCATCGTAGGGATCGGCGTAATGCAGATTGTAGGCGCGGAAACTTTGATTCTCGTTACGAACACTCTTTCCATCCGCCAATGGAGAAATGAAATTCTCGATAAAACCGACATTCCTCCCGAGGATATCGGCGAATATTCCGGCGAAGTCAAAGAGATCCGTCCGATCACGATCGCGACTTATAACATTCTTACACATAGAAAGAAGAAGGGAGGGGATTTTACCCACTTCCATCTTTTCAGCGCGAACAACTGGGGTTTGATCGTTTACGATGAGGTTCACTTGCTTCCCGCTCCGGTTTTCCGTATGACTTCCGAACTTCAGGCAAAAAGAAGACTCGGCCTAACCGCAACGCTCGTGCGCGAGGACGGTTTGGAAGAGGATGTGTTCTCGCTGATCGGACCGAAAAAATACGACGTTCCTTGGAAGGAACTGGAAAGCAAGTCTTGGATCGCGGAAGCGAAGTGTAAGGAAATCCGAGTCAATATGGAAGACGATCTGCGTTTGAAGTATTCCATTGCGGACGACCGTGAAAAGTTCAGACTTGCCTCCGAAAATCCGGAAAAGATGAAGGCGATCGATCTCATCATGAAAAAACACTCCGAGTCGCATCTGCTTGTGATCGGACAATACATCAATCAGTTGGAAGAAATATCAAAGAAGTTTAATATTCCTCTGATTACCGGTAAAACCCCGCTTCCGGAAAGACAGACTCTATACGATGCGTTCCGTTCCGGAAAGATCAAATCTCTCGTCGTGAGTAAGGTTGCGAACTTTTCGATCGACCTTCCCGACGCGAACATCGCGATCCAGGTTTCGGGAACGTTCGGTTCCAGACAGGAAGAAGCTCAAAGATTGGGACGAATCCTCAGACCGAAAGGACACGATAACACGGCCGTATTCTATTCTCTCATTTCGAGAGATACCAACGAGGAGCGATTCGGACAGAACCGCCAGTTGTTTCTTACCGAACAGGGATACGAATACGAAATTTATACTTTGGATCAATTCCGCGAAGCTCAGGAAGAATTGGCTCAGCTGCAGCTGAACAACGTCTAACGTTCTTCGGAATGGTTCAAAGAGACGACCGAATATTAGAAGTTAAAAACATTCAAAGAGGAACAGCATGGATCTCAGCGCAAAGAGGCTGAACGTCATCGAGCCTTCTCCAACACTCGTAATCACCGCAAAGGCGAACGAGTTGAAAAAAAAGGGAGAAGACATTGTAAGTTTCGGAGCCGGCGAACCCGATTTCGAAACCCCGTCCCATATTAGAGATGCCGCAAAACAGGCGATCGATAAGGGAATGACGCGTTACACGGCTGTTTCCGGAACGGTGGAACTCAAAGAGGCGATCGTCACGAAATTCAAACGGGACAACGGACTCGATTACGATAAGAATCAAGTGATCATCGGAACAGGAGGAAAGCAGGTCATCTACAACTACTTTCTTGCGACCCTCAACGCGGGAGACGAGGTCATCATTCCCGCTCCGTATTGGGTGAGTTATGCGGACATCGTTCGCCTCGCGGAAGGTGTTCCCGTGATCGTTACGACCGCTCCCGAAAGTAATTTTCAAATCACTCCCGAGCAATTGAAGAAGGCGATCACTCCTAAGACAAAATGTCTGATCCTGAATTCTCCCTCGAATCCGACGGGAGCGGGATATTCCAAAAAGGATTTGGAAGCGCTTGCAGAAGTCGTTCTCGCCGCCGGAATCCAAGTGATGAGCGACGATATCTACGAGAAGATCGTTTATGACGGATTTTCCTTTTCCAATCTAGCGATGGTTTCTCCCGAACTCAAAAAACTGACCTTTGTCATCAACGGGGTTTCCAAAACCTACGCGATGACCGGCTGGAGAATCGGATACGGAGCGGGGGATTTGAGCATCGTTAAAAACATGGAAACGATCCAGAGTCAGTCCACTTCCAATCCGTCTTCGATTTCCCAAGCGGCCGCTCAGGCTGCGATCGGGGGAGATCAGGCTTGTGTGGAAGAAATGAGAAAGGCTTTCGAAGTAAGAAGGAATCTCATCGTCGCTCAATTGAACGCGATTCCCGGCGTGAAGTGCAACAACCCGCAAGGCGCATTCTACGTGTTTCCGTATTTGACGGACGTTTACAAAACGCCCGGTTTCGAAAAGCTCAAAAAAGAAACTTCTGAAACTTCTTTGAGTAAGATTTTCTGCAACGTTCTATTAGAAAAGTATAAAGTAGCCGCGGTTCCCGGAATCGCTTTCGGAGAAGATCAGGCTCTTAGGCTTTCCTATGCGATGGGAGAAAAGGATATCCAGCGCGGAGTAGAACGAATCGCACAAATGATCGGGGACTTGAGCAAGTAATCGATGAAACGGATCGTTCTGATCCTATTTGTCTTCACTGCGTTTACCCAAGTCCAGGGAGGGGATTGGCTGGTTTTAAAACCGAATTCTCCTCTCTATCTCTTCCCCGATAAGAAGTCCGAAATTTTACGCAGGTTCGGTTTCGGGGAAATCGTACAAAGTAAAAACGAAAAGCATAACGGGAAACACGACCGAGGGTTTCGTTTTGTTTCCGACGCCACTGGCTTAAGCGGTTGGGCCGAAACTCAATTCCTCTTCGATATGGAAGAAAGAGGAGCTTACAAAATCATCCTTCGTTCCATCGATCGAATGTTGTATTCGACTCATACGGGACTGACCGAACTCGAATCGGTTTATCAGTATTTAAGTTCTCTGGAAGAAAACGGAATCTATCACGGAGACGAATATCTTTATTTAAAAATCAGAAGAGCGGTCGTTTTGGTGCGAATCTTAGAAATTCTGCAAGAAGGCGAAAGCAAACGAAAAGAATCCAAACTCCAGGATTATCTTTCCAAAGTTCCCGGTGAAATCATTCCCGGTGAAAGAGGAAAACCCGCCAAAATCAACCCGGAAGTTTTTTGGAAGATCGGTGAAGAATTCAGGGACAAAGGTCCGGGAGATTTTGCCGCGTTTTTGGGTGTGAAACATACTCCGGAATTAAACTGCAAACGGGATGTTTTCTGTTTTATCGGCGATGAAAGAAAACGAAGAATCCGTTATCTGCAACTCAATCCGAACGGAAACTATGCGACCGTGTTTGCGAGCCAGATTTCCAAACGGTTCGAATCCTTGACCAAGGACCCGGAAACGATACAATGCGGAAACGAAAAGCCGGATACCCGAAAGGAAATCTACGAATCCTTTCGCAAAGATCTGCAATCCCTTCCGTATCGTTACGGCAAAAAGTATCATCAATATCTAAAGATCATCCAAAAAGAATGTCTACAGTAGATCTCCATTCACGCAAGATAGAATTTCGAAACGAGAGATTTCTTTCTCCGGTTTGCGGACCGATCCTCGTTTTACACGGACTCTTCGGTTCTTCCAAAAACTGGCTGAGCGTCGGCGATTTTCTAAGTCGTTATTCCGACGTGTATTTGATGGATCTTCGAAACCACGGGGATTCTCCTCATTCTCCCGAACATTCCCTCGCTTCGATGGTGGAGGATTTGGAGGTCTGGATCGTGAAGAACGGAATCGAAAATCCGGCGATTCTAGGGCATTCCATGGGCGGGCTGGTTTCAATGGGATTTGCATTAAAGAATCCGAATATTCCATCCATCTTATTGATCGAGGACATCGCGCCGAAGGATTATCCGTTTCACTATGAAAGCGAAATGGCCTGTTTGCGGACCGACGTTTCCGGATTCAATTCCAGACAGGAAATCGACGCGGCCTTGACGAAAATTCTTCCGGATGCGTTCGTTCGGAATTTTTTGGAAATGAATCTGGAACGCAGGGAAGAGGGCGGTTATCGTTGGAAACTCAACGTGGAAGGAATCGCCGGGTCGCCCCGTCTCTTACAGGATTTTTTCGCGCGTTATGCGAATCGACCCTACCGGCAACAAACCTACTTTATCACCGGCGGAATTTCGGATTTTTTTCGTAAAGAGGATCGTCTTACGGCTCGTTCATTCTTTCCGAATTCGAAGTTTTACGAAATCCCGAACGGAGACCATTACATGCACTACACCAAAGCGGCCGAGTTCCGAAGAATCGTGGAATCTATTTTGGAGAAGTCCGAGGATTCTGAATTTGCAATAGAATAAGTCCGATCAAAAGGCAGGTTCCGATTCCGAAAGGAACCAAAAGAGTGAATCCGAAACCCGTCGATTTTCCGAAGGCTAAGGTGATTACGGGAGTCAGTCCGATCGCAAAGGACGCGTTTTTATCCTTTAAATTCTGCATATACGAAAAAGTTGATATTCTTCCGCTGAGAAAGACCGCTATGATCGGACCGACCGTGTAGGATGCGATCGAAAGTCCCAACTCCACAAGTCCCGTTTTGCCGGTCGTTAAAAAGAGAGGGAGCAACGAACTCAACAAAAGAACCATTCCCCAGAACAGACTCAACGTGCCCGAACCGAATTTTTCAAATCCGAGATCCACCTTGGTTGTCAACGAAAGCGAGTTGATCGAGCTGGAAAGTGTGGACATTGCGGAAGCCAAGATCGCCGCAAGTAAAAAACCGGTGATCGGGGAAGGCACTTCTTCGAGAATGAACTTGGAAAAGACTTTATCCTTGGGAAGGTTCGAACCTTCATAATAAAAATATAATAGAATCCCGATGCTCAAAAATAATACGAATTGGAAAAAAACGAAAATACCCGATGAAATCATCGCTTTCTTCGCATCCGATTCGGAACGGCACGCAAGAACTCGTTGTACGAACATCTGATCGACTCCGTGCGTTCCCAACGTCAAAAGAATTCCGCCAACGATCGCGGTAGGTAAAAAATACGGAGAGGAGAATTCACTCCATTCGAAAATCCGCAGCTTGTTTGCTTCGTTTGCCCGGGTTGCGAGACTTACAACGTCGAATCCTCTGTCGATTAAAAGGGAACTCAGATAAAAAAGCGCGAAGATTCCTCCGGCAACATAAATCAGAAATTGCAACGAATCCACCCAAACCACCGAACGAAATCCGCCTTGAACCGTATAAAGAATCGTAATCGCCGAAATCAAAAGAAGACTTAAAATTTCTACGTGCAGAGTTTCCGCTTCTATCGAGGAATATTGTTTTAAAAATACTTCCAAAAGAATCGCGACCGGAATCGCGGACGCGTACATTCTTACTCCGTCTCCTAAGATTCGCGTGAGCTTGAACAAGAAGGTAACCGTTTTCTGGGAAACTTTTCCGTAACGGATTCCCACCCATTCGTACACCGAGATAAAGCCGGATTGATAATACATCGGGATAAACCATTGTGCGACGAGGATTCTCCCCAAAACGAAACCCAATCCGAGTCCGAGAAAGGTGAGATTGCCGGAGTAACTCAAACCAGGAATATTCAAAAAGGTAAGCGTGGAAGTTTCGGTTGCGACGATCGAAAAACTGAGTGGAATCCAGGACAGTTCTCTTCCCGCAAGAAAGTAAGAAGAAGAATCCTTATCCTTCTTTCTGGAAGTGAACCATCCCGAAAAAAGAACCAAGACGACGTACGATAAAAGAACGATCAGATCTAAAATGGAAAAGTGCATATCCGACAGAATGGGCCGGAACACGAACGAGAAAACTCTTTTTCAAATGCAGAATTTAGCGACACAAAACAAAGGAAATCGGAGTTCGGAACTCGAATTTTGAAAATCGAATTCCGGAAATCGAAAATCAAATGACGATTTGATTTGGAGAGAAATTCTGGTCGTAATTTTTACGATCGTCTCCGTAAGACGCATCGATCCGCGATATGACTTCGATTCGACAATATTCCATTCGAGTTCCCGGAACCTCGGCCAATTTGGGTCCGGGTTTCGATCTATTCGGTCTCGCGTTTCGAATCTACAACCGATTTCAGTTTCAATTTCGCGCGGAGAAAGAATTCAAAACTTCCGTCAAGGGAATGGATGTTTTGCCGTTCGCTCCGGACGAAGACATGGTTCTTTCTTCGTATCAATCCTACTTTCGAAAATTTCTTCCGGGACAAGAACCCGTTCCGTATTCTTTACATATGGATCTGAATCTTCCGATGAAAGGCGGTTTGGGTTCGAGCGCGAGCGCCGCTGTCGCCGGAGTCTGCGCCGCGCGATTCGCACACAAACATTTCTTTCCGAAGATTTCTCTTCCGAAAGAAAACGAATTTCTGTTTCATCTCGGGCAAATCGAAGGACATCCGGACAATACGATTCCTGCGTATTTAGGCGGTTTCGTATTCGCGTATTTCAACGGGGAACGACTGGAATACGTCAAAAAGAAATTTCCTAAAAAGGTCCGTTGTTTTCTAATCGTCCCCGATCTCGAAACTTCCACGCATCAATCCCGCAAAACTTTACCGAGTTCGTATTCGACGGAAGACGTGATCTTCAATATGAGCCGGATCGCGACCTGGATGGAGTTTTTGGATTCGGGGAAGGTCAATCTTTTGAAGCTTGCGCTGGAGGATCGGGTTCACACACCGTATCGAATGCATTCCGAATTTGCGCTCAATCCGTTTTTAAAGGAAGCGGAAAAGAATCTCATCGGTTATTCTCTTTCGGGCAGCGGTCCTTCAGTTCTTTTGTTTTCGGAAAGAAGCAAGGCTGTGCGCGTCGAAAAGATTCTGCGCGAAAAACTGGCGGAGTTTACCGCAAAGACCCATTTTAATTGTCAGATTCTTTCCTTAAAGGTGGAAGAGGACGGGGTTTCCGAGTCGGTCAAAGAAATTAAAATTTCCTAATATTTGAATTTTGTAAAAATCGAAATCGTTTGCTGCGACGGAAGCTTCCGCGCGATTTCGTTTTACTCCTCCGCTTCTTCCCTTTCCTCTTTTCCGAAAGCGTAAAGTCCTTTTTTGATCGGGGTTCTTCGGTTGAGACCGGGATGAATTTTCGCGATCGTAAAGATGAATCTCATTCTTTCCTTGCCGAAGTTGTTGATAAAAAACTCGGAGGAAAGACGAATCTCGAAATACTGAGTCATCCTTTCTTTCGTTACCTTATCCGAAATTCGAAAGTCGGCGCTTTTACCGATGATTTCGTAACTATCCAGTTTTTCTGTGGATTCCATTTTGGAAAAGGTCGGCATTGCGGGAGGTTTGAAGAGTACGGGAGAATTTTTGAGGATCTGGATTTCGTAGTCTTCCGAGTCCTTCGCTTTTTTGATGTTGAATACGAGATGATTGTCGGAGATCGCGTTGCAATAGGTGCGGATCTCTCCCGAGGTTTGTCCTACGCTGAATCGGACGTTTCTTTGACTTTCGGAAACGACCAAAACGAAACGATCGCCCTCTTCGGGAGGAGTTCCCGCTCCGGCGCTTCCTTTTTTTATGGCGGGATAAATCACTTCCTGAAAAAAAAGGAAGGCCAGTCCGGCAAAGGCGCCCAGACCGGCAAAGATCAGTATAATATCTAAACCGACCGTATAAATGAGTGCGAGAGTCAAAAACAAAACCGCTTCTTCTCTATCGCCTTACATCGATTTTGTGGTCGGTCGCGTTTTCGCTCATTCTGGAGCGCACCATCATGGAAAGAAGGTTCTTCATCTGTTCCGGACTGATGACTTGATTCATTCTTTCTTCCAAAGAAACCGGGGAAGGTTTCATGACAAGCTCTTCCGGATCGACTTCGCTCTTTTGGGTTCCGGATCGTTTTTGTTGGATCGACTCCGAACCGACGACATCCTTTTCCGGAATCCGTTTTTCGATCGTTACCGGCTCTGACCGCAACGTCTCGCTCTCTAACTCGGCAGAACGCTTTCCTACGGGTTGCGTTCTCGATCGTTCGTCAGGCTGGGGCCAGGAAAACGAAAATGGTTGAATCGTTAATCCGGTCACATTCATAAACCCGAACCTCCTTGTTCTCCAGCTCGGACCCCTGTCGGAAATCCGAAGCTTCTCTATTAAAACTATCGGTAATAGAGGATTCACTTTAGTTTTTTTTCGGATTTTTTTCCAAAAGTGCCGCGGTTTTCGATCTAATTCTTCCGTTTACTTCAATCGGATTTCGGGAGTGAATGCCAAGCAAAGGCCCGAATTTATCGTTTGCCAGCCCGCCCGACGTTTCTAAGCTGGCAAGTAGGGAAACTGCATCGCCGTTTTTTGAACCACTGGGAGAATCTTTTCCATGCAAGACATAATCGATAAGCTTAAAGCGAAGGAATCCAGACCTTTGCTCATACTTTCCGCCGCATTTTTAATCTACATCGCGTTTACGATTCTCCCTTTGATTTCCTATTTTTCTCCGGATGGGATAGCCGAAATCAAAGGTAAGAATTATACGATCAAAGACGTTGAAAAAGAGAATCCTAGAATCGCCCGTAAGTTCTACGCAGAGACGAACGATCGTTTGTACCGGGTTCTTTCCGAGTTTGCGAGCAAGAAGGTGGTTTCATTGGCTGCAAAGGAGCGTAACGTTTCCGAAAAGGAATTGCTGGAGCCTTCCGTTCCGGCTCCGAGCCTCGCGGAAATGCGCGCAATCTACGATCAGTATAAGAATTCTCCCGCTCTGAAAGGAAAGTCCTTCGATCAAGTAAAGACCGAAATCGAAAATCATCTCGTCTCTCAAAAGAAAGAAGAACTTAGAAATTCGCTCTTCGGACAACTCCGCAACGAATACAATATTTCCGTAAAGGTGAAGGAACTACCTCCTCTCCGAGACGAGATTCTTACCGGAAACAATCCGTCCATCGGTCCGGAAAAAGCGAAGGTTACGATCGTAGAGTTTTCGGATTTCGAATGTCCTTTTTGCAAAAGAAGTCAGGACGTAAACGTTCAGCTGAGAGCGAAGTATAAGGATCAGATCCGCTGGGTGTTCCGCGATTATCCTCTTTCCTTTCATCCGAACGCGATGTTCGCACATATCGCCGCAAACTGCGCGAGTCCTCAAGGAAAGTATTGGGAATTCTTCAACGTTCTTTTTAACAATTCAGGAAATCTTCCGAAGGAACGCGTTCTGGATCTTGCGAGAGGAACGGGTTTGGATATGAAGGCTTTCAGTCAATGCGTGAACGACGCAAAGGTTCGTAAAGAAGTGGAAGAAGATATGGCGGAAGGGGAAAAATACGGAGTTAGCGGAACTCCCGCTTTCTTTATCAACGGTATTATGGTGGAAGGCGCTCAACCGATAGAAGCCTTTACCAAAGTGATCGATCAGGAACTTAAAAATTAAAATCAGAAATTAGGAGTCAGCCAAATATGAGTAAGACAGTGAAGGTCGCTGTTACAGGCGCTGCGGGACAAATCGGATATTCCCTTCTTTTTAGAATCGCTTCCGGACAAATGTTCGGCGCGGACACGGCAGTGGAAATCCAGATGCTTGAATTGGAAGCTGCGCTTCCCGCGGCAAAGGGTGTAATTATGGAATTAGAGGACTGTGCGTTTCCTCTGCTTCAAAAAGTGACCGTCTCTTCCGATTTGGATACAGCATTCAAGGACATCAACTGGGCGTTGTTAGTCGGCTCGGTTCCTAGAAAAGCGGGAATGGAAAGAGGGGATCTTCTCAAAATCAACGGTGGAATTTTCGTCAACCAAGGAAAGGCGATCGAAAAGAACGCCGCTTCCGACGTAAGAGTTCTCGTCGTAGGAAACCCTTGTAACACCAACTGCTTGATTGCGATGAACAATGCAAAAGGTGTTCCACAGGATCGTTGGTTCGCGATGACAAAACTGGATGAGAACAGAGCGAAATCTCAGCTTGCTTCCAAAGCGGGAGTTCCCGTGAAAGAAGTGACTCATCTTGGAATCTGGGGAAACCATTCTTCCACTCAATATCCTGATTTTTATAACGCAAAGATTTCGGGTAAACCTGTGACCGACGTGATCTCCGATCACGAATGGCTCAAGGGAGATTTTATCAAGAACGTTCAGCAAAGAGGAGCGGAGATCATCAAAGCAAGAGGAGCATCTTCTGCGGCGAGCGCTGCGAACGGAGTCGTAGACACGGTTCGCGGAATCATCACTCCGACCGCTCCAGGAGACGCTTTCTCTGCGGCGATCGTTTCCGACGGTTCTTACGGCGCTGAAAAAGGATTGATCTTCGGATTTCCTTTGAAGTCCGATGGAAAAAAAGTGGAGATCATCCAAGGTCTTCCTTTGAACGACTTTGCAAAAGAGAAGTTCAAGATCACTCACGACGAACTCGTTTCCGAAAGAAACGAAGTGAAGGAAATGCTCTAAATTTCAAAGAGAGGTTTTTTGAACCTGGATTCATCGACGTTCATTCAAAAAGCCTCTTCCGTTTTGGAATCCCTGAAAAGGGATTTCCTCTTTCGGACCCTGGAAGTTCCTTCCGGGGTGGATTTATCCTCCAACGATTATCTTGCTCTTACCAAACATCCGAAACTGATTCAAAGCATCAAAGAAGGTCTGGACTTGTACGGAGCCGGATCGGGGGCTTCTCGTTTGGTCAGCGGACACAGGGATTCGTTCGAAGCGGCGGAAGAAGCGTGTTCGGATTGGATCGGAACCGAAACCTCTCTGTGGGTCGCCAATGGATACGCGGCCAATTTAGGACTTCTTTCCTGTATCGCAAACGCAAAGACTGAAATTTTTACGGACCGTCTCAATCACGCTTCGATCCTGGACGGAGTCCGTTTGTCCGGCGCCGAAAAAACGTATTATAAACACCTAAACCTGAATCATCTGGAAGAACTTCTCCGGAAATCCAAACGAAAAGAAAAAATCATCGTAAGCGAAACCGTATTCAGTATGGACGGAGATTTGGCTCCGATCGAAGATCTCGTATATTTGAAGAATCGATACGAAGCCACTTTGGTTTTGGACGACGCACACGGGATCGGCGTGTTTGGAAAAAAGGGAGAAGGGCGGGTTGCTCAAATATTAGGAAAAGATAAAATTCAAGAAGCCGATTTTATCACGTTTACGGCCGGTAAATCCTTAGGACTCGAAGGCGCCTGGATCGGAACCTCCCGAATCGGAAAAGAGTTTCTGATCAACAAGATGCGAACGTTCATCTATTCTACGGCGCCTATGCCTGCGATCGCGCATGCGGTTCCGACTTCCGTCGCTCTCGTACAATCGATGGAATCGGAACGAACAAGTCTTTTGGAAAAAGCCGCACGATTTAGAGAACTTCTGAACGTGAAACAGTATCCGAAGACTTCTTCCCGATCGCAGATCGTTCCGGTTCTTTTTCCTTCGGAAGAATCCGTTTTGAACGCTGCGGAGGGTTGTAGAAAGAACGGACTTCACGTAAAAGCGATTCGACCTCCTACTGTGGACGTACCTCGTCTTCGGATCAGCATTCATTCGGATACGACCGATGCTACATTAGAGAAATTGATTTCTCTTTTGCCGGAGTTTTGATGGCGATTTTTATCGGAGCAACGGGAACCGATGTGGGGAAAACCTTGCTCAGTTCTCTCATTCTCGGGAAATACGGCCGGTCCTTGGGACTCAAGTATTTCAAACCCGTACAAACCGGAGACGACAGCGATCGTGTCACCGTAATGAATCTGAGCGGACTTCATGAAAGTTTCTTTTTACAGAATTATTATTCCTTTGCGTTTGCTGGATCGCCTCATTACGCATCCGAATTGGAAGGAATCGAAATCGATACGGACGAACTTTCCAGACATCTCTACAGCATTCGGGATCAACGAATCGTGGTCGAGGCCGCGGGCGGTCTGTTGGTTCCTCTGACTCGAAAAATTCTTACGATAGAACTCATCCGGCAATCCGAAATCCCGTTGATCTTGGCGGCGTCCGTTTCTTTGGGAACGATCAATCATACGCTTCTTACCTTGGAAGCGATTCAAACTCGAAAGATCGATCTGAAAGGGATTTACTTTCTCGGAGTTCCGGATAAAACGACCGAAGACAATATCCGAACGATTACGGAATGGAGCGGCGTTCCGTCGCTTGGAACCTTTTTTCTGCGATCGAAAGAACGAATCAGCCGAGAACGGTTTCAAAAGGAATGTTTGACCGCGTTCGATCCGGACGAACTGATTCAGAAAATCATCGTATGATCTGGTATCCATTCACGCTTCAATTCGAACCCGATTCTCCCTTAAAGATCGCAAGGGCAAGAGAAGAATTTCTGTATGACGAGAAGGGGAATTCTTACATTGACGCGATCTCTTCCTGGTGGGTGAGCATCCACGGACACAATCATCCTAAGATTTTGCAGGCGCTTAAAGATCAGATGGACCTGCTCGATCATGTTCTACTCGCGGGTTTTACGCACGAACCGGCCGAGAATCTCGCGACCGAACTTTTACGAATCACGGACGGGCTTTTTCAACGAGTGTTGTATTCGGACAACGGTTCGACCGCGGTGGAGATCATGATCAAACTCGCGTATCAGTATTTCCGGAACATCGGAGAAACGCAGAGAAAGACATTCATAAAGTTTGATACATCCTACCACGGAGATACGATTGGAACGATGAGCGTGGGCGGGGATTCAGTGTTCAATCGGGTCTTTGCCGGACTTTTGTTTCCCACAAAAGAATTTCCGACTCCGAATTGCAGCTTTTGCCCGGTCGGTAAAAAACCCGATTCCTGCGCGGCGGAATGCGTGAACGCGGTCGAATCGTATTTGGAAGAAAACCAGAATTCGATCGCAGGTATCGTGCTCGAACCATTGATCTTCGGTTCCGGCGGAATGATCTTTTACAAGGAAGAAGTTCTCCAAAAACTCGAACGCATCGCGAAACGATTCGGAGCCTTGTTGTTGGTCGACGAGGTGTTTACCGGTTTCGGAAGAACCGGCGCGCTTTTCGCATATCAAAAAGCGAATATACAACCGGATTTGGTCGCGATGGCAAAGGGTCTCAGCGCGGGAACGGCCGCCGTTGCCGTGACGTTGACGACCGAAAGAATTCATTCCGCATTCGTGACTCCCGATCCGGCTAAGGGATTTTATCACGGACATACCATGACCGGAAATCCGATTGCTTGTGCGGCGGCCCTTGCCTCCGTAAAACTCTTTCAAGAGGAGAATCGAATCGATCAGGTTCGAAACCTCGAAACAAAGATGAAGATCGGACTGAAAAAAATCGCGGAAGAATTTCCGAACGCGATTCGGGATTGCCGCGTGTTGGGTGCGGTCGGAGTTCTCGAACTCGAGGTGGGAAACGAGAGCGGCTACACGTATCCGGGAAACAAAATTCTAAAGAAAAAGTTTTTGGAGAAGGGTGTCGTGCTTCGCCCCTTAGGGAACGTGATCTATCTTACGCCTCCGTATATCATTTCGGATTCTTCCCTGGAAAAAGTATTCACGGCGATTCGGGAAACACTCTCTGAAATTTCCCTCGGGAAATAGACTTTTCAAGAAAACTCCTTCCCTTGAACCTGTCTGAAGAATGTCCGCAACACTCAAAACAGCAGAAAAAATATTCTCCGAAGTTCCGAGCGTCATTACAAAGGAAGAAGGGTTCGAAATTCTAAACGGTTCCGTTCCTTTGACGTCCGTTTTAGACAGAGCGTTTCAGGAAAGAAATCGCTATTTCGGAAACAAAGTTCGAATTCATATCTTAGATAATATCAAAAACGGCTATTGTCCCGAAGATTGCGGCTACTGCGCGCAAAGAAAGAATGCAAACTCCGGAGTTCAGGAATATCCGATGAAGTCCGAGGAAGAAATCTACGAGGACGCGGTCAAAGCCAAGGAAAACGGAGCGTATCGTTTTTGTATGGTTACTTCCGGAACCGGACCGAATCGCCCGACCACCGAAAGACTTGCGAATACGATCCGCAAAATCACTGACGAACTCGGGATGAAGGTTTGTCTTTCCGCGGGCCTTTTGGACGAAGACAAGGCCCAGCTTCTGAAAGCGGCGGGGCTCGATCGTTACAATCACAATCTGAACACTTCCGAAAATCATTATCCTGAAATTTGCGATACGCATACATACGCACAGAGAGCGGAAACCTTAGGTTCCGTTTCCAAAGCCGGAATCGGAATGTGCAGCGGGGTCATCGTAGGAATGGGAGAAACTCTCCGCGACATCGTGGATGTTGCGTTTGAACTCAAGTCCTTTCGAGTGATTTCTATTCCCGTAAATTTTTTCATACCCGTCAAAGGACATGCGATCAAAAATCCGAGCGTTTTGACTCCGGAACTTTGTGTGAGAATTCTTTCTTTGTTCCGATTGGTGAATCCGGACTCCGAGATCCGAATTGCTGCGGGAAGAGAAGGCCACTTGAGAAGTCTTTCTGCGACAGCTCTTTTTGCCGCAAACTCTTTGTTCTCCGCGGGTTATCTGAACGTGAAGGGCTCCGAAATGACGGAAACGATTTCTATGATTCGAGACGCCGGTTTTGTACCGGAACTTGCGGACGGAGGAATTTTACCGGAGGACTCGGAAACCGAATCTCTCTATGCGGAGAAAAACTTTCCCGAGCTGTACAAATTCAAAAAAGACTGATGGTTTTCACCGTCAAAAAAACGGGATTTTGGTATTTTTTAAGCTTTCCCAGCAACTTTTTTTCAGTAAATTGAGTCTGAAGACAATGTAGAATTGTTACACGGCGTTTCCCGATTCGTTCGGTATTTCGAGGAATTTTACGGAGGCAAACGGCGTTTAGAACAGTGCTTAGGTGAAACGGGAAAATTCGGTTTTGAAAACAAGACACACGTTATGTGCATCGAAGTTGAAAACTCCGAAGAAAAAATTTGAAAAATTATATGGAAATGTCGGAGCTAAGAAGTATTCTTTTTTAAGGTGAAAAAGAGTAGTTCGTTTTTTTTAGAATCGGTTGAAAGCCTGGGTTAATCTAAAAATCTGACATTACTGGAGTTTAATGGATGAAATATAAAATAGAAATCAATAAGCTGAAGAACGGTTATATCGAAGCGAAGCTCATTGATACCGCCTCCAATAACCCGATCGAGTTCCGGATTTGCGATTCGGAGGATTATCTACAAGCGCAGATCGCCGATTGGCACAAACGTTTTCACATGAAAGAACCGCAGGAGCAGTAATAGATCCTTGGTAAGGTACTTCTCCGCTCTTTCCTTGCTTCTTTTTCTTTCTTCCTGTTCCGTTCTTTTTAAAAAATCATACACAGATTATTCCAGCTCTAACTTTGAATGTTGGGCTGGAGTCGGTTACCGATCCTCCGAAAAATTCGCTCAATACAGATCTCTTTGGTCCACGATGCGGAACATTTACCGCGAGGATAACCAAAGAATCAAAACCGCAAACGTAGTCTTTGTGGGAAACTCATTGATTCAACTTTTTCCCAACGAAATTTTAACCCGAGAATTTCCGGGCGCCGTCAATCGCGGGATCGGCGGAGACATGACCGAACTTCTTCTGGAAAGATTGGAAGAGGACGTAATCGTTTTAAACCCAAAGGCCATCGTACTTGAGATCGGAGGGAACGATCTCATTCAGGGAAAATGTTTGGATGGGATCGAATCCAATTTGGTAAGAATTCTCGATAAGCTTACCGAGGACCTCCCGAATACGAAAATTGTCGTTTTGGGAATTCCACCGGTTCGCACACAAAGTTTAAATAGCATTTCTCCCGTAATCAATTTGTCTTGGGTTTCCATCATTCAGTCTTATAAAAATGTAGTCTTTTTGGACAATTGGCAATGGTTTCGGGAAAAGGATCGACCGGCGTTGCGTCAGGAATTCTGGCTGGAACAGGACAAGATTCATTTGAACGAAAATGCATATAAAATCTGGGTTCAAAAATTAAAACCGATCCTTCAGCCGTATCTTTAATCGTTTCATAAATCACTCTAAAACAGGTTCTCCAGTGCTTCTGATTCTGACTCAAAATCCGTACGAAATTCGAAAGGAACTCCTGTTGGGAATCGGGGGATTCGTATCCCTTAAACCGGAGGAAACCTTTTCGCTTTCTTCGGCTCCGATCCGCGCACAAGGTGAGTGGAGCTGCATCGAATGGAACGTCGGAAGAAAGCTGGAAGCATCCGAACTGATCGCCTTACGTGCGCTATTTGCAAAGAAAAATTCCGATCTGCTACAGATCGATTCTCTCTTGAATCCGAAAGAGAAAAGTTTTTTCGCGTTCGATATGGATTCCACGTTGATCCGTCAGGAAGTGATCGACGAACTTGCAAGGTTTGCGGGCGTATACGAAGAAGTCGCTTCCGTTACCAGGGAAGCGATGGAAGGAAACCTGGACTTTCACGAAGCGCTCAAAAAAAGATGCACACACCTGAAAGGTTTGTCCTCTTCGATTTTTAGCGATCTGTATCGCCAACTCGAGCCGAACGTGGGCGTTGAAAAACTTCTCCAAGGTCTCAAAGAGAAAAAGTGCAGAACCGCCGTTTTCTCCGGAGGGTTTACCGATATTCTCGAACTCTTTCAAAAGGAGTTCGGAATCGACGAAATTTACGCAAACGTTCTCACACGGGAAGACGGACATCTGACCGGAACGGTTACGGGCGACATCGTGGATAAAAACAAAAAGCTCGAATATCTAAAAACGATTCGCGATCGGGAAGGGATTACACACAAACAAGTCGTCGCCGTCGGAGACGGCGCCAACGACGCGCTGATGTTGAACGAGGCGGGTATCGGAATCGGCTTTCACGCGAAGGACGGTTTGAAAAAGCTCATCGTCAATTGGGTGGATTTTGCGCCGATGGACGTTTTACTACTTTTGTTTTCGTAACTTCTTTTGAAAGTCTTCCAAAGTCTTTAAGGCTTCGATCGGGGTCATCTCTTCCAATTTCAATTTGAGAATCGACGTTTCGGTTTCCGACGGAGCGTTCTTTTGCTCCGGTTCCGCAAAGAGAGAAGGCTGCGCTTCCTGAATTTTGATCTCTTTCTTTTTGGATTCCAAGTCGGTTAGAAGTTCCGCCGCACGTTTTACGATCGGGTCGGGAACCCCCGCGATTTTTGCGACGTAGATCCCGAAGGATTTTTTCGCCTTACCGATCTTTACCTTTCTTAAAAAAAGAACCTTGTCTTCCTTTTCGAGGGTCTCGAGATACAGATTGAAAATTCCCCCCAGACGAGAGAGTTCGGTGAGTTCGTGATAGTGCGTGGCAAAGATCGTCTTCGGCCGCACGGGCAAAGAGGAAAGATATTCTAAGATGGACCAAGCGATGCTCATTCCGTCGTAGGTCGAAGTTCCTCTCCCGACCTCGTCGAACAAAATCAAAGAATCCTCCGTGAAATGATTGAGGATGTTTGCGGTTTCCTTCATCTCGACGAAGAATGTGGATTCTCCCGCGGTGAGGTTGTCTCCCGCTCCGATTCGAGTGAATAGTTTGTCCACGATCGGAAGTCTCGCGGATTTAGCCGGAACAAAGGCGCCCATCTGAAATAGAATCTGATTTAGGGCGATCTGACGCATAAACGTGGATTTACCGGCCATGTTCGGCCCCGTGAGAACTGCGATCGCCTTGTCTTGGGTGTCGAGATATACTGAGTTCGGAATGAATTCCTGACCGGGAGGAAGAGTCGCTTCCACAACGGGATGTCTGGAATCTCCGAGATCAAGGGAACGGTCGTCGGAAAGCTGAGGACGAATCCATCCGAATTTGTCTTTTGCCGTCAGAACCGAAATCTGAAAATCCAGATCTCCGATCTCTTCCGAAAAGGAAAGAAGCGCGGAAGAATACTGCAAAACCTCTTCCACCATTCGGTTGAATTCGGTCCGTTCGATTTCTTGGATGATTTCGTCCGCTTCGAGGATCGTCCGTTCTATTTCTTCCAGCTTTGGAGTGGTAAAACGTTCGCTGCCAACGAGAGTCTGTTTTTTGAGATAATCTTTCGGAGCTTGTTCCGCTTGAACGCGGGAGATTTCTATAAAATACCCGACGATCTTATTATAACGAATCTTTAATGTGTTTAAGCCGGTTCTTTTTTTCTCTTCGGCTTCCAGATCCAAAATCCAATCCTTTCCTTTGAATCCGGCTTCTCTTGCCTTGTCCAGCTTAGCGGAGAATCCGGTTTTCAGGAACGGGCCGTTTCCGAGAATCACAGGCAAGTCGTCGCCCGCATGAAGACGTTCCGCAATGAAATCGGAAAGGGTTTGGAGTTCTTTCGAAGGAATGAGAAACGGATAGGAGAGAGTTTCCAATTCCGCTTTCAATTTCATTCCCGTCGCGATCGAGTTTAGGATCGAGCGAAAATCCCGAGGATACGCGTGGTTTCCTCGAAAACGCGTAAGAATTCTTTCCAGATCTCCTACGTCCCGCAAAGCGCTCACAAACGGCGCGAGAATCGATTTTAAGAGAATATCCTGTTTTTCCCAGCGGGAGTAGAGGATCAACGGATCGCATTCGGGAAAAAGAATTCTCTGTTTGAGGAGACGTTTTCCTTTCGCAGTATTGCAAAAATTGAATATAGAATAAAGGGTGTGATTCTTTTCCTTTTCGTTTTCCACAAGCTCGAGGTTGAGAATCGTTTCCCGATCCATTTCGAGAAACTTTCCGGAACTTAAAATGCGAGGCTCTCGAAGAACGAGTTTATTGTCCCGGTAGGTTTCGCGGATATATTCGTTGAGATATACGGAAAGAATTTGGAACGGATCTTTTTCCGAAACGGTTTCCTGATCTTTGAGAAGAGTGAATTCTCGATTTTTGAAATATTCCAATTCTTGAAAGAAGGAATGTTCCGATTTCGGGACGCAGATTTCCGATGGTCTGAACTTTTCAAGCTCCGCGACAAGTCGTTCGATTCCGGTGATCGAAGCGGAGGAATAAAAAACTTCTCCCGTGGAAAAATCGGCCATCGCGAAGTAGATCAGACTTTTTTTGAGATGTAAAACAGCGAGATAGTTGTTCTGAAATCCGGAAAGAAGATTCTCTTCGATGACCGTTCCCGGAGTGATGATCCGCACTACATCCCGTGTCATGAGTTTGGAACCGGGTTCGTCTGGTTTGGATTGTTCGCAGATTGCGATCTTTTTTCCCGCGTTTAACAGACGAGAGATGTAATTGTCCTTGGAATGATAAGGAATCCCGCACATAGGAACGGCGTTTTGCCGCTTGGTAAGAGCGATGTCCAAAATCGAAGAGGCGACTTTCGCATCTTCCAGAAACATTTCGTAAAAATCGCCCATACGAAAGAAAAGAATCGTATCGGGAAAATCCTTTTTGATCGCGAGAAATTGTTTCATCATCGGAGTGTTCAGCGCGTCCGCGAGATCGCTCCAATATTCTGCAGAAGTTCCTGTGGTTTCCAAACTCATAAGGCCGATTTTGCGTTCCTGATAAATTGAATTACTTTTTGCGCGTCCTTGGTTCCGGGAGAAGATTCCACTCCGCTGGCGACGTCCACTCCGAAGGGACGAACCGATCGAACCGCCTGAGCGACGTTAGACGGAGTAAGGCCGCCGGCCAAAAGATAGTTTCGTTCGATTCCTTGAACGTATTCCCAATTGAATCTTTCTCCTGTTCCGCCTCCCGCTCCTTTGGAGTAACTATCCAAAATCAGAAGTTCCCCCGGAACGACGGACCGTAGATTCTCGTTCGTGATCGGTGCGGAAACCCGATACGAACAAATCTGTCTTTTGCGGAAGAGTGTTTCCCGAACGTTCGGCGTTACGGTTGCATCGTCCCAAACCCATTGAATGTAATCGTGATCGAGCGCGGAAATCACGGTTTCCATTTCTTCATGAGAATTCTTATAGAACAAGAGTACGATTTTCGGAGAATTCTTCTGCGAACGATAGAGATCCACGATCCTGTGTGCGCCCGCGAGATCGATTTTCCTGGGACTCGAAGATACGAAATTCAGTCCGATGTAATCGGCTCCTTCTTCCCTGCAGATGCGTGCGATTTCCAAATCGCGGATTCCGCAGATCTTGACTTTTGTTGTTTCGTTTGAACGGCGATTCATGGGCGGAAGTTTTTCCAGTCTTCCCGAGGGGTTTTGTAAGATCACGTACTTTAACACTGGTCAGTTTCCGCGGGCGACGCAGAATCGGATTCAATGGCCATCTTTCATTCTTTCCCGATCGCCGAAGGGAGAAAAATTAAGATTCTGATCGCGGGCAAAAAGGATCTTCCGAGCGGATCGTTAGACATACAAACCCAAAAGCGGGAAATCGCCAAACTTACCGGAGTTTCCGAATCGAACGTTTTTATTCTGGATCAGGTTCACGGTGATACGGTGTTCGACGCGGACCGGTCGGACGCTTCTTCCTTTGAGAAAGGAGACGCGTGGATCGGCGAGGCTTCGGGTAAACTTCTCTGCATCAAAACAGCGGATTGTATGCCCATTTTTTTTTGGTCCGAACAGAGTTCTAAGTTTGCCGCGATTCACTCCGGTTGGAAAGGAACGTTAGCCGGAATTACGGAGAAAACTTTGCGGCTTACGTTCGACAAATCGATCCTTACGAACGGAACGCTTTTCGGTTATCTCGGACCCTGTGCGAGCGGTCTTCGTTACGAAGTCGGTGAAGACGTAGCTTCGTTGTTTCGGGATGAATTTCCGAACTGTTTGCGGGAAACGAAGCAGGGGAAGTTTCTGCTGGATCTCGAATCGTTTTTGAAATTTCGTCTGGAGAAGAACGGGATTTCCGTCGTGTTACAATCCGAACGGATCTGTACGATGGAGAAGGATTCAGACTTCTTCAGTCACCGTCAAGCGGATGCGGGAAGAAATCTGAATCTGATTTGGAAGGAAGGTTAGACTTTCGGAATCTTTTTCATCGCTGCGTTGACCTTTTCCAAAACCTTCTCGCGTTTGACCGGTTTCGGAATGTAATCCATCGCACCTTCGTCGATCAGGTTCTTCAGTACTGCGGGAGTATTTTCCTCGGATACGATGATGATTCTCGGTAGAACTCCCTTGTCCTTGATTTCAAAGAAGGTCGCATAACCGTCCATCACGGGAAGGTTCAAGTCGAGAGTGATCAGATCCACGAGTCTGTGTTGATCGTAGAGCTGTACGAGTTCCTTTCCGTTTTCCGCGAATCCGATCACTTGATAACCTTCCGATTCCAAAATTTGCGCCAATTGCTTGGCTTGAAATCTGGAGTTCTCGGCGATCAAAACTTGATACGGTCTTCCGTTGGGAGCTACACCTGCTTTCATTATTTACCTCTTTTTAGAGAAAGGATTCGATGACTTGACCGATTTCCTTGGTTCCGACTACGGTCGATCCCGCTTCGGCGATGTCTCTGGTTCTTTTTCCGGTTGCGATCGTTTTGCGAACGGCGCTTTCGATCTTTGCCGCTTCTTCTTCCATGGAAAAAGAATAGCGCAACATCAATGCGGCGCTGAGCACCTGTGCGATCGGATTCGCCACTCCTTTGCCTGCGATGTCCGGTGCCGAACCGCCGGACGGTTCGTATAAACCGAAGCCGGATTCCGAAAGCGAAGCCGAAGGCAACATACCGATCGAACCCGTGATGATGGAAGCCTCGTCGGAAAGGATGTCTCCGAACATGTTTTCGCAAAGAACCACGTCGAATTGTTTCGGGTTTACGATCAGCTGCATCGCCGCGTTGTCCACGTAAAGATGATTCAATTGGACGTCGGAAAATTCTTTCTTATGCAAATCGATTACAACTTCTTTCCAAAAAACGGAGGTCGTCAAGACGTTTGCTTTGTCGATGCTTGTCACTTTATTATTTCTTTTGCGGGCCGCTTGGAAGGCGACTCGAGCGATTCGTTCGATCTCTCTTCTGGAATACTTCATCGTGTCGTATGCGAATTCTTCCTGACCCGAGCCTTCTCTTCCTTTCGGTTGGCCGAAGTAGATTCCGCCGGTCAATTCTCTCAAGATCAAAATGTCCAAACCGTCTCCGATGATGTCCGTTCGAACCGGAGAAGCGTTCTTCAATTCGGGATAAATGATCGCCGGTCTTAAGTTTGCAAATAAGTCGAAGTGTTTTCGGAGAGGGAGAAGCGCTCCTCGTTCCGGTTGTTTTTCCGGCGGAAGACTTTCCCATTTCGGCCCGCCGACGCTTCCGAATAAAATCGCAGAGGATTCTTCGCAGAGTTTGAGCGTTTCGGGAGGAAGTGGATGACCGGTTTTATCGATGGCGATTCCGCCCACGTTTCCTTCCTTAAAATTAAACTCGGAGACCTTCGCACCGAGAGCCTTTTTCAAAACGGAGAGGGCTACCTCCATTACTTCCGGTCCGATTCCGTCACCGGAAAGTACAGCTACGTTCTTCATTCTTTTTTTGGATCCTTTTTAGTTTTGTTTGAGTACGGATTCGAAGATGTCCAATCCCTGATTTAAAAAATCGGTGGAGATCGTAAGAGGAGGCATAATCCGAATCACGTTATCCGCCGTTGCGTTCACCACGAGCCCAGCCGAGAGACAAGCCTCCGCGATCGGCCTGGACGGAACTTTCAACACGACCCCGATATGAAGCCCCTTTCCTCTCACTTCGGAAATGACAGGATAACGTTCTTTCATCTCGTTCAATCTTGTAAACGCAATATCCGAGCAAAGATTTACGTTGTTCAGGATTTCTCTGGTTTGGATGATGCGGATGGTTTCATACGCGATCGCCGCGGCGAGGTGATTTCCTCCGAAGGTAGAACCGTGAGAACCTTGTGTGAACAGGTCTTGGTATTTTTCTCCCACGATCAACGCTCCGATCGGAAAGCCCGATCCGAGTCCTTTTGCAAGAGTCATCGCATCCGGTGAAAATCCCATCGTTTCAAAGGCGAATAACGTGCCCGTTCTTCCTATTCCGGTTTGGATTTCGTCGAAGATCAAAAGGGCGTCGTTTTCTGCGGTCAATTCGCGGGAAAGGGTTAAGAAGCTGTTGGAAAGGGGAATGATTCCGCTTTCCCCTAAGATCGGTTCCTCGATCAAGGCTACGATTCTTCCCTGATATCTTTCAAAAGCCGCGACGAGAGCCTCGTCGTTGTTCGGTTCAATGAACTCGATTCCTTTGAGAAGTTCCCCGTAACCCTTTCTGATTTTGTCCTGACCGGTTAAGCTCATCCCGGAAACGGATCTTCCGTGGAAACTTTTTTCCAAAGAAAGAATGATAGGGTCCACGATACTTTTGGAAGTCGCGTATTTTCTTGCGAGTTTGAATGCCGCTTCGATCGCTTCGGTTCCTGAGTTGGTCAAAAACACTTTTCCGGGAAACGAATTGAGAATCAGAAGCTCCGCGAGTTTGGCCGCTTCTTCGGAGTAGAATAGATTCGAAGTGTGAAAGAGTTTGTCCGCTTGGGAACGAACCACTTCGATGATATCCGGGTCCGCGTGACCGAGATTGGTGACGGCGACCCCGCAGTGAAAGTCGATGTATTGTTTATTATCGAAATCGAATAGAAGTTCGTTGACCCCGTAACGGAACGCGACGTTGTAACGAGCGTATGTGCCTAGCAGATAATGATCCGCTAATTCTTTGGTGTGTTCAAAGAGTTCCTTGTGAATGTCCGTTTCGTTCATGAGAGTCCCGCCAATTTTAAAAATATTTCTTCGGAGGCTTTGATCTCCCCGAGCAGATCAGCCGTGAGAGTCTGAATCTCTCCTTGGTTTTTCGGAGCCTTCAGGCTTTGAAAGGAAGAATAGATCTTGATCTTCGGTTCGGTTCCGGAAGGTCGAATCGTAAGTTTTGCGTTTCCTTCCAAAACGACTTGAATCACATCGGAAGAAGGACAACCCGCGAATGCGGATTTGGAAGCGCTTCCTTTTGCAGTCCGAGTTTTGTAATCCAAAACGCCCACGATCTTTCTCTGATGGATTTGTTTTCCTAAAAGATCCACGGTTCGAAGAGATTCCAAGGATTTGCGGATCTTTTCTTTTCCGGCGCTTCCTTCGAGTGTGAGAGATTTGAGACTTTCCTGAAAGAGACCGTATTTTAGATAGATCTCGTCCATGTATTGCAGAAGGTCTTTCTTTTCTGTAAGAATTTCGAGTAACAGCAACGCGGACGATAACGAATCCTTATCTCTCACGAAAGAAACGGGGAGATATCCGAAAGATTCTTCCCCGCCGAACAAAAAGAAATCGGTTTTGCTTTTGTCGATCTTTGCCATCACCTGCGCGATGAACTTAAATCCGGTTAATACGTTTTTGTATTTTACCTTGTTTTTCTTTGCGATGTTTTCTTGAAGATCCGTCGTTACTATGGTTTTGATCAATACGGCTTTTTTCTTTTTTTTGCCTGCGGAGTACGCTTCGCAAAGATACGCGGCCATGATCGAGCCGATTTGATTTCCGTTTAATAAGACGTATTCTCCTTGGGAGTTTTTCACTCCGATTCCGAGTCGGTCCGCATCCGGGTCGGTTGCGATGAACGCGTGCGCTCCTTTTACGATCGCGAACTTCTTGGAAAGTTCCATGGCCTCCGGTTCTTCGGGGTTCGGATATTTTACGGTGGGGAATTCTCCGTTCGGATCTTTTTGTTCGGGGACCAAGAAGACGTTTTTGTATCCGAATCCGTTTAAAAGTTCCTTCATCGCTTTTCCGCCGGTTCCGTGTAACGGGGAATAGACGACCTTCAGCGATGCACGGTCTTTCGGTTTTAGCGAAGAGGAAAGGATTCCCGCTTTCGAAAGTTCCTTTTTGTAAGAAGCGAAACAATCCTTGCCGGCAGGTTTGACCATCTTCTTATATAAAGGATCTTTCGGAGAAAGAATCGAAATCGAATTCCAATCGTGGATCGATTCGATTTTAGAAATGATCTTTTTATCATCCGGCGGTACGAGTTGTCCTCCGTCCGCGAGATAGGCTTTGAACCCGTTGTAATCCGGCGGATTGTGGGAAGCCGTAATTACGACTCCGCCCGTGGCCTTGTAATAACGGATCGCATACGAAAGAAGCGGGGTCGGAGTCACCTCGTTAAAAAGAATGACCTTCACTCCGAGAGAAGCTGCGATGCCAGCGGTGACTTCCGCAAATTCTTTGGATCTTCTTCTCGAATCGTACGCGATTACGATCGAAGCCTTCTTCGTTTTTTTAGAAAGATAACCTACAAAACCGAGAGCCGCCCGGCCCACGGTGAATTCGTTCATTCTTCCGATTCCGTTTCCGAGTCTTCCGCGCATGCCTCCCGTTCCGAATTCGAGAGGAACGGAAAAGGCTTCTACGTCGGGACCGGATTCTCCGTTGGAGAACTTTTCCAGAGCGCGGGTCGCTTCGTTTCGAACTCCGCTCGGGAAGGGATCTTGTGTCCAGGAATGAATGAGGGATTCGGGATGATTCATAGTACTTGCAGATTTCCGATATTTTTTTAAGAGGATTAAATTCATAAAAATCGCCTTTCCCTGAGGTTCAACCCTAATTTTAGCCGATTCTAAAAGTATGGAATCTTACGAATTCAATCAGGACGAAAACAGAGAATTCATCGGTTTGAGCCGCGTTTTAAAACTTGCCTCTTTCTCTTTTTTCTGTCTTTCGGGTGTGTCCTTCTTTTCCGCGTTCGTATCGAACGAAACGGGGAAACTCGTTTTGTTTCTCGTGCCTGGAATTCTTTTTTTATTGGCCGGGCTTTGGAGTTACAGCGCGGCGATTTCTTTCAAACGGATTACGGATACGAAGGGAGAGGATTTGGATTTTTTACGGATCGGGCTTCGTAGTTTACGAATTCATTTTTGGATTCAGATTTCTTTCGGATTTCTTGCAATTCTGTTTCTTTTAAGCGGAGCTATTCTTACCCTTGTTTCTTGATGCAACCCGGAGAATTCTGGATCGAAGAACGACTCGAGAAATATAGAAAAACCGCGCCCTGCAATTTGGGAGAAAGCGGGGTCCGCAATCGAACCTTCGGAGAACTTCTTTCCGCACTCGAACTTTCTCCGGAAGTTTTGAATTCGATTTCATTGGAAGACGCTCCCAACCGAGGCGATCTTACTCTTCGAGAAGAGATCGCGAAGTTATATCCCGGTTTGCGCGCGGATCAGATTTTGATCACTACCGGAACCGGAGAAGCGCTTTACATTCTCTTTCATCTTCTTTGCAAAAAGGGCTCGGTCGTTTCGTATCTCGATCCCGCCTTTCAAGCGTTATACGAAATCCCTAAGATGATCGGAGCGGTTTTGGAACCGGTTTCCCTTTTGGAAACGATGGATCAAAATTCCGATTCTTCTTTGCCTGAATTTTGCGTTTGGGAATTGTTTGCAAGGGGGAAGAATCTCGTCATCTTCAATCATCCCCACAATCCGTCCGGTTTCTCTTTACGTGCGGCTGAAATCGAACGACTTCGGGAATTCGCGTCCGAACACAAAGGCTGGGTTTTGTTCGACGAACACTATCGGTTTTTGGATTTTCAAAACGATCTTTCTTGGACGGGCGCGGGTTTGAACGAAAGAACGGTAAGTACAGGTTCGATCACGAAGTGTTTCGGTGTGATGGGACTTCGAATCGGTTGGATGACCGGGCCGGTCGAATTGATCGAAAAAGCGAGATCGTTTAAGGATTATCTAACGCATACGGTTTCTCCGATTTCCGAATTTTTAACGCTTCAAATTTTGAAGAATCGGGAACGATTGATCGCTCCGATTAAAACATCCATTTTGCGGAATATTCAAAATTTCGAAAGCGTTTGGCGCGGTCTCCCCGGATTGGAATCCTTTGTGCCTCCCGGAGGCGGAGTGGTTTCCTTCGTGAAGCTAAAGAAAGGAATCGATTCGTCGAAGTACGCGGATGCGCTGATTTCCCAGTGCGGAGTTTTTGTTTTGCCGGGACGGGATTTTGAATGCGAAGGTTGGATTCGGATCGGTTTTGGGGAGACGAACGATCGATTTCTTGCCGGAATCGAGCGCTGGAAGAATTTACAACTCTGAAATCGAAATCTTGTCGGAACATTGATAAAAAAGAATTCATTAGTCCATGCGGATTTTTGAATGTTCCGACAGGATTTTCGAAAAAAGCTTGTCGGAATTGAAACGTTTCTGCGGGGGCAGAGAGAGTAGCCGAATTCGGCAAAACCGATCGAAAGATAGAGATCGGAATTATCGATCAAGGAAAGGATCTGAAAAATCTAAAAAATCTAAAAAATCTTACTCGTCTAAAAATTGAAAAAACGAGGCAAACTCCTAAAACCCTTTCAACCAACGATTGGCAAACACCATTGGATGGACGGTTAAGATCGCTCGTTGGAAAAAACGGGCCTGTAAAATGTCGCTCTTCAAATGAAACTTTTTTCCGCCGACTTGCAAGAACTCGGAATCATAGGATTCTTGGGTTTCGCTTTCGATTTTAAAACGGATTTCTTGATTCAAGATTTTGAAAATTTGTTCTTTGGCTGAACTTCTCCACTGAAATTCCTGAGGAAACAGATTGCGTTCCTTCAACCAAAGAGGAAGATTCTTCCTTTCTAATTTAGAAGGAAAGAATGTTCCTAAGTAATACGATTCCGGATTTGCCAAATCCACACTCTTGTCAGACGATTCCCGCAAATAACCGAGTGCGTAGAGATCGCAAAACGCAAGTTCGGGAGAATAGGATTCGTCATAGAATTCCTGTTTGGAAAACGAGGAAACGCGTGCGGCTACAAAGCGCAGTTTGATCCTCTTCGAAGTTCCGAACGGAATCCAAGAAACCGGCAAAGAAGATTTCCATTCTTCCCAAGGATAGAATTCTTCCCAGAGAACGAGCGAATGCAAAAATAAATGATACGGTTTCGGCGAAGCCGCGCTCATGAGATCGGGAGAATTCTGAACCTCGGAAAATTCGGATTCCGCTTTGGCAAAAAATTTCTTCCAGGGTTTTTCGTGAAGGGAAAGCAGGGATTTGTGCAAGAGCTTCCAAATTCTATACTTGGTTTGTTCCGGAAAACTCGAATGAAGTTTTTGTTTCATCCGAACCTTTTGTTTTCCACCGGCAAACGCGCTCGTCTCCACTTCCATCAGGTCCGCAAACCGGGGAGGAACTCCGTTTTCCAAAGGAAGATTGGTTTCGTAGAGAAGATGTTGGACCTGTCTTGGATCCACGATCTGTTCTTTGGTGAATTCTTCGTGAAGAATCGGCTGTAGTCGTCTTTCGATTCGGATTCGTTTGCTTTGAAAGAACGGAAGAATGTTTACCTTCCAAATTCGATCCAAGCGAAGCTGAAGGTTTGTAAAAAAGGTTCTAAACATCGGCGAAGTTTGAGGGTTATTTTTTTGCCTCCGGGAAGATTCTCCACTGAAAAAAGAAAAAAGTCTTCCAAAATCCGTCCTAAACGCCAGAAATTCGGCGGAAAGGTTGACAGGGAAAGGCGTCGATTGATCCTGTCCTTACTATGGCCAGAAGATGTGAAGTAACCGGGAAGGGCACTGTAGCAGGAAACAACGTTTCCCATTCCCACATTAAGACAAGAAGAACCTGGAAGGTGAATCTTATCAAAAAAAGAATCTTTTTGGAAGATGAAAATCGTTGGGTTACGGTTCGTCTTTCCACCAGAGCTCTTCGTACTCTGAGAAAAAAAGGAATTAAGGCCGCCATCAAAGATAACGGCGGATCCTTGGGCGTTCTTGCTCCAAAAAAATACGCGGGAATCGAAAAGTCGGCTCCAAAAAAAGCCTGATCCTGCGTTTCTAAAGTGGTTTTCCCGAATCTTTTCTCTTCTTAGAAAAGAATTCGGGGAGGTCGCAACTCCTCTTCATTTTCAAAAAGACTACGAACTCGCGATTGCCGTGATTCTCAGTGCACAATGCACGGACGAACGAGTCAATCAAGTCACCCCAGCTCTTTTTAAAGCCTTTCCCAGTTTAGAATCCTTTGCAAACGCCGATCTGAAAGAGATCGAAACGTTGATCTTTTCCACGGGTTTTTACCGCAATAAAGCGAAGTCGATTCAAGGTTTCGCCAAGAAATTGTTAAACGACTTCGACGGTAAAATTCCGAATACGATCGCGGAGCTGATTACGCTTCCGGGGTTTGGACGAAAAACGGCAAACGTAGTTTTGTCGGAAGTGCACGGTCGTGTGGAAGGAATCGTAGTCGATACGCACGTAAATCGGATTTCGAAAGTGTTGGGTCTGACAACGAAGACCGATCCGGTTCAAGTGGAGAAGGATCTGATGGCTCTTCTTCCCGAAAAGTATTGGAGGGATATTTCCTTATATCTCATCTTTTTGGGTAGAAAAAGCTGTAAGGCTCATCGAAGATTCTGCGAAGATTGTATCTTAAAAAAAGATTGTCCCTCGTCCTCAGTCGTAAACGGAGCTTAGAAATAATATGGAAGTATTTATCGATCAAAAATTGGAAGGAATGGAACTCGCGACGCAACATATCGTGATGTCGAGGGATCTCAATCAGCACGGATTTCTTTTCGGAGGTCAGATGCTCGCGTGGATCGACGAAGGATGCGCGATGTATGTGATGGAAAAGATCCGCTATTCCAATATCGTCACCGTGAGCATGGCGGATGTCGTATTTAAAAGTCCGGGACTCCTCGGGGATATCATCCAGATTTTTTCCAAGATCGACAAAATCGGAAATAGTTCGATCACGATCCGCAACACATCCATCGGAAAAAGTCAGAGCCGAAAGGAACTCAAAGAAATCATCGATTGCAAGATCACGTATGTTTGTCTGGACGAAAACGGAAGACCGTTTCCGTATTTCCGCGATCATTTCGAACTTCAGGATCTAAAGTAGTTTCGTCATGGCTTCTCGTTTTCCCGTTTCGGTGGAAAAAGAATCCAAATTGCTGGAACTGATGGAAGTTCTTCAGATCAGGGAAACCGATCTTGAGGAAAGTTTTACAAGAAGCGGAGGCAAGGGCGGTCAGAACGTAAATAAGGTTTCGACTGCCGTTCATCTCAGACACAAACCTTCCGGGATCGAGGTCAAATGTTCCTTGTATCGAACGCAGGGACTCAACCGGTATAAGGCCCGCGCCATTCTTTGCGAAAAAGTTCAAGAAGAGAATCGAAAGAAAGAGGGTGCTCTAAGCGACGAACGCAAAAAAACGATTCGAAACAAACAGAAGGATGCAAAACGAAAGAAGAAAAAGTATTCCAGAAAGAGTCAAAATTCTTCTTCCATTCTTTTGGAACCGGAAGAAAGTTTTGAAGAAGAACGGGACGATTCGGATATTTCGGATGAAAGAGAAGTCGAAAGCTGAAACAAACGTTTTGAATCGGAGATTTCGTCTAACTAGTGTTTATGCCTGAAATTCTCAATCATACGCTCATTCTGGAAAAAATCAAAAACCTCGGCGCTTCTCCGGGTTGTTATTTGTGGAAATCCCGAAAAGGCGAGGTTTTATACGTAGGCAAAGCGAAAAATCTAGACAAACGCATCCGCAATTATCTCAAAGAAAAACATCCCGATATCAAAACCCGCGCTCTGCAAAGGGAAATCTTCGACTTGGATTGGATCGCAACCGGGACCGAAAAGGAAGCGCTGATCTTAGAAGCGACTCTCATCAAAAAACACAATCCTCGTTTTAACGTCCGTCTCAAAGACGACAAAAAGTATCCGTATATCTGCGTTTCCCTCTCCGAACCGTATCCGATGGTTTATATCACGAGAAAGCTCAAGGACAACGGGGATCGTTATTTCGGTCCTTATTCGGATGTACGATCCACTCGGGAAACGTTAGACATCATCTTGAGAATTTTTCCGGTCCGTAAAACGAGACAGATTCTTCCTTTACCCAAACCCAGAAGACCGTGTTTGAACTTCGATATGGGCCGTTGTCTCGGGCCTTGTCAAGGAACGATTCCGGTAGAAGATTATAAAGTCGTAATTGACCAAGTGATTCAATTCTTGGAGGGAAAAAAGGAATCCCTCGCGGGAGATCTGAGCGTCAAGATGTCCGCGGCTTCCGATCGGATGGATTTCGAAAAGGCCGCTCGTTATCGCGACATGCTACAAAGGATCAATAACTTCCGGGAAAAACAAACCGTCGTCAGCACGGAAGGCGGAGACGAGGACGTGATCGGTTTTGCGAGAAAGCAGGATGAAGGACAGGTAATTCTTTTAGAGGTGCGCGGAGGAAGACTTGAAACCAAAAAGTCGTTTCCGATCCAGGGTGTGCAGGATGCGGAAGATTCCGAAATCATCGGTGCGTTCTTCCGCGATTATTATTTGAACGCGGCTTTGGTTCCGCCTTCGATTTTTATTCCTACGGATATCAAAGAAGAAGTTTCGGCTGTCATCGATGTTCTTCAGGAAAAAACCGGATTTAGACCCAAGCTCAAATCTCCCCGCAGCGGAGACAAACGATCTCTCTTAAAGATCGCCGAGAAAAACGCGGAACTCAGTCTCACGGAAAGAATGCTCGCGACTCATTATAGGGATCAAAGCGCGGCCTTAAAGGAAATCCAAGAGATGTTTTCCCTCGAACGTCCGCCTCATATCATCGAATGTTATGACATCAGTCACTTCCAAGGTTCTCAGCCGGTTGCGAGCGGAGTTATGTTTGTGGAAGGAAAACCCTTCAAACAAGGATACAGAAAGTATAATATGCGCGGCTACGAAGGGATCAACGATCCCGGGATGATCCACGAGGTGATTTCCAGGCGCTTACAAAGAATCATCAACGAAGAAGGAGTGTTTCCGGATTTAATGGTGATCGACGGAGGTCCCACCCAGTTGACCAAGGCCTGTGAAGCAGCTGTCGAAGCCGGTGCGGAAGGAATTCCGATGGTCGGTCTCGCCAAAAAACGGGAGGAAATTTATTTCCCGGGCGACAACGAACCCTTTATCTTCGATATGAATTCTCCCGGTATGAAACTCTTGCGCCATCTTCGGGACGAAGCGCACCGTTTCGGAGTCACACATCACCGATCCCGGAGAAACAAGGAAACGATGCGAGCGCTCATTCAAGACGTTCCGGATATCGGATTCAAACGAAGCAAGCTGCTTCTTCAGCATTTTTCGGGTGAGAAAAAAATCGAGGACGCGACCAAAGAAGAACTTCTCGCGGTGCCCGGAATCGGCGAAAATCTCGCCGAAAAAATTCTAAAACAACTCCAAAAAAAAGAATAAAAATCCTCCCGACTCAGCACGGAAGAAACGTTCCCGGAAACCGTACCGAGCGGAGGGAACATGAAATTCAAATCCGTATTCGTATCGATTCTTTGTTTTGCCGTCTTCGAGTTTTGTCACGGAAAGGGAAAGGACGCCTGGATCGTCCCGATTCTTCGTCCCGGAGAATGGAAACTTTTCTACGAACCCGAAAACACGATTTCCAGCGAGATTCCGCGGGAGATTTCCAAACAATGGAGGCATCCGTCCGTTCGAATCCAAAAGGTTCCGGGGATTGTCTGCTTGTTCAGCGGAACCGTCTCCGTGTACGGAGTCAGCGTCTGTTTTCCCGATCCGCAAGGAAACATAGAATTAGAATTTCAAAATATTCTGAAATTCTGGAATACTCATTTCGATTCCAGGACGGAACAGACGGTTTTCGATTTCTCGGAGAAGGGGCAGGCGAAAGTCAGCGTTCGTCTCAACCAGGATCTTCTGGAGGAAATCACGGAAGACTGGATGATTCTTTCCGGTTTTCAATGGATCGATCGGGAATTAAAAAAACGTAAATTTCCGAAATCGAACTGGGTGAGCGTCTTTTCGGAAAATTCGATCGCGAGACCGCATACTCCGAATCTAATTTCTGGTTTCAGCGTTTGGGCCGGTCAGGAAAAAATCAGAATTCTCTTTTCTGCCGAGAACTTTACGGATTCTGCAAATACGTTGGTGATCGAAATTCCCGGGAACACATCGATTCTTTCCGAATTCCTTTCGGAAATTGCAAGCTCCAACCGGGAAATGGTTCTTCGATGCAAAGAGAAACTTCCGGTTTTGAGCGAGGTTTTCGGAGGAACCGAATCCTCTCTGGGAAGGTTTTTGGAATTTGCGAATTTGGAAAACGAACCGATTTGTTTTAGCGATCTCACGATCGAAACGAGTTCTAAGAAAAATCCGATTCTTTCCGGTTCTTCGTTTTTGATGCCGAACGAAACGCTGTTGTTCACGGAAACCGGAAGTAATCTTCCCGGATTGGAACTTGTTTCCTTTCCTTGGAGCGACCTCAAGAAGAAAGGAAATTGGAGTCTACAAAGCGGGAATTTATCCGATGTTTTCGAAAATCCCGAACGAACCTTTTTAGAAGGCGGTAGGTATTATTCTTCTAAACGAAACTTCTATTCCCTTTGTGAAAATTTTTTCCAATCGAATCAATGGGAACGATATTGCATGAGTCCGGGTTTTGAAAATCCGGGATCATTCAACGAACCGGAAGTTGCGGGAAACGAAATTCCGTTTTGCGATGCGGCTTCGTTTCAAATCGAAGAAGCGAATTGGACCGGGGTTTTTACGGGTGGAACGGTCGATTCCAACCAGAAGTTTCTGGATTTAGAATATTCAGGTAATCGAATTTGCAATCCGAACGGTCTTTCGGTCGAATCGGACGGAAGAGAAATTCCGATTTGGATCGATTCACGTTCTATAAAACCCGGAGAAATTCTTACGATAGGAAATCGGGATTTTATGAAAGGGGAAGTTCTTCTTTCCTCTTCGGTTTTGAAAGAGTTTGAATTCGGGTTTGAACTGCTGTTGAAGGACCGAAAGAATCGAACGAATCGGATTCTTTCCGAAACTTCTTTCCAAACTCCGGTCTTGAAACGAACGGACGGAACGATCGTTTCTCTTTTGTACCGAAACGGTATATGGATTCCTCATCCGAAAACGAACTCACAAACTCTGAATTCGCAAATTCAAAATTCTCATTTCATGAATCCCGGAATCAAAACGGATCCGCTCGATATGACTCCACCGAATCAGGCGGTTGTTTCGGAAATTTCCTGGATGGGTTCGTATGACGGCACGACTTCCGTAAGTGCGGATCGTTTTATCGAGGTCGATTCGGATACGAACGTTTCCAAGGTGTTGGAAGTTGAATCCGGAACCAAGAATTATCGCTTCTTAGTAGAGTTGGTTCCGGGTAAGAATGTTTTTTCCATCGGTCGACTCGTTTGTTTTCCCGATGTTTCCGTTTGGATCGTGCCCGAGTTGAATTTAGCAAACACCGGTCGTGTGCGGCTTCTTTCCTTGGATGCGACTGTTTCCAGTGATTGGATCGAATGGGACTCGCTGGGAAAAATGGGGATTCATTCTTCTTCGCAGAAATTGAGACGATCCGCATCCCTTTTTCGAACAATTTCCGGGAAAGAAGTTTGGAAGAATAGCGCTCTTACCGTTCTGAGTTCGAGAAAAGCCGGCTGTTCCGGAACGGAGGCAAGTCCGGGTTTGGAGAATCGAACGTTTCCTTTTTTCCAAAGAGAAGATTTCGCAACTGATAATTCCATTTTAAATCCTTGGATCAGTTGGAATCCAGGAGTCGCCGGGCTTATTTCGGGAGAATTCGATTGGATAACGATTCAACCGAGCGCGGGAGCTCGTGTTGCAGCTTCGGAGTTTCTGCGGTTTTGGAGAGATCTTCGGGAAAACGGATTGGGCTCCTTTGCGGTAAATTATGAAACTCTAAATTACTTGGTTTCGGCGGGTGCGGAGAGTCTGATTTTGATTCCCGGTTCTTCAGGTGTTTTAATTTCTACGGTCTATCCGAATCCGACCGTTTCCTCCAACGAGTGGTTTTCGATCTGCAATCAGGGAGCTGAATCGGTCGACATCCGTAGTTTGGAAATTCGGGACAGTTCCGCTTCCGATCGTCTGGTAGAATATTCGTTTCGATTCGGATCGACTCTTCCCGCTGGTTGGAATGAGTTTAACCCGAACACAACGGGTTGGAGTTTCGGCGATCGGTTTTTGCATCCGGGAGAATGCGGATACGTTCTTTCTCCGAATTTTAAGAACGAGTCGGTCCCGTTTCACTCCGAAACCTTCCGAAAGATTTTTACGATCGATAAAACGACTACGATCGGAAACGGAATCGGCAAAAACGAAGGATTGGATCTTTTCCAAGACGTTTCCGGAAAATCGGTTCACATTCACAGTTACGGAAATCAATTTTCTCCGCTTCCGTTTTCCATCGATGCGAATGCGAACGATTTGATTCTTTTGAAGACCGGACGGACCGGGGATTCCGCATCCGATTACGAAATCAAAAAGAAGGAATCCTTATGATACGTAGTTTCGTATATTCGTTCCTTCTAATGTGTTTTCCTTTATTCGCGGCCGATCAAACTTCCGGATGGACCTCTTTAGGCTGGATGGGCTGGGGATTGGGGGCGAGTCAAAAAGCGGAAATCGAATTCGGGAACGATGGCAAGGCCGGAGCGCGGAAAGAATATCAAGAAATCCGAATGAATTCTTCTTTGTTTCATGCGGGTGCGGATCGTCGGATGGAATCGGAACGGATCGGCTGGAAAATTCAGGCGGATTTAACGGTTTCTAGCGAATCAAAACTGAACTTCTTCGCGGGGAAGAATCTTTATGGTTCTTTAAAACGTCAGAATGTTTCTCTGTTGCTGGGAAGGGTTCAAGAGGATAGGAAACAATCGTCCGCGTTCGGCGATTGGTCGGACGGAACGGATGGGGTTACGGTTCGAGCCGATTTTCAAGAGCGAGGCAGACTTCGTTTCGACGGTTTCGATTTTTATTCCGGCTATCGATTGTTGGAAAAGGACGGATGGAAGGATTCGATTTTCGATACGAAAGGATCGAAGTTCGGCGTCGATCGGAATGCCGAAACAAATACAAATGAAAATTCATCCGGCGCTCTGCAAGGAAAAAGCACAACAAACGGTTCTTCTTCAAACGCCGGTTCGCATTCCGGTGGATTCAGAAATCGTTATAGAGGCGGGGTCGGGTATCAAATCGATGTTCCCTTTGGGGAAATCGGTTTGGCGTATCAATATCTCAATCTTCAAAACTGGGGAAGGTTTGCGAACGATTTGGATGCGGAGAATCGAAACGTTTCTTCCGGCGACCGCGATTATTTAACTCATACCGCGATCGAATGGAAAGGTCAATATGTTTGGTTTCGATGGTTCCTTTCCGGTGTTTTGGCGCGGGGTCAGGATAAGACCGGCTGGAATCGGATTCGAAATGCGGCTGCGATTCCGATTACGGGAGAAGCTTTCTTTGCGTCCTTGGGAGGAGAATGGAAGCCTTGGAAGTTCGAAATTTTCGGGTTTCTTCCCGATCGGGACAAACGACAGGAGAACGGAGAAATTTTGGAACTCGGTTTTATCGGAATGGGTTCTTCGCCTTCCGCCGTGTTTACCACCGTTCAAAGTTTGGATTTTTATCCGTCCGCGTGGATTACTGAACGGGGTTTGGAAAAACAATTCACGATTCAAAGCGGAAAACGTCAGTCGGCCTGGACAGGAGTTCGATTGGAATATCAGGAATCCTGCATTCGATTTCGATTCTATGCAGCATCCTATTTTTTCCTGTCCGAAGACAAAGGAAATTCGGGGGCTCTTACGATCTCTCGGGATTCTTTTCAGAAGAAGTATTTACGCGAGGCTTTGATTCAAACGATGTTTTATTTTCCTTCGGAGAATTGGCGGTTTGTATTCAGTTTTTTGAATCTATCCTTGGGCGGCTCCTGGAGCGATCCCGATTCCGCAAAAAAAGAAATCTTCTTTCAGGTCAGTTCGGGAGTCATTCTATGAGACGGTCGTTTGTTTCGTGGTCCTTGCTTCTGGTTTTTTCCTGCGCCAATGACGCTGATTCAAAATTGTTTTGGATGGATTGGAGCCTACCTCGCAAGATTCAAAGTTTCTTTTCCTTTCCGGGAAGATATACTCCTTTGTCTCAAAAGAGAAACGTTCGAGACTCGATTTTAAAACGAATCGAAACCGCAGAGGTTTCGATCGATCTCTGGATTTACTCGTTCGACGATCCGGAGATTCTGGCCGCGCTCCAAAGAGCCGCAAAAAGAGGAATCACCATTTCCATCGTCGCGGATCCGGATAAGGATTATCCGCAGGAGTTGGTTCGATTGGGGTTGTTCCGAAGATGGGAGCGGTCCGGTTTACAACATTCTAAAATACTCATCGTCGATCGGAAGACTGTCTTTTTGGGTTCCGGAAATTTTACCTGGTATGGATTGGAAAACGATCTGAACGGATATGTGAGTTTTGATCTTTTTGAAACGGAGCGGGAATCCTTTTACTCCTTTCTGGAAGAAGATCCGGGAATCGACGTTCTTGAAATCCCTCCGTTTCAATTTTATATTTCGCCCGAAAAAGGAAGATTGATTCAAAATCTGATCTTACGGGACGTCGATTCATCGAAAGAATCGGTTCGATATCTGATCTTTGATCATTTTGATTCCGTTTTGACGTCCCGTCTCGCGTATGCAAATCGAAGAGGTGTCTCCGTCCAAGGAGTTTACGATTCTCCCGTGGATGAGGAAGGAAAATTTCTGGCAAACGCGTTCGATCGCACGGATTCGAAAATTTTCGGAGACGGAAACGAGGAAACGATTTCCGGCGATTCGTTCGGGAAGGGCGGACTTTTGCATCACAAGACGATGTTGATCGACGGTAAAATTCTCCTTTCGGGTTCCTATAATTTTTCGGTCAGCGCCAGAGATAGCAATCGGGAAATCCTTTTTCGAACGACCGATGCGTCTTTGGTGGAAGCGTATTCTCGGGAATGGGACCGCGTTGCGGCGAGCGCAATTCGATTTCAACCCACGGTTACATTCGATTTTTTGAATGCGCCGAGTTCATTGGCATCCACGTCCGATGCCGGATCGGATTCGTTTTCGTTCGGATTTCCAGAGAACGCAATTCCGGTCGGATTCGAACAAACCCTTTGTCGATCGAATACTTTCTCCGAGGAATCTGTCTTTTTTGAATCGGGCGCGGGATTCTTTAGAATGATTTTAGAATATTCTTATGATCCCGGAGAAACATGCAAAGTTGTTTCGGATTTTTCCGCAGCTTCCAGCGGATTTACCGGAAAAAGAACGAATCATCCCGTGAAAACGAGAAACTTTCGGAAAAATTCCTCCTTGCGTACTAAAAAAGGAAACACGCTTTTAACGACGGAAAAGGAGGATTCTCTCTCTCGTTTCGAATCGAAACCGACGTTTTTGTTTGTGCCGAAGTATTTCTCAACTGTAACTGGAAATTTGTTTTTACCCGATGAACCGTTGCGAAGCGGGAAGTTCCCGAATCTCCGAGCGGTTTTATTGTATCAAAGAGGAAACGGTCCCGTTGAAATTTCTTGGACGGCGGCGGGAAATATCTTTTCGGCGATCCCGCATCAAGCCGAAGGAATGTTGTTTTTGGAATACGACAACGCCTTTCTCGGTTTTTGCTTTCATGAATATTCTAAAAAAGGAATGGAATATTCCGAATTGATTCCGGAAATGCTTTCGTATCGAGAAAGCGTTTTAAAACCGAATCTTCGTTTTTCATTCGAAGCGGATGCGATGGAAAATCGAAGGAATTGGGGAACGTATTGCTATCGTTATTAAGCGACATCGGTCGTCTTGTCGGATTCTTCTTTGGAAAATCGGAGGAACAGTCCGCATAAGATCCAGAATAGAATTACGACTTCGTCGTCTTGAAAGTAACACTGAAAGAGTCCGGAAAAGAAAAATCCGGATAACCCGAAAAAATACAGGATTTGCTCGTAGGGAAGTCGACTGACGATCAACTTGTGATATAAGGAAGTTCCTAAGAAAACGAAAAGAAAGATTGCGGGAAGGCCGAACACGGCAAAGAGGTGAAAGTAATCGTTGTGCGCATGTCCTCTTTGTGTCGTTTCGTAAAAGTAATAGAGTTCTCTATATCGTTCGGAATGTTCCGCTCTCGATTTTTCGATCTCCCGGTTGTAATTTCCGGGGCCGACGCCGACGAGAGGATTTTTTTCAATCAAAGGGAAGGTTGAATCCCATATAAAGGTTCTTCCCGAATCGGTATGTTTCTCCTTTCCGAACAAAGGATCCGTGATCTTCTGACCCGCCTGCGTAACCGAAAGTCCGATTCCTAAAAGGAGAAGCAACGAGAGTGTTCCCGCAGTAAAGATCAGAATCTTGGACGTCGGCAATTCTTTGCGGATGATCCCCAGAACGAGAAAGGCCGTAAGCGACGAAAAAATCGCGCCTAACAGAGAAGAACGGGCGTTGTTTAAAAAGACGACATACAAAAAAATGAATAGAATCAGTCCCTGCAATGCCGCCTTTTTGTAATTCTTTTCGAAAAAGGTTTTTAAAAAGAGAAAGACAGGAACGGGAAAAAAGAACTGGAGCAAACCGCCGAACGTAAGATGGGTATTCATCAAACCGATCGGAAGAAACAAAGAGATTCCTCCGAGGTGTCCCATGGGGTGTGTGAACTTCCAGTTTGCAGATTCTCTATAAAGATCGCTGATCAATCGGGAAAGTCGAATCGGGGAAAAACTGGAAACGAATCCGGTTACCAGTAAAACCCAAAAGAGAATGTTGAGTGTTTTGAGAATGCGGGGGAATTCTGCTTTCTTTAAATTCCACGCGAGAATCAAACCGATAAAAAGAAAAATATCTTTGAGTTCGGCGTTAAACGCGGTTTTGGCGTACGCTCTGAACGATTGCTCCGAAAAGGCGTGAATCGCAAAGTCGGTAAGATACCATCCGAAAAAGAAAAGGCAGACAAGTATGACGGGCTCTTTCCAAAAGCCGGGTGTTTTCGCAGAAAACAAGGACGTCAAAAAGGCGAGCACCAAAAATCCCTGACTGAGGGACACGGACAGACCGATTGTTACAATGCTTGCGCAGAATAAAAAAAGAGTGATTTTTCTAAGACGTTCGGGCATCTTCTCTAATCGATTGAAAGCCAGATTCTGTGAAACCTGGGAATTGTAAATTCGATATTTACTTCAGTCCGATCGAAACGGATGATTCCGGGTTCGTCCTTGACTTAGGAGATCTTTGATGAGAATTCTTTATTTTTCCGATACCTTTCTTCCTAAGGTGGACGGAGTCGCGATTTCCATGAAAAACTTTGCAGAACTTCTGGCAAAGCGGGGACATACGTTCATGATCTGTTGCCCTCGTTACGGAGAAGGCGACTTTGACCGGATCGGAGATTCGATTCACATCGAACGATTCAGAAGCGGTTATCTGCCGAGTTATCCGGACATCAAGGTGGTTCTTCCGTCTCCGAGCAAAATCAAACGAATCATCAAGGAGTTCGAACCCGATCTCGTTCACATTCACACTCCGGGTTTGTTGGGGCTTTACGGAATCAATGCAACCGAGAAATACGGAATTCCCACGATCGGAACGTATCACACGTTGATGTCCGAGCAGGACATGTATCTTTCGTTTTACAGATTGCTAAAACTCGATAAACTTTTTTTAAAAGCGAGCAAATCCGAAAAAAAACTCAAGATGAAGGATTTGAGTAAAATCGAAAAATTCGATAAGTTCAACATCCGCAAAAAAATCATTCTCAAAATTTCAAACAACATTTATGAACGATGCGATCTCATCATTTCTCCTTCTCATCTGATCGAAAAACAGCTCCGCGAGTTCGGTTTAAAAACGAAGATCGCGGTGATTTCGAACGGTTTGGATCTTACGAGTTTTAAAGGAACGATCAAACAATTGAACGCCGCGCCGAAACTTCTTCATGTGGGAAGAATTTCCTACGAGAAGAATTGCGACGTGATTCTCAACGCGTTCAAATTGATTCACGACGAAATTCCCGATGCGACACTCACAATCATCGGAGACGGACCGGCTCTTCCTTCCTTGAAAGTGCAGGCTCAGAATTTGGGAGTGGAAAACGCGGTTACTTTTACGGGCTTTATCAAACGGGAACAACTTCCGGAAGAATATCCGAAATACGATCTGTTCTTGACCGCATCTACGATGGAAACGCAAGGACTTGTCATCTTAGAATCGGTCGCCTGCGGACTTCCCGCGGTCGGAGTGGATTCGTTCGCGATTCCCGAATTGATCCATGACGGAAAGAACGGATACATCGCAAAACCGTTCGACGTAAAAGGAATCGCCGAAAAGGCCGTCGCGATTTTGAAAGATCCGGAATTGTACGAACGTTTTTCCAAAGAATCCCTTAAGATTTCCAAAGGACACGAGATGAACGCCTGTGTGGATAAGATGGAAGAGGTTTATAAAACCGTGGCGAGCGTGAAGAACAAAAAGAAAAGAAACACGTTGATCAATATGCTCTTTTCTCTTCCTGATCCTTTGGATCAATTCTTACGGTATTTCGAATAAACGATATTGTGAAAAACGCGCAATCGAATCTGACATTCTTCGTCGAAAGAAGTCAAGGGCGTTGATTCCCTTTTACGGGAAGAAGATCGGTTCCTGTTTCGCAGCCTGAACGAAATCGTAAAATGAATCCTTTTAACGATCTCGTTGCCGTCGGTCGTAAACAGAGAACGTATCAAAAGAGGGTGTTGATATTGTAAACGACCCGAATGCGTTTGATTACGTCTTCGGGTTGAATCCATTCCATACAAGCGAAGTCTTTCCGATAACAGGTCGTGTTTCCGTAGATACTGCAAGGTCTGCAAGGTAAATTATCGATTTGTAATACTCCGGAATCTTCCTGGCCGAACGGGGCAAAACCGGAATAAGGGTGAGTGGTCCCGTAGATTCCGATCACGGGCCTTTTTAAAAGCGCCGCGATATGAACGTTCGATGAATCCATTCCGATCATAATATCCATCCTTTCCATGATCCCGAGTTCTCCTCGGATTCCGAGCTTACCGCCCGAAACGATCTTGATGGATTCTTCCAGACCTCGGCTCCATTCTTCTAAGATTTTGGATTCTTCTTTGGAACCGAAGAGAAAAATTTTCACTCCCGGAAATTCATCCAGGAGAAGCCGGAGCAAGGATCTGCTTTTTTCGCGGGGCCATTCTTTGAGTGCGTGCCCCGCAAACGGAGCGAATCCGATCCAAAGACTTTCCTTTTTTTGAATATTCTGGGATTGGAAAAATTCCTTCGCGAACATTTTAGACTCGGGGTCCACGTTGATCCAAGGTCCCTTTCTTACGGTTGCGGGATATCCCGCGTTTTCGAAAACTTTGAGATAACGGTCCACGGTATGCGGCAGTGGATTTAAGACTTTCCGTTTTTGACGGATCTGTCTGAGTTTTTCCTTTCTTCCCTTTACGATTCGAAACACACCGATGCCGCGGATCAAAAAAAGAAAACTGATCAATCGGGAACGAACGGAAGAATGAAGGTCGATGACTTTTTCATACGGACCGAGTTTGTTGATTTCCTTAAAAAGACGATAAAGTCCGAGAAGTCCGCGGTATCGTTTGAGGTTGAACCCCACGACGTTAACGTTCGGAATATTGTAAAAGAACGGAGCGTAGTTTCCTCTGGTAACGATCGTTAGCTGGATATTCGTATATTTTGCGGCGATCGCAATGATCGCCGGCGCCATGAGTGCGACGTCTCCCATGGCCGAAAACCGCATGACTAACAGATTCATGATTTTTTAGAATACAGGGAAGGGTTCAGACTCTGATCGTTGTACATTTTCATCTGACGGTAGACTTTGTAGAACTTGTCCCCGCTCTGTAAATCTTCCAGTAGTTCATCCAAACATTGGGAAAGATCGATTCTTTGTTCGAGAAGAACGTCCAGTTTCCGTTTGCAGGTTTGGATATGATTCTCATCCACATCCTTTCTCTGGGTTTGTTCTTCCATGTGATAGATTTTGAGTTCGAGGATGCTCATCCGATCGATCAACCAAGCGGGGGTCTCGGAATTCATCCGGGCGCCCGGTTTTTTAGGGACGTTTTTGAATTGGGAAGAAATGCGATCGTCCAGGATTTCCACGAGGTCCGTGCGTTCCTGATTGAGTTTGTCGATTTGTCTTTTGAAACCGACCAATTCCTTGTCCGGGAGGTCCGGTCTGCGAATTTCGTCTTCCACGTGCCATTGGATCGTATCGATTTGATTTTTGCTATAAAGGATCGATTCGATGCTGTCTGCCGGAAACGGGTTGGGCGAAGCGGCTTCTTTTTTGTGCCAGTCAACTACGGATTGGCGAAAAACGGATACGACGGAGTTCGCTTTCAAGGTCATTGTGTATAACTTTGTGCGGTAAGCCAGAAAATCAAGAGAAAAGCATTCTAAGAAACGCGATTCAAGGAAGAGCGATTTGATAAATCCTTTACTTTCTCGTCCTATTAAAATAGAGTCACCTGCGTTTTATGGCACGAAAAATTCATCCTGAAATTCTGAAATTTCTTTCCGGGATATCCTTGTTTCAAAAATTATCACCGGCTGTTCTGACTCGGATCTACCAAAACATCGAGGAAAGGAACGTTTACAATCACGACGTAATCTACTATCGCGGTGATATATCGGATAAGCTTTTTATAGTTCGACACGGCGAGGTGATGCTTACGTTCGGAGAATCGGGAAAGGCCGTAAAGTATCTGGGAGAAGGAGAATTCTTTGCCGAAAACAGTTTGATGACACGGACGCAGCACGGCGGCTCGGCGATCGCGGTCATGGACACGTTGTTATACGTTTTGGACGGTCATTTCTTTTTAAAACTCGCGGAAAAGGAACCGGTGCTATCGGGAAACCTCATTCGGTTGATGAGCAATCGGTTTCGGGAACATCTCGAACCTGCGGATAAACTGAGTTCTCTTCCAAGAAGAATGATCTGTCACGTTCCTCTCGAAGAAGTGCAAGGATATAAGGAAAAGTTAGACGCCATCGTAAAGATCGGAGGTTATTCTCACGAAGGAAAGATGACCCTGGTTCCGATGGAATCCTTCGAGAAAAACAGCGTTCAAGATGCGATCCGAAAACTCTCCCAATTGCGAACCCAGTTTCCGGTCATTCATTTATACTTTCAGCATCCCGGCTTAAAACCGGAACTCGATAAACTTCTGCTTCAAGCCGATCAGATCGTATTCTGGGAAGACAACCCGGAACGAAATCAAAAGAAGAAAACCGAAATCATCACATACTTCCGATCCAGAATCCGCAACTTCGCGGGAAGGACGATCCGTTACGTGGATTCGGTCAATACGATCCGACCGGAAGACAGCGTAAAACACCAGAAAATCTTTCATAAGGAAGAGACCTTCTCGCGTTATCTCGTTTCTAGAACGAGGGGACTTGCGTTAGGCGGAGGAGGCGCAAGAGCGCTCGCGCATGTGGGGCTTTTACGAGTATTAGAAAGAGAGAATATAAAAGTGGACGTGGTTTCCGGCGCTTCGTTCGGAGCGGTCATCGCCGCTTTGTATGCGAGAGGGGAAAATACGGATACGATCCACAAGATGATCTATAAATTCTTCGGCGGAATCGATAAACCTTTCGATCCTACGGTCCCTCTTGTATCGTTCTTCAAAGGAAAGAAGATGAACCGTATGCTCAAAGATGCGTTCGGTTCCGCATTGATCGAGGACTTGAAAATTCCTTTCGTAACTTCCGCGGTGGATCTTCACAGCGGCGAGGAATATGTGATGGATCGAGGCCCGGTTTGGGAGGCGCTCGCCGCAGCGATGAGTTTGCCGGGAATGTTTCCGCCGGTTTTTCACGGGGATCATCTGCTTGTCGACGGAGGAGTGATCAATAATGTTCCCGAAAATTTAATCCGACAAAGAGGAGCGGATGTCATCCTCTCCGCGAACGTTTCTCCGTTACGGGACGAGGCGATCGTGAGACTTCTCGAAGACAGAAAGATCACGGGAAAATCCTTCTTTAAAAATCTCTGGGAAGACTTAAAGTATCCGCCGATCCTCAAGATCATGGGAAGAGCGATCACTCTGGAAGGAAGGGAGATCACGAAGCTCCGAAAGGACAAGATGGATCTGTTTATCAATCTTCATATCGAAGAGTTTTCGTTCTTTGATTTTAATAAGTTCAGAGAGATCATCCGCAAAGGAGAAGAGGAGGCGGAGGCGCATTTGGAAGAGATCTACGAACTTTTTTATCCGGGTAAAAAATTCTCAAAGAAGAAACGATAAAAGAAATTCCTGAAGTTTCGCGGATTCTCGTTTGTAATTCGATCTCCATTCTAAACTTCCGTCCGGTCCAACCGTGTTCGTGAGTGCAAAGAATGAATACAACGGAATTCGAAAGTCCTTACAAACTCTTGCAAGACCGAAACACTCCATATTCTCGAATCCGAGGTCGTTTTCACGCAGATATTCCAATGCCTTTCCGGAAACGGTTTCGATCGTGACGGAACCGGTAGCGTTGGTTTTGGAAATCAAAACCTCGTTGATCGTCGGAAATTCGAACGAATGTGGGAACTCATACGCATCGGGAACGATTTCAGGAATCCGAATTCTCCTTTCGATTTTACCGAGTTCTTGATGTTCGATCTGAAATGAAAAACCGAACCGGTTCTTCCAAAAACTCGGATGCAGCCAAGGATAAACTCCCGCAGAACCCACAAACAAAACTTGAGAAGGTAAGGCCAATCCCTTGCTCTGATGTTCGAGAAGAAATCTTTGCAGACGCAGAGCGGCTTCCAAATTTCCGATACCGCAGAGAAGAGTCTGAAACTTTTCGGATTTCGCGAACTGATCGAGTTCTTCTGAAATCGCCGAACAGATCAACGTTTTGGAAGGATCAATCTTCATCGTTTTCGTACATGGCTTGGATTACGTTGTGATACAAAGAAAAGACTACGTTTCGTTTGAGTTTCATCGTTTCGGTCATTTCTTTTCCCTTTTCAAATTCTTTGGGAAGAATGTGGACGTGTGCGATTTTCTCGAAGGATTTGAAACCGGCTCGTGTGGAAATCTTATCCTTTACGATATTTTTAAAGAATGCACTGACTTCTTTGGAGGAATTCCATTCGGCCGGATCTTTCGGAATGCTCTTTCCTTGCGACTTGAATTGTTCCTGAACGAGATCGTAAAAGGGAACGATCAAAACTCCGAGGTTCTTCCGATCCTGGCCTACAACGATGACTTGATTGATGAATTCCGATTCGGCGAGTTTGGCTTCAATCGGAGCCGGTTCCAAGTTTTCACCTCCGGAAAGAACAATCGTATCCTTGGCTCTTCCCGCAAATTTCAATTCTCCCGTATGCGTCCACGTGAGAATGTCGCCCGAGTCGAGCCAACCGTCTTGCAGAGCTTTGGCGGTTTTTTCCGCTTCTTTGTAATAGCCGACGGTGACATGCGGACCTTTGTGCCAAGCGACTCCTTTTTCACCGGGCGTCGTTACGATCTTGCCGTCTTCTCCGACGAGTTTGATCGCGGTTCCGGGTAACGGTGCGCCGATGGCCCCGTTTTTCGGAAGAGGAAATTCTCCGATGGCTCCGATCCCGGTCGTTTCGGTCATTCCGTAGGTTTCGATGATCGGAATTCCGGCGCAACGAAAGAAGAATTGAATGTGCGGAGGCATCGCGCCCGCGCCGCATAACGCGAAACGCATTTTTCCCCCGAAGAGGTCCCGAACTCTCTGGAGAATTTTATAAGAAAGAATTTTCAGCGGATACAAGGAAAAAAGAAGAACGCCGGCAACAAATCGGTCCATAACTTTCTGATTCGGATTTTCCGCTTCGGTGGTCGCGTACGAATCTCGGATCGTGTCCTGCAAACTTGTAGTAATCGCCGCCATCCGCACGGCAAAGTGAAAGAGTTGCTGCCTAAGAGGAGGGGCCTTGCGAACCGTGTCGTGAATTCGTTTGTAAAGACCTTCCCAAAGTCTTGGAACCGAAACAAGAACGGTCGGTTTTACTTTTTGCATATCGGCGGGAATCGTCGGCACGGAAGAGCAAGCCATCGAAGCGCCCCACGCGATCAATGTTGTTTCGAGAAGTCGTTCCGCGATATGCCAAGGAGGGAGAAAGACAATCGTTCTGTCGTTGTAAGAACCGGGCACGAATTCCTGAAGCTGATGAATTCCCCAGGTAAAACTTCTATGATTGAGCATCACACCTTTGGGTGCGCCCGTTGTTCCCGAAGTATAGATGATCGTTGCAAGATCTTTTCCGTTTAAAACCTCTCCTCTTTGATCGTAGGCTTTATCTCCTTTTTTGATGCGGATTTTTTCTCCTTCCAAAAGAGCGTCTTCCAGGAAGATGAATTTCACCCCGGAAAGTTGCGTGCGTGCGGATTCCAAATCCTTCCACTTTACGGGAGGATCGATAAGAAGAAGCGTCTTTACGTTCGCGAGGCTGGATTTGTCTTCGAGAAGTTTTTTGAGAACCTTTTCGTTTTCCAAAAAGAGAATTTTCGCTTCCGAATGTTCGAGAATGTATTTCAGATCGTCGATGGTCGCGTCGCATCCTCGCGGAACGTCCACGCAGCCGATCGTAACCAAAGAGAGAGAACAAAGAGACCATTCGTAACGGTTGTCGCAGATCAGTCCAGCGGTGTTTCCCCGTTGCATTCCGAGTTCTATCAAAAAGGAGGAAAGGTTTTTTAGATTCTCATACCAATCCTTGTAGGAGATCCCGCGGAAATCGCCGGATTCTTCCCGAATCCAATACATAGGCCGATCCGCATACACGGAAGCGACGTCTCTCAAAAGATGATAGAGGCTCGTTTTTTCCATACGATTTAGGGGAGAAGTCCCAGAGTTTCTTTGGTTCCGGTCATGAGATTGATGTTTTGCAGGGCTTGTCCCGCCGCGCCCTTTACGAGATTGTCCAGAGCGGAAACGACGACTAACGTGTTTCCTCTTCTTCGAACGGAAATGTCCAGGAAGTTTGTGTGCTGGATTTTTTTGAGTTCGATTTCTTCCGGGGTTTTCAGAATCCGAATAAACGGTTCGTTTGCGGAAGAATTTTGAATCGCCGTCATCGGGTCCACGCTCGGTTCGCCATCCAATTCCAAAACGATCGTGGAAAGAATTCCCCTGTAAACGGGAAGTAAATGCGGCGTAAAGATGATTTCGGGTGCGGGAAGCCCCGAGTTTGCATAGATGTATTCCTGGATTTCCGGTTCGTGTTGGTGGGAAAGAACCTTATACGCGCGAAAGTTTTCGTATACGCCCGTGTAAGAAAACCCTGCGTCTTCCGTTCTCCCGCCCGCTCCGGAAACACCGGACTTGGAATCGGCAACGATCCTTGGTTTGAGATTTCTTCTGAGTTCGTTTAACAAAAATACGGGAAGGATCACCGAGGTGGAAAAACATCCCGGATTGGAAACGAAGTCGGCGTTTTTCAGTTTGTCCCGGAAGATTTCCGGAATTCCGAAGACGGCCTTATCCACGTACGAGAATTTTGTGTGTTTTAATTTATAAGCCTTTTCTAATATTTCCTGATCGTGAAGTCTATAAACTCCGGAAAGATCGATGACCTTATGACCTGCGTCCAAAAACTTCGGGGCGGATTCTACGGAAACTTCATTGGGAACGGCTAGGACGACCAGAGACTGGGAAGGAACCGTGTCCTCGTGTTTGCGGAACGTGAGATTTTTGGGAAACGGAATTTCGGGAAACACTTCTGCAAGAGTTTTACCTGCGAGTTTATCGCTCGTGATATGCACGACCTCGTGTGTCGATTGATGGGAAAGTAGAGAAAGTAGTTCCTTACCGGTTAAACCGCCCGCTCCTAAAATGCTGATCTCTGCCATAAACCTCTCTGTCTTAAGAAAGATTTTAATTCGGGGAGAATGCTGTAACTAAAAAAAACGCCGGACGATTTCTCATCCGGCGGTCAAGGGTTCCTAAAAAGAAAGCCAGTTGTGTTAGCCAGCAGCCTGCTCTAATTTTTCCTCTTTGTTCGCACGCGGTTTTTTGTCCTGCGCCAACAAAGGCAGACTGTTCAGATCTCTTACCATGTTTTCGATGGTAAAAGCGACATCAGGGTTATTCTTGAGGTATTCTTTTGCTGCCTCTTTTCCTTGCCCGATCTTTTCCGTATTATAAGAATACCAGGCTCCTGCTTTACTGATAATATCATGTTTTACCCCGAGGTCAACCAGAGAACCTTCGCGGCTGATCCCCGCATTGAAGATTATGTCAAATTCCGCCTGTTTAAACGGCGGCGCGCACTTGTTTTTGACAACTTTGACACGAACTCGGTTTCCGACGGATTCCTCTTTTTCCTTGATCGTTTCTATCTTACGGATGTCCAGACGAACCGAGCAATAGAATTTGAGGGCGTTTCCGCCTGTGGTCGTTTCCGGAGAACCGAACATCACACCGATTTTCATTCGGATCTGGTTGATGAAGATCACCACGGTTTTGGATTTTGCGATGGTTCCGGTCAATTTCCGAAGCGCTTGGGACATGAGTCTTGCTTGCAAACCCATGTGAGAATCTCCCATATCCCCTTCAATTTCCGCCTTCGGAACAAGAGCAGCCACCGAGTCGATCACGATCAAATCGATTGCGTTGCTTCGAACGAGGGATTCGCAGATTTCAAGAGCTTCCTCCCCGTTGTCGGGTTGGGAAACTAAGAGTTCGTCGATGTTTACGCCTAGTTTTTTAGCGTAAGAAGGATCTAACGCGTGTTCCGCGTCGATAAACGCCGCGACCCCACCCCGTTTTTGCGCTTCCGCAATCGCCGAGAGAGTAAGGGTGGTTTTTCCGGAAGATTCAGGTCCGTAGATTTCCACGATTCTGCCGATCGGATAACCTCCGATGCCCAGAGCGATGTCCAAATCCAAGGAACCGGAAGGGATCACTTGAACGGTTTGTTTTGCAGCGTCCGATCCTAATTTCATGATCGCGCCTTTTCCAAATTGTTTTTCAATTTGGCTCATCGCTTGTTCGATCGCCAACTTCTTGGAATCGTCTACGTTCTGTGCTTCTTCTTTGCTTTTTTTCATAATGCCTTCTCCCATTGTTTCTGCCTCCTTCCTTTCGGTTCTTGGCAGCGGCGCCGCGTCGCATCAACGGCTAACTTTTTTCAGTATAGATCCCAGTCCGGACAAAAATAAGATCTTTGGACTTAAAAAACGAACCTGTTTTGATTTTTTTTGAAAACTTGGGTTTATGTCACCCGGTTTTCTGGAAGCAAATCTAATTTATACGTAAGTATTTGTATAGCAAATTTTTGAGTATTATTGGGAAAGGATCGATTTTTTTTCTTGGTCCAGGGTCTTCTGCGCCTGAACGGCTCTGCGAAGAGTTTCCTTGTTTCGTAGCAGAAAGCTTCTGAAAAAGAAAATCGTGACAGCAAACGCTCCGATCACAAGAAGAAATCCCAAAGTCCATCGAAGCCAAAAAGGGATCGAGTTTTGTGATGGAAAGAAGAATAACGTGCCGTCCGCCAGGCGGATCTTTTCGCAGCCTTGGCATTTTTGGTTTTGAGCTTTGAAAAAAGAATTCAGTTCTCCGAATGAAGTTTCGGCTGGAATTTTCCATTCGGAAGATTCTTGCGAATAGAGAAGGGTTTCGTCTTCGGAAAAATAATAAAACGCGCAGGCCAGTCCCGTTTTCGAAAATTCGACGGAAGAAGTTCCGCCTTGTCTTCCGACGTAATAATCCACGTAAGAATCTTTGATTTGAAAACTGCGAATCTGGGAAAGATTCGGAAATTCGGTTCCGAAGCGCACCAAATGAAACAGAGTCGATTTTTGATTTCGAACCCGGATTCCTCCAAGATTCGGAACCTTTCTAAGTTCCGCTTTGAGAGCTTCCTTGGACGCTTGCGAAGAATTCTCCAGAGAAGAGGAAAGAATTTTTTTCAAATACGTTTCCAGTCTGGATTCTTCCTCTTTTTTCCAAGCCGGAAGGGATTCGATCAGCCAGGATTTTTCCACCGAAGCCGGATCACCTAAGAAACGTTTTAACACGACCAATCTGTGTTCGAGATCGGAGGTTTCCGCATGTATGAAAATGGGATTCCAAAGGAAAAGAAGAAGGATCAAAAACGTTCGTTTCATGCGGTGGCGGCTCAATCTTAAACAGGGCTTCCGGTCTGAAAAGAAGATTTTCTCCTATACAAGACGGGAATCTTTGAAATAATTACAGGATGTTTCAAAACCTCGATCGGATCGAATTCCAAAAATCGAGGCTCAAAAATTTGTCTCAGTTTTGGGATAAGGCAGCATAAAACGAATACAGGGTCCGAAGATGCAAGACTGTCCTCTCTGCAAATTCCATCAATCCGCGAACGATTCCGAAATTCTCGGTCGGTTCGGTGAATTTCGCGTACGTCATTCCGAAGAAGAAAAACGACTCCAAGGATATCTTTACATAGAACCGGTTTCGCATTGGACCTCGTATCAGGATTGGAATTCGCCTGCGTATTCCGATTTCGGTAATGCGCTTGAGTTCGCGACGGCCTGGATCTACAAAAACCATTCTCCCGTTAAAGTGTACACGGTAACGGTTTCGGAGATGGTGCCTCACATGCACTTTCATTTAATTCCTCGTTACAGCGACGAACTCAAAGGCGTGGATTATATCCGTCTTGCACTTCAGGGAAAATTACCAGAGCAAAATTATATTCGAGATTTATAATGCTTCGCTTTCAAATTTTTATAATGGGAGAATGGCTATGAAAGTTTTGAATTGGAGAAACGTTCTGCTTCTGGCGCTCGTTTCCTTGTTTTTGAGCGGTTGCATCTATCGAGATGTGAGGGTTCCCGGTATGAGCACAAACTTTACGCAATATGTGCTGAACTCGGAGGATTTTCAGATTTTGGGAACGGTCGAAACCGAAGGTGTTTATACCGCCTGGTTTATATTTTGGCTGACGGGAGAAACCGGTTACAAAGAACTGCTCGATAAGTCCAAAGCGCTTGGTGGAGACGAGATCATCAACTATCGTTTCGAGATCGAACAGACAAGCATTTTGTTTATTATTTGGAACCGTGTTAAGTGGCGGGCGACCGCGCACGCGATCAAATATCGAGAAAAAATCAAAAAGCCGTAACGTGTAACACGGACTCCGAAGGACCTTCGGAGTCTAAAAGGATAGAATGCAGACAAACAAAGCCCAACTGATATTGGAAGCGGGACTTTCCAGAAAAGCGGATTTCGTGGAAATATTCGAGGAAGAGACAAGATCTTCTTCCGTAAGTTTAAGAGATCAAAAAATAGAACAGAGTTTTGCCGGAATCGATTACGGAATCGGAATCCGGCTGATCTACGGAACCGACGTTCTCTACGCACATACCAATAACGAGGAAGAGGAACATTTGATTTCTCTGATAGACCTTCTCGCCGATTCGAGAGGGGCGGCGAAAAGCGCAGGGCGGGCGCTTGTGTTGCGTGGGGATCTAAAACCTCTTTCGTTTCCGGCAGCGATCAAAGATCCGCGTAAAATCGCACCCGATGAAAAATTAGAAATTCTTTATAAAGCCGATCGAACCGCAAGAGGACTTTCCTCGAGTATCGTTCAAGTCAGCGCGTCCGCGAGCGATTCCGTTTCCAGAATCGGAATCTACAACTCGGAAGGTTTGGCGCTGGAAGACCTTCGCGTTCGAAGCAGATTCAGCATCAACGTAGCCGCGGAAAAAGAAGGAGAACGTTTTGTGGCTTCGGAGAATCCGGGAGCGAGAAAGGGATTCGAATTTTTCAACAACTTACCCGTGGAACAACTTTCGACCACGGCGGCAGAGCGCGCCTTACTCATGTTATCCGCCGGTTATATACAAGGAAAAAAAATGCCGGTCGTTATGGGCAACGGTTTCGGAGGAGTGATCTTTCACGAAGCCTGCGGACATCCGTTGGAAACCGAAGCGATCCGCAAGAAGTCTTCTCCGTTCGTGGATAAACTCGGCGAGAGAATCGGACAATCCTGTCTGACAGCGATCGACGACGGAACGATTCCGGATTCTTGGGGAAGCATTACCGTGGACGACGAAGGTTCCGCGCCTCAGAAAACCGTCCTCATCGAAAACGGAATTTTAAAAAATTATTTATCCGATCGAGTCGGCGCACAGGAAGTCGGCGTTCCCAGAACCGGAAGCGCAAGAAGAGAAAGTTATATGTACGCGCCCGTTTCTCGGATGAGAAATACGTACATCGCCGCCGGAACGGATTCTTTCGATTCGATGTTGGCCGGAGTCGAATACGGTCTTTTCGCCAAAAAGATGGGAGGCGGTTCCGTAAATCCTTCCACGGGAGAATTCAACTTCTCCGTGGAAGAAGGATATGTGATCCGAAACGGAAAAATCGCCGAGCCGGTTCGCGGTGCGACTCTCATCGGAAAGGGAGATGAAATTCTTCCTAAGATCAGCATGGTGGGAAACGATCTGGAGCTCGCTGCGGGGATGTGCGGAGCCGCTTCCGGTTCCGTTCCCGTAACGGTCGGACAACCTTCCCTGAAAGTGGACGAGATTCTCGTGGGAGGCCGTTCATGAATCTGGACCAATCCGTCGAATTCGTGTTAGACGTTTGTAAAAAGAAGGGACTCGATCAATACGATCTCGTCGGTTCCGAATCCAAAGACGTGGGAATCGAGCTCTTCCGAAAACGAGTCAGCAACACCGAACTTTCCAATTCCAGAGGAATGGGAATCCGTTTGATTCAAAACGGAAAACCCGGTTATTCCTACAGCGAAAAATTATCGGAAGAAGCGCTGACACAGATGGTGGAAGACGCGGTTTCGCAGGCAAAGATCTCCGATCCCTTGGACATCGATCTTCCCGGACAATCGACGTTACCCGACATCAAGATCCGTTCTTACGAAGAATCCTTGGAATCTCTCGGGTTTGAATGGTTGAAATCCACGGGAGAAAAACTGGACGATCTGGCATGGTCGGTCGGGGATAAGATCGAAAACGTTCCGTATTCGTATGCAGGAAAAACCTGGAGCCGATTTATATTAGCGAATTCGAATGGACTTTTTTATAGCGAAAAATCCAATCTGGTTTCCGCGGGAGTTGCGTTAGTCGCAACCGATGGAAAGACCAAAAAAATGGGCGGCTATACCCGTTCGGGTCTGGATTTGGATCGGATTCAACCGGAATTGATCGTATCCACCGCTGCGGAACGTTCCATGGCATTGCTCGGCGCAAAACCGGTCAAAAGCGGATCGTACCCGATCGTATTTTCCAATCGGATCAGTCCCCAGATTTTCGGAATGTTTTCCTCTCCGTTTTCCGCGGACAGCGTACAAAAAGGTCTGTCCCGTTTGGACAGAAAAGTGGGGACACAAATCGCATCACAAAATTGGAATGTGTTTTGCGATCCGCATATTTCCGATTATCCCGGTTCCAGACTTCTCGACGCGGAAGGTGTTTTGACCCGGAAAAATTGCGTGATCGAAAACGGAGTTCTTCGGACGTATCTCTACAATTTGGAATCCGCAAAGAAGGCGGGTGTCGCTCCTACGGGAAACGCGGTGCGTTCGTACGGCGGTAGAGTCGGTACTTCGTTTAACAATTACGTTGTACCGAAAGGGGATAAAACGCTGGAAGAATTGCTCTCCGCGTATCCGGAATGTATCTATGTGTTAAAGTTAGAAGGCGGTTCCGGTTGTAGCGCGGTTTCGGGAGAGATTTCGATCGGAGTGCAGGGGATCTATTACAAAAACGGAAAGCCGGTTCATCCGGTGGATAGCATAACGATGAATCTAAACTTCTTCGATCTTCTTTTTCGAATCGAAGGGATTTCAAACGAGTACAACGATTCCTATTCGTCCATCAAGATTCCGGATGTTTTGATTCGGGAAGCGAGTATTGCGGGTTAAGATGGAGTCGGATTTCGATTCCATCTTCGATGTTGCTTTTTATAGACGAGTGTCTGAGTTGTATTTTAGTAACGCTCATTGACGCATTGTAAAGAAGCAACGAGAAACTCGATCGGCTCTTCTGCACGCTCTTGGAAATGTTTCGGTGACTTTTCGACGATCGATTCTCGATGGGTGCCTGACTTCACAATCCGTAGCGAGCAATTTGCCGACTTTCCTGGGGGGCAATCGAGTTTTAGAACGGCGATGGACCGAAATTCATTTTTGCTTGCGTAAGTTTCTATCATAAGGTTTTCTTTCCGAATCATAGTGCTGATTCGGAGAAATCATTTGCGATCCTTTGGAAAAATTTTAAGTAAACAATTTATTTTCTGCGTTGCGTTTTTTATCTTCGCTGCTGCAAATCTTGACGCACAAGTACGGATCGAATTCGGTCCCACGGGAGAAGTCAAAAAACCTTCTCAGATTCGCGCCCGTTTTTCCGAATCGATGATCCCTTTGGGAAATCCTAAATTCTCTTTGTATCCTTTCGAAATTCGTTGCCCGATCAAGGGAACCGAACGTTGGGTGGACGATAAAAACTGGGTTCTCGAATTTCCCGAACTTCTTCCCGGCGGAGTAGAGTGCGTTTTTGAAACCAAAAAAGTGAAATCCGTTGCGGGGAATTCTCTGAATGAAGGAGAACGTTTTTCGTTTCATACCGGCGGACCCGAATTGGATTCGTCCTCTCCTTATGAAGGGGGCGTCATCGACGAGGATCAGATCTTTATCTTGGATCTGGATTCCGAAGCGGATCTTTCCTCCGCGAGCGATCATCTCTACTTTGTCACCGAAGGGATCAAGGATAAAATCGGATTCAGTAAAGTAAGTTCTTCCCAAGAAAAGGAAATCTTAAAAGCGAATTATCGGGAAGGGAAAACGGAAAAGACCATTCTCATCAAACCCGATCAGAAATTTCCGAGCGGAAAAAAAGTTTATCTTATTTTGGAACAAGGATTGAAATCCAAATCCGGCGTTCCGAGAAGTTCCACAAGAAAGGTGGAGTTCAACGTTAGACAGCCTTTCCGGGCTGAGTTTAATTGCGACCGGGTCAACGCAAAGGCCGCTTGTATTCCAACTTTACCGTTGACGTTAAACTTCAATTCTCCCGTTTCCGTCGAGGTTTTAAAAAAGATTCAGCTGCAAACGAGCGACGGGAAAACGATTCCCGCCAAGTTTTCCTCGGAAAACGGGAATTACGATTACGGTGTTAGTTTCCCGGCTCCTCTCGCGCCCAAGGCGAAGTTCCAGATCCTTCTTCCCTCCGGAGTAAAGGACGACGCAGGCCGAGCGCTTGCTAATCAATCCTCGTTCCCTTTGAGCGTTTCCACGGACGATTATCCTCCTTTGTTGAAGTTCGCTTCCACGTTCGGAATCTTGGAACGGTTTCCCGAAGCGATTCTTCCCGTAACGATCCGAAATCTGGAAGCGGAGAATCCGGTTCGCTTATATCAGGTCAAGACCAGTCCCGATACGCAGGATAAGATCAAAGAACAATTCGATAAATTGAAGGATAAGGGAAAGGATCTTTTGAACTGGGCGACCGGTAAGGACGAAAAGCAGGATCCGAATTCTTCCAAACAATTCACCGGAAGAGAAATGATTCTGGATTCCACTCAGATCGCGGAGATCGTTCAGTATCTGAAAACGATCGAACATTTGGAACATCGTTATTCGATCTTTGATTCTTCCAAAAATTCCGCGCCTACGAACGAAATCAAACTTCAGTCCAAAAACGGAAGCCGCCGTTTCGAGGTCGTGGGAATTCCTCTGAAAAAAACCGGATTTCACGTGATCGAAATGAAGTCCGATATATTAGGAAACGCTTTATTAGCAAACAATCAACCGTTTTACGTCCGCACTGCGGCTTTGGTCACAAATCTTTCTTTGCATTTTAAATGGGGAAAGGAATCCTCCCTTGCGTGGGTGACGAAACTCAACGATGCAAAACCCGTTCCGAACGCGGATATTCAGATCTTCAATTGCAAAAACGAAAAGATTTTCGTAGGAAAGACCGGACCTTCGGGAACCTTGCTCATCAAAGGAATCCCGAACCGCAAGAACGTTCCGTATTGTTCTTGGAGAGCGTATGAGAACGGACTTTTCTTAACCGCGGTGTACGAAGACGATTTTACGTTCACGCATACTCGTTGGCAAAACGGAATCGAAAACTGGAGATTTAACCTTCCCGGCGATTATGGAAACGGCGACGTAGTGTTTCATCCCATTTTGGACCGTACTTTATTCCGCGCAGGAGAAACCGTTTCGATGAAACTCGTTTCTCGAGGGAAACGTTCCTTCGGTTTCGATATTCCCGGACAAATCGAATATCCGGGCTTTGCGAAGATCGTTCATTCCGGTAGCGAAAAGGAATATTCCATTTCTCTAAAGTGGACTCCGGAAGGGACTAGTTCGCTTCAGTTTAAAATTCCGAAAGAAGCCAACCTGGGCGTTTACCGCATTTTGTTAAGCGAATTTGCGGGTAAGGATCGCGGACAAGTCGACGTGGGAGAATTTCGAGTCGAAGAATTCCGCGTTCCATTGATGAAGGCCGACTTTCAGACTTCCGGTTCGAACATCGGACCTTCCAAGATCGGACTCGCGGGAAGCGTTCGTTATCTTTCCGGCGGAGGCGCCGGAAAAATTCCTGTCTTATTGCGAACCAGAGTGATGCCCGGAGGGGGAGTTTACTTTCCGGATTATTCCGACTTTTCGTTTAGCAACGGTAAGGTGGATCAAAAATCCGATTCGGAGGAAACTACGGAGAATTCTTCCGTCGGTTTTAACAAAACGGAACTGACTCTCGACTCGAAAGGATTTTTTGAAACGAGCGTAAAGTCGATTCCAGAATCGGATACGACACAAAGGCTCGAAGCAGAACTCGAATATAGAGACCCCAACGGAGAGATTCAAAGCGCGTTCCGTTCCTTTCCGATTTATCCGTCCGAGTATCATATCGGAATCGCTCCGGAAGGATGGGCCGCGGTTCAGGACGCTGTTAAGTTTAAGGTTGCGGTATTGGATCTGAAAGGAATGCCCGTCGAAGGAAAGAAGGCGTCCGTAATCGCTTATACGAAGAAGTATTATTCGAATCGGAAACGTCTTGTGGGCGGATTTTACAGTTACGAGCACAAATATACAATCAACGAACTCGGAGAATTCTGTTCGGGTAAAACGAATTCGAAAGGACTTTTGTTTTGCAGCGGTCCGGTCAAAGCGACGGGAGAAGTGTATTTCGAAGCGTCTTTGAGCGGGGAAGACGTAAAGGCCAATTCTTCCGTTTGGATTACGGGTAAGGACGACGTTTGGTTTGCCGCGAGCGATCACGATCGTATGGATCTTCTTCCCGAAAAGAAAGAATATCAAACCGGTGAACGCGCGAAATTTCAAGTGAGAATGCCGTTCCGGGAAGCGACGGCACTCGTTACCGTGGAACGCGAAGGAATTCTCAATTCGTTTATCAAAACTCTGAGCGGAAAAGATCCGGTCATCGAAATTCCGGTGGAGAGTTCGTTTGCTCCGAACGTATTCGTTTCCGTTTTGGCGGTCCGAGGAAGAGTGGATAGTCCCAAAGAAACCGCTCTCGTCGATTTAGCAAAACCTTCCTTCCGATTGGGGTTGGCTCAGATTCGAGTCGGTTGGAAACCGTATGAGGTTCCGGTTCGTGTTGAAACCGATAAGACCACGTACGGGACCAGACAAAAGGCGAAGGTGAAAATTCAGATCGATCATCCTTCCGCACAAGTGAAGAAGGACGCAAGAATCACGTTAGCCGCAGTCGATCAGGGGCTTTTGGAATTAAAACCGAACGATACCTGGGATCTGCTGCGCGCGATGATGCGCGAACGGGGAAACTCGGTAGAAACGTCGACGGCGCAGCTTCAAGTCGTGGGACGCAGGCACTTCGGATTAAAAAGTTTACCGCCGGGCGGCGGCGGGGGCGGAGCGACCACCCGGGAATTATTCGACACTCTTCTGTATTGGAAATCGGATTTAAAACCCAACGAAAACGGACTTCTGGAAGTGGAAGTTCCTCTAAACGATTCTTTGACCTCTTTCAAAATCGTTGCGATCGTACATTCTGGTAAGGATAAGTTCGGTTCCGCTTCGACACAGATTCAAACGACTCGGGACGTTCTTGTTTATCCTTCCATCGCTCCGTTTGCAAGGGAAAAGGACAACGTTCAAAGCGGTCTTTCTCTGAAAAACACGACCGAAAGAACGATTCAATTGGAAATCAGTTCCAAAACATCACCGGATCTTAAATTAGAAACGAAGAATATTCAATTGAAAGCGGGCGAGTCTTCGAACGTTCTTTGGAATCTTTCGATTCCGAGCAAAAAAGAAGAGATCGTCTATGAATTTCAAACGAAAGAAGTCGGGGGATCGTTTACGGATTCGGTTCGATTCCGTCAGAAAGTCGGAGAATCGGTTCCGGTCCGTGTTTTACAATCCACATTCCGCCGTTTGGAAGACGGAACCTTAAGCGTTCCGATTCAGGAAAACCAGGAAGCGATCGAGGGAAGCGGAGAACTGGAGATCAGTTTAAAATCCTCTCTGACCGGAGGAGCGATCTTGACTTCGAGAGAATACATGAGCCGTTATCCGTATTCCTGCTTGGAACAAAAACTTTCCAAAGCGGTTTCGGCGGGTTCTCAAAAAGAATGGGATCAGATCATGGATCAACTCTCCGCGTACTTGGACGGGGACGGATTGTTGAAATTCTTTCCCATGTCCTGGTATGGAAGCGAGATCCTCACGAGTTACGTATTGATTCTCGCGTCGGAATCGGGTTATAAAATTCCGGATCAAATCCGAGATACTCTTTTGGAAGCGCTCAATCGTTACACGAAGGGATTGATTTATCGAAACGGGTATATCTCGAATACGGACTTTCTCTTGAGAAAGATCATCGTACTCGATGCGGTTTCACGGTATCAAACAATAGGAGACGACGTGATTCGTTCGGTTCAGACCGATCCGAAAATTCTACCTTCCGATATTTTGGTCAGCTTAAGAAATATCTATTCTAGATCGACCGGATATAAATCCCAAATTTCCGCGTTAGACGTTCTTTTGAAGTCCCGTTTTAGAATCCAAGGAACTTCGTATAACTTCGTGGACGAGTCCGGTCTTTGGTGGCTCTTGTCCTCGAACGATTCCACCGTGATGCGAACGATTCTTTCCGTAGTGAAGGACGCGGCTTGGAAAGAGGATCTTCCGCGATTGATCCGCGGTGCGATCGCAAGACAATCGAAAGGCCACTGGGATATAACTCCCGCGAACACGCTCGGTATTCTCGCGTTTCAGGCATATTCCAAGCAGTTTGAAAAGGACAGCGTAGAAGGGAATACGACGATCACTTTGGAAAACAGCAAGAACACTATGGAATGGAAGAATAAAAAAGATCCTCCAACGCTTTCGATTCCTATGCCGAGAAGCACACAAAATCTCGAGTTCGTTCAGAACGGTTCGGGAAAACCGTATGCTGTGATTCATACTAAAGCCGCGCTTCCTCTTAAGGAAAAACTCGAAAGCGGCATGAGACTGGAAAAGGAAATTTTGGATGAGTCCGGCAGCAGAAAGTCTTCGTTCAAAGAAGGGGATTTGGTTCGTGTCCGTTTGAAAATTCAGAACGAAGCGGCCCTTTCTTGGGTCGCCGTCAAAGATCCGATTCCCGCGGGGGCGAGCATTCTGGGCTCCGGTCTTGGAAACGATTCCGTAACGGGTGCTGCTCTTGCAAAGGACGACAACTGGTGGTCTTCGCCTACGTTTGTGGAACGCAAATGGGAGGGATATACCGCATACTTTGAATACTTGCCGGGCGGTTCGGTGACTCTTGAGTATGTCTATAGAATCAATCATTCGGGTAAGTTTATTCTTCCTCCGAGTCGAGTGGAAGCGATGTATTTGCCCGATCAGTTTGCCGAAGTTCCGAATCCGGATCAAACGGTGACGAAGGAGTAGATCGAATATTATTACGGAAGCGGAGAGAATCGAAGATAAAAGAGATCTGTGGGGACAGGTTCTCCCTTGGAGTAAACCTTAGAGGGCAGTCTGGTCCCCGTTTCGAGCTTTTGAAAACGAAACTTATAGGGAGTCATTTTTAGAATTTGGGTGCGTCATACCGCGTTGTTATCGAACGCAGCGTCACACGTCTTCCGTTTTTCCTTCTTCCGAAAGGCCGTTCCTATTCTCGCCGGACCGGAATTTTTGAATGAAGGTGGATGAGGTGCAGATTTCGTAAGAGTTCCGACAGAGAGCGAAGATTTCACTTGCAAGAATTATGATTTTATGATAGACGAAAATTTGCAGAGTCTTCCCACCACCTCACCCCTCCACCCGAACGTGGGTGGGGCGCTCGTTCTTTTACGGAAGTTTGTCGGAATTACGACAAAACACCGTAATTACTTGCAGAAAAATTCTCCTGTCGTTTTTCGGAAGATCTTCGGGAGACGAACAATCTTCGTTTTATTCATCGCTATATTCTTCTTTTGGAATGGGTTGTCCGCGAAGGAGGTACCTTCGTATCGCGAGGTTCGAAATCAGTATCACACTTCGGATGGAACGATCGTGGACATTCACGGACGATTTTTGCAAACGATTCGATGGAACGTGCAAGAACGAAAGCTCGCCTGGACGGAAGAAGGGGAAATTCCCGAAACGCTTTTGATGGCGTTATTCTTACAGGAAGACAAACGTTTCTTTGAACATACGGGCGTTGATTCGCTCGCTGTCTTGGGTGCGCTCAAGGATCGAATTCTCGGAAATTCAAAACGAGGCGCAAGCACTCTTACGATGCAGCTTTCGGGAATTTTTCTCGGTACCAAACCGGGTCGTCGAAGTCTCTATGACAAATGGGAACAGATGAATCTCGCTCGGGCAATCGAGACAACCTGGACCAAGACGGAGATTCTTACGGCTTATTTGAACCTTTCTCAATTTCGGGGAGAACTCAGAGGATTGCGAGCGGCAAGCCGAGGGCTTTTCCAGAAAGAGCCTTCCGCATTAAGCGACACGGAATCGATCCTCTTAGTTGCGATGCTTCCGTTTCCGGGCGTGAATTCTTCACTCTTGACAAAACGAAGTTGTGTTCTCGCCAAAAAAATCGGTAAAGAAGAACTCTGTCTTTCCTTGGAAAGCGTTGCTAAGACGGCAACCGGAAAAATCACCGGACTTCCTTCCACGGGTGGGATCGCGTATCACGCCGCGCAACGAATCTTTCGAGAAGAATCGAATGTATCTTCCGAGAACGGAAAGGTCAAAACGACGTTGGATTTTGATCTCCAATGGAAGATTACGGAACTTGCAAAAAACGTTCTGGACGGATTAAAAAAACAGAATGTAGCCGAAACGGGAATTCTGGTTTTAGACAATTCATCCGGCGCAGTGTTGGCCTATGTAGGCAACTTACCCGAAAGTTCTTCCTTTTATGTGGACGCGCTCGCATCGAAACGGCAAGCGGGTTCGACGCTAAAGCCTTTTTTATACGCGCTCGCATTCGAAAAGGAAGTATTGAAACCGAATTCGATCTTGGAAGACAGTCCGACGGAATGGAACGCGGTTACTGGAATTTACAGACCTTCCAATTACAGCGATGTATATCACGGAAACGTTCCTGCAAAGTATGCCTTGGCATCTTCGTTGAATATTCCCGCGATTCACGTTTTGGATCTTGTAAGCGTTGGAGGTTTCGTTCAACGATTGCAGGATCTCGGATTTAGCGGACTCAAACGCGCAGACTTTTACGGTTCTTCTCTCGCGCTGGGAAGCGCCGACGTAACCCTATTCGAATTGACGAATGCGTATCGAACCCTCGCCAACGGGGGGTTACGTTCCGAACCAACATTTTTTCCTTCGCACGCCAAACAAGCGTTACAGGAAAACGGACAGGAAGGAAATGTTTGGACGAGAGTGTATTCGCAAAACGCGGCGGATACGTTATCCGAAATTCTTTCCAATCGAGAATACCGTTCCTTGTCCTTCGGTTTAAACAACCATCTCAGTACGCGATTTTTCGCTGCGGTCAAAACCGGAACCTCTCAGGATATGAGAGATAACTGGTGTGTGGGTTATTCCAAAAAATACACGGTGGGAGTTTGGGTCGGAAACATGGACGGAAGTCCGATGTGGGACGTGAGCGGCGTTACCGGGGCGGCTCCGATCTGGAACGCGGTGATGAATCTTTTGCAGGAAAGGGATTCGCAAGGAATCCGCCCGGCCTATGAGGCGATGGAGAATTCTCCCGTTCGTCCGATAACGGAGTCCTCTTCGATCTCTAAAATTCTCGTTCCGGGAAACCAAACGATCTACGCGATCGATCCCGATATACCCGATGAAAGACAAAAGCTTCATTTCTCGGCATCGGCTTTTCCAAGCGGATCGGTTTGGATCTTGGACGGTAGAAAGATTTCGGAAGCGCAGAACAAGGACGTTTTTTGGAAACCGGAACGCGGGTTTCACATTCTTTCGATCCAAGATCGAAACGGAAAAATCATCGATAGCGTGGTTTTTGAAGTCAGATAGAGTATAGGTTTTTCTCTTGCCGCGGACGACCTCCGCGTTAGAATCAATCAGAGACTTCTCATGAAACCATCGACAGAAACGTATCTTTTATCTCCGGCCTTGGAAGAGGCGATTCTTCTCGCCGAAGTCACTTCCCGTCCTTTGCTTTTAAAAGGCGAACCCGGAACCGGAAAATCTCTCTTAGCGGAATACCTGGCGGATCAGAGAAAGCTTCCGTTATACACCTGGCATATCAAATCCATTACACAAGCGAAGGAAGGATTGTATTTTTACGATGCGGTTTCGCGTCTGAACGATTCCCGATTTTCGGAAGATTCCGCAAAAGTAAAAAATATCGAGAACTACATTCGGCTCGGCGCTCTCGGAGAAGCCTTTGCGCTCGATCAAAAATCGATCGTACTCATCGACGAGATCGACAAAGCGGACATCGAATTTCCGAACGATCTTCTTTTGGAACTCGATCGTATGGAATTTTTTATTCCCGAAATTTCAAAACGAATCCAAGCAAAACACAGACCTCTTACCATAATCACGTCCAACAACGAAAAGGAATTGCCGGCCGCTTTTTTAAGAAGATGCATTTTTCATTATATAGAATTTCCCGATCCAGAGTTTATGAAAAGGATCATTCTTTCGCATTATCCGGGTGTGGGTCATACGCTTCTCATCAAGGCTTTGGAAATGTTTTATCTGATACGGAGAATGGACGATCTCAAGAAAAAACCGGGAACCAGCGAACTTCTGGATTGGATTCAGATTTTGGTGCATCAAGGAGCGGTCCTCAAGGAAGAAGTGAGAATTCCTTTCCTAGGCGCATTGATTAAAAACGAGGAGGATCTGAGGTTATTCAGGAACTGAGATGTTTATCCCTTTCTTTTACAGACTAAAAAGCGAAGGAGTTCCGGTAACTACGGGAGAATTTCTGGACTTTTTGAAAGTCGTGGATCATTACACCACGCATCAAAAAGCATGGATCGACCTGAACGAGTTATACCGTTTTTCCAGAGCCTGTATGGTAAAGGATATCAAATACTTCGACGCGTTCGATCTCGTGTTCTCGGAAATCTTCGGGGAAAAAGGCGCTCTCAAGCCCGAATTCAAAGAGGAGCTTTTGGAATGGCTCAATCGAATTTTCGATAATCCGAATAAACTTCCTCCTTCCTTGATTCCTCCCGATCGGCTTTTGGACGAACTCAAAAAAAGACTCGAAGAACAAAAAGGGGAGCATCACGGAGGAAGCAAATGGGTCGGAACAGGAGGATCGTCTCCGTTCGGTCACGGAGGAAAAAATCCGGAAGGCGTTCGCGTCGGAGGAGAAGCGGGGAACCGTTCCGCGGTGTTTCAAGCATTAGAAAGACGTTATAAAGAATATAGAACCGACGAACAGTTGGACGTGCGTCAGATCAAAACCGCGCTTAAAAAACTTCGCAATTTACGAAAGGAAGGGGTTTCCGAATTCCATCTTCCGAAAACGATCGATTCCACCTGTAGAAACGCGGGGGATATTCAGATCGAATTCGAGCGTTCTCGCAAAAACGGACTTAAGGTTCTGCTTCTGATGGATACGGGAGGGAGTATGACTTCTCACGCGGAACGCGTCAACAAACTCTTTTCAGCGAGTCATCAGATCAATCACTTCAAAGAATTTCACTACTATTACTTTCACAACATCATTTACGACGCGGTGTATCCGAAAGCGAACATGAGAACCCCGATTTCCCTTCAGAGAATTTTCAAAAAACACAGCGACGATACGAAGCTGATTCTTATCGGAGACGCGTATATGGCTCCGTATGAATTGTTGGATTCCACGTACGGATACTATCACAGCCGTTTTCGAACGGACTTTCGGCTTCCCGAAAATCCGGAATCGGGTTTGGATTCCTTAAAAAGAATTCGAAGACATTTCCGCGATTCCATCTGGCTCAACCCGGAACCGATGAAATATTGGGACGCTCCCACCATTCATGAAATCGGAAAACAGATACCGATGTATTTTCTTTCCCTGGACGGCTTGGAAAAGGGAATCAAGAAGTTGTTGAATGCGCTGTAAACCCTAAACGCTCTTGAGTTTCAAAAGCGAATAGAGCGTATGAATATGAGGAATTTCTAATCCGTATTTTTCACCGATGCGGATCGCGTTGCCAAGGATCGCCTCCAGTTCCATCGGTCTTCCCGCTTCGAAATCCAGAAGCATGCTCGTTTTATAAGGTTTCATCGCTTCCGTCATTTGAATGAATGTCGAGATCTGTTCCATCGGAACGGTTGCTCCGTCTACTTCGGAAAGTTTCTGTACTTCTTTCATGATTTCGACGACGAGTTTTCGGCCGAAAGACTGTGCAAGAATTTCGGATGTGTTTTTGCCGCCGGAAAGAACGCTAATCGGATTGAAAGGAGCGTTCCACATCAATTTTTTCCAACGAGCCTGGCGGATCGTTTCCGTCGCGTTAGCCGGAACACCTACCTTGGAAAAACGTTCGGCGATCGTTTTCGTCGTAAAAGAAGAATTTCGATTCCAGGAACCGATCACCAATTCCCCGTAATCGAGATGAAGAACGTTTCCCTCTTCCAAACGATTCGCACAGACAAAGGCTAATCCGCTGAGAATTTCATTGTTCGGATAAAGAACTTCGACCGGCTCTTCGATGCCGATCCCGTTTTGCAAAAGCAGAATCGGAAGATGTTCCGGAATCGTTTTTCCTAAGATCGTTTCCAGTCGAATCTCCGGTAAACACTTCAAACAATTGATGATCAGATCGTATTGTTCAAGATCGCCGGGTGAAATTTTTTCTAAAACACGATTCGGTTTAAACGTGAAATTCCCCCAAGGAATACTTTGAACCGTAAAACCCTTTTCTTGCAAAAGGGAAGCATTGCTCCTCACCCAGAAATCGATCTTACAACCCGTTTGTGCGAGTTTTCCCGCATATAAACCGGCAATGGCTCCGGCGCCTAAGACTAAAATTCGATCCACTTACGGCCTGCCCCAAAACAGAATTTCATTTCATAAAAAAGGTTTAGCTGCAAGAATCTGTCCTATTTTTCTGACGGATTCTTATCCCGCTTGAGAAAATTTCCGTTCGATCTTTTTTAAAATTTCCGTGATCGCTTGCACATATCCGTCATACACCCCGCGATCGTATTCACCGAGAGAGCGGTAATTTAAACTTTGCATTTCTTTTAAGTGATTCCGCAGTTCTTCGTCCACATAATTCTTACGGATGTAAAGGGTTTCAAAAACTTTCGGATGCATCGTTTACCTCTTTTTTTAGAATCTAAGAAAACAGGAAAACGAAAAGAATTCAAGTACGTAAAATCATGTTTTGATAGAATTTGGATTTTAGCCACGCGTTCGCTCGCTTGTAATCCGGAAATTTTCTTTCGAACGTTTTAAAGTCCTTTCCGTGAATCACGTTTTTTCCGTTTTTGCGGATAACCGGAAAAACGACATGGAGAAGTTCGTGAAAGACGATGTATTCCAATACGAAAGTTGGAACGATTTCTCGGGAGAGAATCGGATTGATTACGATCATCCTATGCGCCGGATCGAAATGTCCGAGTCTTGTTTTTGAAACGGATTTGCTCCAAAAGATTTCCAGATCGTTCAAATCGATTCGCAAATAGGTATCATTGAGGCGATCCATAATTTCCCGCAACCCTTCGTTCGCAATCGACGATCGTTCGATTCGTTTTCGATTTTTATTCTTTTGCCGTTTCGTTTCGGATTGTGTTTCGTAGAATCGCCGAATGCGTTCGTCCAATTCTTGCGGGATCGATTGTTTGAGTAGTTTGTACAGTAATAAATCGACGACCGCTTCCAGATCCTCCGAGTCCGCGCTCAAATAGGAAGAATGAATTTTGAACTCTAATTTTCCGGAAGAAATTCGGATCGAACTTCCCAGGTTCGCATAGGGAAAAAATTTTACGGCGATTCGTTTTCCCTCCAAGATCTTCCCGCCGGGAACTTGCAAAAAATGTAAAGTCTTTTTACGAAGAAGTTCTAAGACCGAAGATTCTTCGTTGGTTCGTCCGCGCGTTTCGAATGCGAAAACCATCTTTAACTTCCGAAGTAATCCTGAATTCTGGAAAAAGAATCGTTCTCTTTTACAACGGAAGAAGAAGGAATCGCGGGAGAATTCTTCGCTGCGGATTTTCCCTGCATCAGTTTCAGATCATACACTTTTTCGGGAGATGGAATTTCGTTCAGAAAGCGGGAAAGTTTGGTGTAATACGGACCGGATCTGGATTGAGCCAAAGAAGGTCTGGTCAGATAGAGTTCTTTTCGTGCGCGGGTAATCGCCACATAAAAAAGTCTCCGTTCTTCTTCGGTATCATTGTTTTTACTCGAAGGAAAAACTCCTTCGGTCGAATTCAAGACGAAAACAAGATCGAATTCGAGTCCTTTCGCGGAATGAACCGTGGAAAGATTGAGCAGATCCGATTCCGCATTGTCCGGTTTGATTTTATCCAAACTCAAAGAGGCGTGATCCATCGTTAAGTCGGACAAAAAATCACTCAACGAATCGTACTTAAGAGAAAAACCGAGGACGGCGTCCAGATCCTCCGATCTTCGTTTCGAATCATCGTAGTTCTTTTCCAAAAGAACACGATAGAAGTCGATAAAATCGGCTGCGACCTTCTTGACTTCAGAATTCGTTTCCTTGTGCTTCTGATAAAGATGATACAAAGGGGAAAGATATTTCGCGATCGCGGAACTATTATCTTCCGAAAGAACTTCGAAGGAACCGGATGTTTTTCGAATCTTTTCCAGGATCTCATTGGATCTTGCGTTACCTATGCCCGGAATCAGTTTTAAAACCCGAATCCAGGAGACCGAGTCCAACGGATTGACCAACAGTTTCAAAAAGGAAAGAAGATCCTTGATATGAGCCGTTTCGATGAATTTTCTTCCGCCGAATTTCACGAAAGGAATATTTCGTTTTGCTAATACGAGTTCGAGTTGGCTTGAATTCCAACTGGCTCGAAAAAGAACACACATTCGTTTAAAAGGAATCCCTTCCTCTTTTTTTTGCAGGAGAATGTCCGCGATTCCTTCCGCCTCTTCCAGCTCGTCCGTAAATTGAAGAACGGAGGGTTTCGGTCCGTTTTCGTTTTCCGTGAAAAGATATTTATCGTATTTTTCGGCGAAATTTTCCAAAACGGAATTGGCAAGATTGAGAATTGCGGGGGTGCTTCTGTAATTCTTTTCCAGAAAGATCGTTTTTGTGTTCGGAAATATTTTCGGAAAATCTAAAATGCCTCGAACGGATGCGCCGCGAAAGGTATAGATGCACTGCGCGTCGTCTCCGACCACCATCAAATTGGAATGTTCGGATGCAAGCAAACAGGCGATATGCGCTTGGATTTTGTTCGTGTCTTGAAACTCATCGACCATGACGAATCTGTATTTTTCGGAAAGAGCGGCGCGAACACCGGGATGATTGGCGAGAAGATCTCTCGTGAAGTAGAGCAGGTCGTCGTAATCCAAGAGCGAACGTTCTTTTTTGTATGTTTTATAATCTTCGAAAATCTGCGCGACGTCCTCGATTCTTTGGGTAAAAATCGGATAATCTTTTTCTAATATGGATTGCAGAGACCGGCCTGTATTTTGAATTTCGCTATGAATCGAGACTAACGTTTCATTCGAGGGGAAGCGAGTTTTCGTTTTTCCGAAATCCTTCTCGTTTCTTAAAAATTGAAACACATCCAAAGAATCCGCTTCGTCCAGAATGGTAAACCCCGAGGAAATATCCAGAACGGGCGCGAATCTTCTCAAAACACCGCTGCAAAACGAATGAAACGTCCCGCCTTGAACGTCCGCACAACGTGCGTCTCCCAACGAAGAAGCGCGAAGGATCATTTCACGGGCAGCTTTGCGGGTAAAGGTCAATAGAAGAATGGAAGAGGCGGGGATTCCCGAAGAGATCAGCCGGGCGAGTCGGCTGACGATGGTTTTGGTTTTACCGGTACCGGCGCCTGCCAACACAAGCACCGGTCCATCCTGGGTAAGGACCGCTTCCAATTGAGCAGGATTTAATTCTTCCTTCCAGGACATCGGTGAATCGGAATCGTCTCTCAGTGATGGTGGTGACCACCTTCTCCATGAACGTGTCCGTGTGAAATTTCTTCTTCGGTCGCTTCGCGGATTCCGGTAAGTTCCACGTCGAAAACCAAGTTGATTCCCGCAAGGGGATGATTGCCGTCTACGATGACGGATTCTTCCTGAAGTTCGGTGATCGTAAATACTTTGTCGGGTTCGTCGGTTTGAAACATCATTCCCACTTGGAGATCCTCGTTGGGAGGAAACTGGGTTCTAGGAACGTCAAAAATAAGGTCGGGGTCTTTGAGACCGTATGCTTTCTCTGCGGAGACGTTGATCTTTTTCTTTTCTCCGGTAGACATCTTTTTCATCTCTTCTTCCAGACCGGAAATGATATGTCCGACGCCTTCCAGATACGAAAGAGGCGATTTGCCTTCGGAAGAATCGATCAGGTTGCCTTCCGTATCATGAAGGGTGTAATGGAAAGTAATCACTCTAGTTTTCATGGATAACTCCAAATAGGATAAATTCAAAATTCTGGCAGGAATCGGTTCGGGAAAAATACCGGAATCTAGGTACATTTCAGCGTAAATTCAGCGCGGTTTAACTCAATCAGAATTTTAATTTAGAATTTGGAATCGTAGTGAAAATCGAGCTTTGCTTGTTCGTATTCCCGGAGGAAAGTTTCGATCCGATTGGATAAAAAGAACCAAGATTCCTGCGTGAACGTTTCATGAAACCGCGCGGAGAATTGAAGATAACTGCTCTCGGCAAGTTTGGTATCTCCGGTATGATCTAAAAGCAAATTATAAGAAATGAGTAATACGTTTTTCTCCAAACTGTACGCGAGGGACGTCTCTAAAACTTTTTGAGGTTCTTGGATCGGCATTCTTTTTTTTAGTCCGTTCTTCGTGACGAACATCGGCGGTTGATCCAATTTTGCGGAACCGATAATACCTGAATAGATCTTCATCTTCCTTATCCCAAAAGCTAAAATTCCGGGATGAATCCAAATCCTATCGAACGATTCAAAATGGATTCGGATTCTATCCCAGCAAACCGAGCTGGCATTGAAAGTGACCCGGAAGAAAGATTTAGGAGACTGACATTCCGGTCTCATTCTTTGACGCAAAGTGCCCGAATCTTCACTAAAGAATGAATAATTTATGACTAATACATTTTTTCTGGAACAATTTCAACAATAAATTCTTTTTATGTCCGCTTAGCTCGCGTTTTTTACGAGTTTTGATCCGATCTGAGGGGAAGCCGAGGACTCCGCTCGAAACGAAGAGGCCAGGATTTTGGAATCTTTTGCGAGACCTTTTCCCGTCGTTCGAAGCAAAACCTTTTCCGAAAAGAAACGGAAGAGTTTGAAACTTTGCGATTTTTTTGCTAAGACCAATACCAAACGGGCTAATTTCAAATCCGATGGATCGAGAATCGAAGCTCGTGCAACGTGAAGACAGGCTTTGTGGAATTCTCCCTTTTTATAAAATTGGTATCCTTCTTGTAAAAGAGACCTGCTTTGTAAGTTGTTTTTTCTGAGAAAAGTTTCGGCGCCGGTTTGAATCTTCAAGAAACTGAGATCGTCGGAAAGATCCGCCTTTTGAACGATCTTTGCTTCCAATTCGTCTAAATCCGGAATTTCAGTTTGAACCAAGTCGAAGAAAAGATCGGGAGAGGAGACTTTTTGTTTTCGCGAGGAATCGAACGAGTTCGGAAAATATAAATCTTCTCTTCCATCCGAACCGTACAAAACGACATCTCCCGATTGCAGACGGAAATGTTCCACCGTCACTTTGGAATCCGGATCGGGGAATCCGATTTTTCGTAAAACCGCGTCTTCGCGCAGATAACTCGCTTTTCCGTTGCGAACAAGAATGATCGGCGGATGTTCGCAGTTGAGAAAAAATAAATCTCCCGTTTCCATTCTATACAAGGAAAGAATTCCCGAAACGAGCATGCTTCCGTCGAAGGACTCGAATACTGCTTGCAGATTTCGATACAAGAGAAAGAGCCAATTCTCAGGACTGCGAAACTCATAGTCTTGGGTTTGCAGAAAACTTTTTACGATGGAACAGAAGACGAGGGCGCCGCTCGCTCCTTGCAGGGATTTACCCATCGCGTCGGCGTTGATCAAAGCTTGATAGGAAATTCCCGATATCGACACCGTTTCACTGAGAACCACGTCTCCGCCGAGTTCGTAGGTTCGATTTTTAAATTGAAAGCTCTTGAATTGCTTTCGATGAATGTCGATTTGCGCTTGCGATGTTTTGAGGTTTTTGGAAAGGAAGGGTTGGAATAAGAGAGTGATTAGAAAGTAGTCCCCATCCTGCTGTTCTTTGAGCGAACGAATCTCCTCCAAACTCGAAGAAAGTTCTTGGGTGCGATTTCGAATCGCAGTTTCCAAAACTCGGTTCCAGGATTTCAGTTTTTCCTTCATCCGCACGAATTTGTTCGCAAGAACCAAAGTCAGAAAGCCCAAAAATCCGCAGACCCCGATTCCGGATAGACGAACCGTCTTGAATAAACCCCTTTGCGCGAAAATATCGATTCCAACGCAGAAAAGCAAAAATAGAATCCCGAAAAGAACGATCTTCGATTCGAAACTTCGTTTTAGATTCGGAATCAAAATTCGCAGAGCGACGAATACGAAACCGATCCAGGAAATCTGAAGCGCATACCGATTGATTTGATCCAAACGAAGGACGTTCTCCGCGACTCCGATCGCGACCAGAATCGGAATCGTCATGACTTCGAGACAAAAATGAAGTTTCGTTTTCGCCTTCCGCAAAAGAGAATTGAGAAAGCGGCAAAAAAGAGGGAACAAAAACGCAAGGGTGGAATATTCCAATTTTTTTAAATTCAAAATTTTGAATCCGGTCAGATATTTAAGTTCGGAAAGGGAGATTTGGAAGAGCGCAAAGAAGATCAAAAACAAACCGAAGTAAAAATTCTCTTCTCCTTTTTTTTCGCGGAGGGAAAGAAATAAAAAGAAACTTCCGATCAGGGAAAACGAACCGAATACGGTCAGCCCCGTGAATTCTCCTAAAAAGAACCGTTTCCATATCGAAGAAGGCGCTCCGATGCCGATCGGTCCCGAAAGAATTCCGAATTCGTAATCGAAGTAAGGCTCGATCGTAACGAGGATTTCATTGTTTTTGAATCTGTTTTTTTCGGGAATCGCGTAGATCCGAGTTCGATCGTATCCTTGCGGAACCGATGTTCGATATTCGGAAAACAATTCCTCGGTGAGTTCTTCTCCGTTCCAGAGAACCGTAGCTCTGTCTGAAATCTTTCCGAGGGAAAGGCTCAAGGAAGAATCGAAAGAATTCTCCAGTAAAACCCGTTTGCGGAGAAGTAGGAGCGCTCGGTCCTCTTGAAAATCCGCGCCCGTATACTTCCGGAAATCAGCATCGACAAACTCTTTGAGGTTGGAGGGGATTCGAACCGGTTTCCAAAGATTTTGACCGGTCTGAATTTCCCAATCATCGGAAAGGTCTTGAAAATTCTCCTCGCGAGACGCGGGTTGCAGATCGGGGAGACAAGCTGTTAAGAGGAAAAATAAAACGAAACCAAGAAATTTTGCGAACAAGAGATTCTCCTTCGTTCGCTACGGTTCCTGCATCGTTCGAAAGAGAATCTTGTTTGTGAAAAAAATTTAAAAAATCGGAGTGTTTTTAGTTCACTCCGATTGCGATCGCGGCTTCAAAGCCTTCCAACATCGCGCGTTTCGCGTCGATTCCGGAAGCGTCTTTGGCTCCTCCGATCAGATACGAAGGAATTCCGGGAGATTTCGTTTTGAATTCTTCGTAAAGGGAAACCTCGCTGAGTTGTCCCGCGCAAAGAATGATGGAATCGCATTCGATCGTTAAAGGACCGTCTTTTTTGGTTTCGACGACGAGCCCTTTGTCGGTGACTTCTTTGTAGTTTAAGGAAGTATAAAATCCGACTTCTTTGGATTCCAGTTCCTGCAACAAAGCCCAAGCGGTGGTCGCTCCGAGTCCCGATCCGATCTTGCCGGATCTGCGGAAGATGGAGACTTTGCGTTCGGGTTTTTCCGGTTGGATCTGGGCTTTGGTATAAGAAGGAACGTTGTATCGGTGAAAGTAAGAATCGATCGTAGGAGCTTCTTCCTCCGTGAGTTTGTGCGCTACGTCGCAGCCGATTCCTCCTCCGCCTATGATGGCGATTTTTTCGTTTTTACCCGGTTGAAACTTGCCGGAAAGATAATCCGCATAGGAAGCGGTTTTCTTTTTCTCGATTCCGGGTAACGTGAATTCTCTCGGTTTGACTCCGGTCGCAAAGATTACCGCGTCCGGTTTTAAGGAAAGAATGCTGTCTAACGTGGCCTGGTGACCGAATTGAATATCAACGCCGAGGTTTTTCAGTTCGTTTTTGAAATAACGGATCGTTTCAAAGAATTCGGATTTTCCGGGGATTTGCGCCGCAAGATTGAGTTGTCCACCGATCTTATCGGTGGCTTCGAGAACGGTGACCTTATGACCTCGGATCGCGCTGATTCTCGCGGACTCGAGTCCGCCCGGACCGGAACCGACAACGACGACGTGTTTCTTATCCGCGTTTTTGAGTTTGCTCAGTTCCAATTCTCTGTTGGCGGATGGGTTTACCAAACAGGAAACCATTTGTTCTTTGAACGTATGATCCAAACAAGCTTGGTTGCACGCGATACAAGTGTTGATTCTTTCTTCCTGATCGGCTTTAATCTTGTTCAGAATGTCCGGGTCGGCTAAAAACGGCCGGGCCATGCTCAAAATATCCGCTTCGTGTTCTTTCAAAATGCGGGACATGGTTTCGGGCATGTTCACACGATTGGAAGCGATGATCGGAATGTCTTTGACGCGGGCTTTGATTTTGCCGGAAATTTTCGCCCAAGCGCCGCGCGGAACGAGCATGGAGATCGTAGGAATTCTGGATTCGTGCCAGCCGATTCCGATGTTGAGCGCGTCGGCTCCTTCCTCTTTTAAACGTTCGGCGAGGGTAACGACTTCTTCAAAGGTTGGATTGCCTGGAATCAAATCGATTCCGGACATACGATAGACGACCGGAAAGTCTTTACCGACTTTTTTACGAACGTTCTTCATGACCTCGATCGCGAAGTTCATTCGTTTTTCGGGAGTTCCTCCGAAAAAGTCTTCTCTTTGATTGGTGACTCCGGAAAAGAATTGGTTCACGAGATAACCCTCGCTTCCCATAATTTCAACGGCGCCGAAACCGACTTCCCTGGCTTTGAGGGCGGAGTCGCCGAAGTCTTCGATCGTTCTCCAAGCTTCTTCTTCCGACAAAGCCTTCGGGATAAACCGGTTGATCGGAGCGCGCAGTGCGGAAGGGGCTACGAGTTCTCTGTGATAGGCATAACGTCCTGCGTGAAAGAGCTGCGCGCAGAAGATTCCTTTGGGTTTGAGCGCGTTTGCGACGATCGATAATTCTTTGCAGTCTTCTTCCTTTTGAAAGTTAAAGAAGATGTTCGATCCTTTTCCTTCGTGATTGACGGAGATTCCTCCCGTCGTAATAAAACAAGCGCCGCCGTCGAAACGTCTTCCGTAGAATGCGATCATTCTTTCGGCGGTCATCGGCATTCCTTCGAGCCCTAAGTGCATGGAACCCATGATGACTCGGTTGGGAAGGGTAATGGAACCGAGTCGGATCGGTTCAAAAATTTCAGAATATTTCATAACATACCTTTTCTCTGGAGAATTCTCTCGATTCTACCTTGAAAATCGTCCGAGAATCGGGCAAGAGAATTATTTAGGGATCGCTACAATCAACGGCTGGAAGATGTAATTTGGTCCCGTTTTCGAATTTTGGGACAAATTCTACTTTGAGATCAAACTATTTGCTGAACCTTGTTCGGTAGGGAGAATCAGACTGGACAAGCGAATTCCGAATCCCCAGTGAGCTTTTGGAAAAAAGTAGCAGTTCCCACAGATTACGTCGCTTGGACAACTCATCCTTTATAGGAGATTGCATGGAGTTTCGAAATCCTGTGGTAGTTCCCACAATTTCGAAATGTTCGGGTTCTTCCTCGGAAAACTTTTTCCAACAAACAAACCGAAAGGGAGTCGCCGTTTTTCAAAACCGATCAACGGTGTTAAAAAAAACTTTTTCGAATATTCAAAAAAACTAAAGTCGATTCAGCGCCGAGATATAAGCTCTCGAACAAGCCTCGATGATGTCTGTGGAACTTCCTTTGCCCACGACGCGATCGCCTTTGTATTCCAACGTAACCGAAGCCTCCGCCATTGCGTCTTGTCCTTCCGTTACCGGAGAAATGACGAGCCGCGAAACTTCCGGGTCCATCCCCGTCGTTTTCTGAATCGCTTTGTAGATCGCATCCACGGGGCCGTCGCCGGTTGCGGATTCTTCTCTCACATGACCGTCGATCAGGATTCTTACCCCCGCTGTAGGAGTGCTTTTGGTTCCTGTGGAAACGGTAAATCCTTCGAGTTGAAAACGATCTCCCGTAGACTTTCTCGTTTCGTCGGAAAAGAGGGCGCGGATATCCTCGTCATAGATTTCTTTTTTTCGGTCCGCGATTTCCAAAAATCTTTGATACGCGGCTTCGAGTTCTTCGGCTTGCGGAGAAAAACCGAGTTTGACGATTCGATCCTTAAAACCGGCGCGTCCGCTGTGTCTTCCCAGAACCATTCGGTTGGAAGAAAGACCGACCGTTTCCGGTTTCATAATTTCGTAGGTTTCCCTATGTTTGATAACCCCGTCTTGGTGAATTCCGGATTCGTGCGCGAACGCGTTGGCGCCGACGATCGCCTTATTCGGTTGGACGAGCATTCCGGTAATCGTCTTCACGAGATACGAAGCGCGCGCGATCTCTTCTGTTTTGATTCTCGTTTGAATTCCAAGCGCGTCCTTGCGGGTTCTCATCGCCATAACGACTTCTTCCATCGCGGTGTTTCCGGCTCTTTCCCCGATTCCGTTGATCGTACATTCGATCTGACGCGCTCCGTTTTGAACGGCGGCCAAAGAGTTCGCGGTCGCAAGTCCTAAGTCGTTGTGACAATGAGCGGAGAAGATCGCTTTTTGCGAACCTCTCACGTTCGTGATTAAAAATTTAAAAAGGTTTCCGTATTCCGCGGGCGTCGTGTAACCGACCGTGTCGGGAATGTTGATTGTTGTTGCGCCTGCTTCAATCACCGCCTCGCAGAGTTCGCGCAAAAATTCCGGTTCGCTTCGGGTCGCATCTTCGGGGGAGAATTCCACATCGTCCACAAATTGGCGGCAAAGGGTCACGGCTTCCACGGCCATCTTCAGAACCTCTTTCGGCTCCTTGCCGAGTTTGTATTTCATGTGGATCGGTGAAGACGCGATGAAGGTATGAATTCTTCTTTTTTTTGCGGGCATGAGCGCTTTCGATGCAGCCTCGATGTCGGCTTTCATCGCCCTTGCGAGTGCTGCGATGATCGGTCCTTCGGTTTCTCGTGCGATCCGTTCGACGGCTTGGAATTGAACGGGAGAAGAAACCGGAAAACCGGCTTCGATGATATCGACTTTCATCGTTCCGAGTTGAGCCGCGATTTCCAACTTTTCGTTTTCCGTCATCGCCGCGCCGGGACATTGTTCCCCGTCTCTCAGAGTGGTATCAAATATGCGAACGTAGTCTTCCTGATCTGTTGCCATGTGATTCTCGCAAAAAATTCTTCTTCCAGTTTTTTGGGTTTTACTCTTTAGACAACCAATTAAACGAAGAAGAATCCGCATTCTTCCCTGAGGGTGCGGCTCATTTGAAAAAACCATGATTCGATTTTACGCATCCAATTTTCAATCCACGGATTGCTCCGTTTCCGCAAACCTTTACAACGAACTCTTCGGCTGGAAGATTCTTTCAAATTCGCCTTCCCACTCAGAAGTTTCCTGGGACCCAAAGGGGATTTTGATCTTCAGCAGAGAATCTAAAAAATGTCCGGTGAGTCCCGGAACCTTAACGGTCGTTTCTAATAAGAACGAATGGGAACATCTTAAACCTGTTTTACTTTCCCGAGGGTTTTCGATCGAAACTCAAGATCTCCGGTATGTTTCCGTTTTGGATCCTTGGAAGAATCGAATCTGGTTTTATTTCGAATGAGACAACTCCTCCATCGAATCCGCTTTCAATTGGAGCCGCACTTCTTGCTTTAAACGATCGTAATCTCCGATCGGAACGAGAATGATCCCTTTTTCTTCATAACCCGCCAAACCGGACGCGGGCGTTGTGATTACGGGTATTCCCATAGAAGCCGCTTTCAGCAATTGTCTCGGTTGGTGTTCTACATACGCGGGATAAACGACAAGTCCGATTTCTTTCCAAGAATTTTCAAACGGACGAGTTGATACGTTTTCCCAAAATCCGTCCCGTTCGATCGCGTTCCCTAAAACATACAAGGAAAGATTGAATTCTTCCGCCAATCGTTTCATTTCGTAGGCTCCTTTTCTGCCTAATGCGGATCCGGGGAAAAGAATTCCTTTTTTTTTCGTACGCGGGTTCTCTTGTGCTTTCGGAAAAATCCAGTTCAAAGCGTATGCCTGATGGGGAAAGGATTCCAGAATTTCGGAATGAGGAGACAGGATTCTCTGCGCGGAATTAAGGGCCCTATATTCAGATTCGATCCAGGAGGCAGGCGCGCGAAAATCGTTTAACGTTTCACTTTGCGGATATTTCGAATGAGCCTGATTCAAACGTTCGTGCAAAAGGTAAAAAGGAAGTCGTGTCATCAATACGTCAAAGGTTCTTCCCGCAAAAACTCCTGCCTCCCAGAGAACCGGCAAGAGCGTTTGAGATACGACAATGTGCGAAGCTTCGTAAGGAATGTGTTTCGCAGCGGCTTGCGCGAGAATACGATCCAATTCCAAATTGAGGCGAAATCGATTCGTTTGTTTTCCGCTCCCGTAACGGAGTTTTAAACTTCTCCAGAGCGCAGGTAAAAATAAGCTCCGAGCGTTTTTTTCGGTTCGAACCGTCCAGTTAAACCGATTCGTTCCCCATCGCGTTCCGTTTTTCATCGGGACGATAGCCGAATCTTTCTGTCTCCATTGGGTTCGAACATATTCGTCAAATTCGGGCCAGACTTCATCAAGTATCCAAGCGGTAAAGTCGGCAGTAGGGCGATTGTTCCAACTATGTTGGCTACAAGAAATTCTTCCGCACGAATAACAGTCGTTTAAAGATTGAAACTTCCGGGTGGAAACGCTCTCTATCGTTTCCGGAACCAAATCGGCAGGCTCCTCGGTTTCCGTTTGAATCGGAGAAAGGGTCCGAAAGCGGACAATCATACTTTCCGAGTTGAATTCGATTTCGATCCTGAAATCCACGGGAGAACGAAATCGAAGATCGATGTAATTCCATTTTACTGTGGCGTCCCGATTTTGTTCGGCAAGCGATCCCGGAATTACGGAAGAATGTCGATGTCTTTCCAAAATTTCGAAACCGGATCGAACCGCAACGTCGTACAGTGCATTCGAAATCTGGCATATACCGCCGGCGACGCTTGGAACGATACAACCTTCCCGAATTTCTCTTCCTAATACATAACCTTTACCGAAATTCGGATTTCCGATTTGTTTCCAAAAACTGAATATTTGACCGGCGGAAACTTTGATGCCATTCAGTTTTCTTGCCACGATTCGTAGATTCTCGATTTTTCCGGAGGTCAATATTTTGTTTTCGACTGTGTCGTTCGGATTCCAGAGAGGAGTTTCCGAAATCGCGAGGATCGATGCGATGGACCATCGTCTATCTTCGTCTTTTTTCCAGAGCGGAACCGGAAAAAGAAGATTTTTGATTCCTCTATATCCTTGAAGAAGCAACGCCTTAAAGGCGAATCGAAGTTCGTCCGAGCGCGTTTTAAGGGGAGGTTGTGTTTCAGTCGGCTGCATCGATGCGTCTACTTCAACAAATGGAACTCTTTCCTTTGATTCAAAATCCTTTCGCTACTTAGACTGTAATCTCATTTAGGTAAAGAATTTGTTTCCCGTTTCCTTCAAAAATTCAATGCGGGTTGCGGCTTTCATGATCCTTAAGGAACGGTCTCAAAATAGTATGGGGTGCGTTTCAGCCTGGAGAAAGCGGTTCCGTATCGGAGCGTCCTTCCCTGGTTGCAAATTGGATCATCTTCTCCGCTTCTTCCCCTAAATACCAGTCGATCAAACGGTGCGCTCCATAGATCAGAGGAGTGATCGCGACCGCAACGCCGCATTTGTAGAGGAAGTTGTTCGTGGAGATTTGATTCAATTCTTGAAAAGTGAGTTTACCTCCGCCCAAAGCGATGTAGATCACTACAAAAGAATCCACAAGTTGAGAAACGATCGTGGAACCCGTTGCTCTCAGCCAAATATATTTGTTCCGTGTCCTGACCCGGATAAAGTGAAAGATCTGGATATCGATCAACTGTCCTATCAAATACGCGACGATCGAACCCACGATGACCTTTCCGGAATTTCCGAAGACCACGTTGAAAGAGTGATCGTCCACGGGAGAATTGGAAGCCGCGGGAATCGACATATCCAGCATCAAAAGAAAGTAGGCTAGAAAGATCATAACCATTCCAACGAGGGTCGTGAACCGAACTCCCTTCCTTCCATAGTATTCGTTTAATAAATCCGTTACGATAAACGTGACCGGAAAAGGAATCACTCCCATCGTAAGCGTAAAGCCGAAGGAGACAAAAAGTTTCGAACCGGTTACCTCGGCTAAAATCAGAAAGCAGAGAAAGAACGCGTTTAAGGAGATAAATAATTTCACGGATTTGGAAAGAGGCATAAGCGGTTTTTTCCTCTTGGGCGGCGAATTCGTCAACCGGTAAAAAGAACCATTTGACAGTCTCTTCCCCTGTAAATCTCTGGAAGTGAGTCCGTAAAATCATCGAGTTCGGAAACTTCTTTATTTTCTTAGGTTTCGATTCGATAATCAGATAGTAACACCGATGGCACAGAAACAAGAAGACAAACACAACATCCCCGAAGGTTTGATTAAACCCGTTCCTTTTCAGAAAGATTCAGAACCGAAAAAGAAGATCCTGTTCTATTCTTTTACTTGGTTTTTATTATCCGCCCTTTCTTTTTCCTTAGGAATCAATCTTCTGAAAAAAGGAGACGCATCCGTCGCGGGTGAAAGCGTTCGTACAAGTTCCGTCGGCATTGTGGACGGAATCCGGGATTTGTTCTTTATCAACCAACCGGTAAACAATTCTTCCTCATCTGACGAACCTTCTTCCGATTCCTCCGAAACGGAATCGAAATCCTTCTTCTCGTTCGGTAAGGACGACGGGGATATGCCGGAAGCTACGCTTCTTCCGAAAGCGGACGATAATACAACATTCCGCGCTTCCACTTGGTTTTCCGATTACGAAGCCATGAAAAAAACCGTCCATCTTTACAACGAAATCCATCCGTTTATCTACGGGATGAAAGGCCGTGATACCAACAACGGAGATTTGTATTCCAGCTGGGGAAGCACTCAAAAGCACGAACGAGTCGCGGAACTCCGCAAACTCAATCCGAACGTTAAAATCATTCCGACGATTTTCCGCTGGGAAAATAAATACGAAAAAATTTCCGAAAACATCGGAATGAACGGACGCAACGATATCCGCGATCGACACCTCTCAAACATTCTTCACGAAGTGGACACGTACGGCTACGACGGAATCGACATCGACTATGAGGGAATGAGCTGCGAGAAAAAAGAGAAATTCGAAGAATTCATCGTCATTCTTTCCAAAGAGATCCACAAACGAGGAAAGATTCTTTCCGTCGCGGTTCATCCGAAAACTCCGGCCAAAAAAGAATCCTTGAAAGCCTGCAAAGGTTTAAAGGAAAAGATCAAGATGGATTACGCGGAAAATTGGAGAGGGCCAATGACTCACGATTACGCCTTTCTCGCAAAATACGCGGATCGTATTAAGATTATGGCATATGAATTGCATCCTCGTAAATACAGAAACCCCGGTCCGGGACCTCAGGCTCCGAACATATGGATCAAAAGTATCATTGAATATGCGAAAGCGAGAGTTCCAAGCCGTCAGTTGTATATGGCGATTCCTACTTACGGATACGATTGGGCTCTGAATTGCAACGCCAAGATCAAGTCGGTTTATTATCAGGACGCGGTTCGTAAAAAGGATCTCGGAATCCATAGGCAACCGACTAACATCGATCAGATTCTTGCGAACACGAAGAACTCCGGTTCTTGGACGAATCTTTCCAAATTTTCCTGGGTTCATACCGGAAAGACTTACGAAGATCCGAGCATCTGGTATAAATCGGAAGGTTGCGATCGCGTCGCCTTTTACATGAACCGTAAAGCGTTCGAAGATAAGATGAACCTTTTGAGACAATACGATCTCGGCGGATTTTCCTTCTGGCAGTTGATCAGCGACAATGATCCTGGAATCAACGATTATCTCGCGTTACTCGTTACGAACAAACTTCCACCCGTGGAAAAAATCAAAGAGCGCGTAAAGGATCCGAATGCTCCCGCAACGGAAACTCCGCAGACCTCTCCGGAGGAAGCGAACGTCGACCGCAAACATACGGAGAAATTTGCGAGAAAACAAGGTTAATACTCTGATCACGGACTCTCCTCTCGAAGCGGCTCGGATTCTGCTGAGAGGAGGGTTGGTTATCTTTCCGACCGAAACGGTATATGGAATCGGAGCTTCCGCTTTCGACGAAAAAGCCTGCCGAAAAATCTACGAAGTAAAAAACAGACCTTCTGATAACCCTCTCATTCTTCACGTCGAGAACATCGCTTCGTTAAATGTCTGCGGAGAAGTGGACGAACCTGCGGCGCTCGTCTTTCGAAAATTTTCTCCCGGACCGATTACGGGTATTTTTAAAAAGAAGAATCGGAATCTTTTTACGGCCGGATTGGATACGGTAGCCGTTCGAATTCCTTCCAACTCTACCGCCCGCGAATTTTTAGAAGCATGCGGAGTTCCCGTAGCCGCGCCTTCTGCAAATGTTTCGGGCAAACCGTCCTTAACGAAATTGGAATATATTCTAGAAGAATTTTCCGGCAAGGTCGATTGCATTCTCCGGGGAGAAGAACCCAGAATCGGAATCGAATCCACGGTGATCGATTTTACCGCAAAACCTCCGATCTTATTGCGTCCCGGTTTTGTGGATCGAAACGATTTGCTTTCGATTCTTCCCGACTTACGCGGTTTGGAATCGCTTTCGGAATCGGCAGCGACCGAGGCACCGAGAAGCCCCGGACTCAAATACAGACATTATGCCCCCGCGTGCAAGGTAGTATTAAAAGATTCTCTGAAGGATGCGCCGAACGAAGCGGCTCAAATCGGTTTCGAAACGGAAATAGGCTCCGTGTTCGCGATTTCGGTTTCGTCGAATGAAGAGTATATGCGATTGCTCTATTCTTTTTTTGTGGAATGCGATCGCAGAAAAATCGCGGAAGCTTGGTGTCAAATGCCCAAGGAAGAAAAGGGGAAAGAGGCGCTTTTGAATCGGATTCAAAAAGCGGCTTCCAAGTAAAAGAAAAAAACAGTTTATGGGAACGTTGGACGGTTTCCAGAGATACAATATTCAATAATAAGAATATTTTTGAAACCGCATGGGATCATTTCGGAGAAACCGAAATCACACGACCCATAAACCGAAATCGTCTCCGATCAACCCTGATTCCAAAACCGAGAAGAAAGAAGCGAGTCCGCTTCCGCAAAGTGAAACTTCTTTTGAAGAGGATCGGACAATAGAGTTTTAGAATATTCTAAACTTTGAGAAACGACCGAGGTCCATTCTCCCGAAAAACCCTTCGCGATAAAACCGGGTGTCAAGGACCGCAGGAAACTCTGAAACGTAAACAGAGTGGGTAAGTATCGCAGTTGCACTCGTTCGACCTTGAGTTCCTGTTTGATGTCTTCCAAAAGTCCCAAGAAATCCGTGATCGAATCGATCATTTTGTCCTTCAAGAATTGGCTGGAAGTGAAAACCTTTCCCTGTCCGAATCGTTTGTCCAAAATCGAAACTTCGATCTTTCTTGCGTCGGAAACTCGTTTGTAAAAAAGTCCTTCCGAATCCTGAATTTCCTGTTCCATCAGTTTTTTGGACTCGGGATGAATCGGTCCGTATTCGGATAACAAATCCCTGTATTTGTAGAACCCGACTCGGTCTTTTGTAATCCCGAGTTTGGAATAAAAATTCTTCATGTCCAAACGAAGGGAAATGCTGCCGATACTTCCCACGATTCCGTACGGAGACGCGTAAATCTTGGAAGCTCCGCAGGAAAGATAATATCCTCCGCTTGCGGAAACATTTTGCACATACGCATACACCGGTTTTTTCTTCTGGAGTTTATGAATTTCCTGATACAGAAGTTCGGAAACGAAAGCGGAACCTCCGGGAGAATCCACTTCCAAAACGATCGCCTTTACGGATGGTTCGTCGCGCAGCTCCTTGAGAGCGGATTTTACCGCGTGATAGGAAATTCCTTCCGTTTTCCCTTCTCCTTTTCCGATCGTATCGTGATGAATGTTTCCTTTGAGGGGAAGAACGGCGATGATCGGATCTCTTCGCGAAACAAGTTTAAAGTTTCTTAATTTAGAAAAACGGTATAGAGAAAGAAAGGTGAGTTCTTTGGTGGAAGGCTTTTGTTTTTCTTCGGAATCGTTTTCATAATGAGGATAGAGGAAATTCTCCCGAAAATCCTCTTCGTTCAAAAATCCGGTGATAAATTTCCGTTCCTTTAATGTTTTTGCGGATAAAAACGGTTCCGCAAAAGTTTTGAGACCGAAACCCGTATAACGTTTGAAAAGGGATTCCAAATCCTCGGTCATCTGCTTGAGAAGCGCGTTTAAATTCTCCCTTGCCTTCGGAGAAAATTTATCCCTTTGAAACGATTCGCCGAAGGATTTATACGGTCCGCTTTGAAACGTTTCGACTTTGACTCCCCACTTTTTTCCCGCGTTCCCGAAGAAAAAAGATTCCGCGGAAGGAAGCACCGGAAAAAATTCGGAAGCTTCCGAACTGAATCGTTCGTTACAAATTCCGAGTAGAAACAGGGATTTGAGTCCGCCCGTTAAAGCGAAACCCTCCAAAGAAACACCGGATTCTTTTAGAATCTGAAGCCGTTCGGCGATGCTCAAGGTTTCTCCGAATCCGTATTCCGGTTGTTGGATGAGCACCGAAACTTTTTTGAGTTGAGGAACCTGAGAAAGAAGTTTGAGTTCGAGCAGAAAATCCGTGAAAAAAACATCCTCATCCTTGGAGGAAAGAAGGCGCATCAGGAACGATTTGCGGTAGTTTGCAAATTCGGAAGGAATTTCCAAAAAGTAATGATCGCCCCGAAAAAATCGGAATCGAATCCAGCGAACGAGTTGGAAGAATAAACGGAACGGAAGTAAAACGATTTGGAGAAATGTTCGAAACATGACGCCAGTCTAAGGATCGGATTCCTTCTGAAAAAGAAGAATTTCCTTTCGGAAAGGAGTTTTCAGATTTTCACAAGCCGTAAATTTTAAAAAGTGAGAGGGTATTTCATTGCAGGAAATTCGGATTCGAGGAGCGAGAGAACACAATCTTAAGAATATCAACGTGGATATTCCGAGAGATAAGCTCGTTGTCATTACTGGTTTGTCCGGTTCGGGCAAATCGTCTCTTGCATTTGATACGATCTATGCGGAAGGGCAAAGAAGGTATGTGGAGAGTTTGTCCGCGTACGCCCGTCAATTTTTAGGTCAGATGGAAAAACCGGATCTGGATCTGATCGAAGGTCTTTCGCCCGCCATTTCCATAGAACAAAAAACGACCCATCGAAATCCGAGATCCACTGTCGGAACAGTCACCGAAATTTACGATTATCTCCGTCTTTTGTATGCTCGGGTCGGAAAACCGCATTGTCCCGAATGCGGAACTCCGATCCAATCCATGTCCATCGACCAGATCACCGCTCGTGTTCTCGCATTTCCGGAGGGAACCAAACTCCAAATTCTCGCGCCCGTAGTCGCGGGGAAAAAAGGGGAACACAAGGACATACTTGAAAAGATCCGCAAGGACGGTTTCAATCGGGTAAGAATCAACGGAGAAATCCGAACCCTCGACGAAGACATCGTATTAAAAAAGAATTTTAAAACCTCGATCGAAATCGTAGTCGATCGGATCGTAATGAAGGACGGAATCCGAAGTCGTTTGGCAGATTCCGTCGAAACCGCTCTCAAACAATCGGAAGGACTTGTGATCTTGGACGACGGTTCCAAGGATCATATTCTTTCGCAGAAGATGGCTTGTCCGAACGGACACGATATCGGTTTTACCGAACTTTCTCCTCGAATGTTCTCCTTCAATTCTCCTTATGGCGCCTGCGAAACCTGCGACGGTCTGGGAAGTTTACTCGAATTCGACGAGGATCTTTTGGTCAACGATCCCGAACTTTCCTTAGTGGACGGTTGTATCGAAGCCTGGGCCGGTTCCAAGAGCAACGGTTTTTGGTTTATGGCGACTCTCAAGTCCTTATCCGATTCTTTGAAATTTAAGATGAACACTCCTTGGAAGGATCTGCCCGAAAAAACGAGACAGACGATTCTTTACGGGGATAAACGAATCAAAATCGAATACGATTTCCGCGGAGCGAACTCCCATTACGAATTCACGAAAGAATACGAAGGTGTGATTCCGAATCTGCAAAGAAGATACAAGGAAACCAAATCCGATTCTATGCGTCAATGGTTCGAGTCGTATATGACAAACCACCCTTGTCCTTCCTGCAAAGGAAAACGTCTGAAACGCGAAAGCCTTTCTGTAAAGGTGCATAACGTCCCCGTGGACGAGTTTACCTCGTATTCCATCGAGAAGGCGTTGCGATTTGTAGAAGGTCTCAAAGTCACCGGTGCGGAAGAAGTTATCGCCAAACCGATCTTAAAGGAAATCCACCAAAGACTTTCCTTCTTGAACGACGTAGGGGTCGGTTATCTTACGATGGAAAGAAGCGCGGGTTCCTTATCGGGCGGAGAAGCACAGCGTATTCGCTTAGCGACTCAGATCGGTTCCAGACTGATGGGTGTTTTGTACATTCTGGACGAACCGTCTATCGGTTTGCATCAAAGAGACAACACAAAACTAATTTCCACTCTGAAAAATCTCAGAGACCTAGGAAACACGGTTCTCGTAGTCGAACACGATCACGAAACCATGGAAGAATCCGATTGGTTGATCGACATGGGACCGGGCGCGGGCGTTCACGGTGGTTCCATCGTTTGTGCGGGAACTCCCGCGGATGTCGCCAAACACAAGGATTCGTTGACCGGTAAATATCTTTCCGGAAGAAGAAACGTTCCGATTCCCGAAAAACTGCGGGACGGCAACGGGAACCAACTGCAGATCATCGGAGCCAAGGAAAACAATCTCAAGAACATAGACGTAAATATTCCGCTTGGAAAGTTAGTCGTCATTACTGGAGTTTCCGGCTCGGGCAAATCCACGCTCATCAACGACATTCTTTACAACGCCGCCGCCCACAAAGTGATGAAGATGAAAACCTTGGCCGGAAAACACAAAACGATCAAGGGTTTCGATAACATCGACAAGATCATCAATATCGATCAATCTCCGATCGGAAGAACACCTCGCTCCAATCCGGCGACTTACACGGGACTTTTCACACCGATCCGGGAAATGTTTTCGGGACTCGAAGAAGCGAAACTCCGCGGCTACGGACCGGGAAGATTCAGCTTCAACGTAAGCGGAGGGCGCTGCGAAACCTGCGAAGGAGACGGAATTTTAAAGATCGAAATGCACTTTTTACCGGACGTATACGTTACCTGCGAAGTCTGCAAAGGAAAAAGATACAATCAGGAAACATTAGAAGTTCGTTATAAAGGAAAGAATATCTTCGACGTTCTCGAAATGACCGTGGAGGACGCGAACGAGTTTTTCGAAAACATCCCCATCGTAAAACGAAAACTGGAAACTCTTCTCGAAGTGGGGCTCGGTTATATCCGCCTCGGACAACCCGCGACCACCTTCTCCGGAGGAGAAGCGCAGCGCATCAAACTCGCGACCGAACTTTCCAAACGTCCCACCGGAAAAACGTTGTATATCCTGGACGAACCGACGACCGGTCTTCACTTCGAAGACGTTAGACATCTTTCGGAAGTTCTTCATACTCTCGTGGACCGGGGCAATTCGATGATCGTGATCGAACACAATCTCGACGTGATCAAACAAGCGGATTGGATCGTGGATATGGGACCCGAAGGAGGGGACGGAGGCGGTCTTGTGATCGCCGAAGGAACTCCGAAAGAAGTCGCGAAGGTAAAAAATTCCTATACGGGTCAGTATCTTAAGAAAGTATTTGCTTCCGAGAACGGTAAGGCGGCCGCTTTGGAAAATTCTTCGAGTAAGAACGGAACGCAGGAAAAGAAGCCGTCTCGCGAAACCAAACAAAAGGTGAATCGTTAAAATCGACGAGGCATTATGAATCTGAAAGAATTCTTATCTTCCGTTCCTTCCGGCGAATATCGAAGCGTTTTTCGAGACGCCCTTCCGTATTTGGTTGAAGAGGGCTACTTTCAAGCGATCGCCGGAGGTTCTTTCGAAGGGTTTCACGAAAAGATCTATCAGTTAGGTTCCTATCCGAGAGGGATCGGATTAGGAATCGCCATGATGGCGCAGACCAATGTCGCGGGAAGAATTCTGAAATTCGTTGCGGACGGATTTTTAAACGAAAGCGGGAACAATCAGATTCTTCATAAGAAAGAAGTAATCGAAATCGGAAAAAATCTTTTGAAGGACGTGAGCACCGGCAAGGGAATCATCTCGATGGGGGTCAGCGAATCCGGATGGAAGGGAAGAATTTCCAACATTCTCACGAGCTATAAAATCGAAGACGATCAAATCATACTCGATTTGTCAAAATCCTTTTTGACGAACGGGGCCAACTGCAACGGATTCTTAGTAGTCGCAAAATCTCCCGCGGACACGTTCGATGTGATCTATTTGACGCAGGATACGCCCGGTCTTGAAATCGAACTATTCGATCTGGAATACGCGAAAGAGGCGACACATTGCCGATTGAAAGGAAATTCGATTTCGGTTCCTTTGAACCATCTCATTTTTTTGAACTATCAAGGTTGGGCTCCCGAAATCCATCTTTCGGAAATGTTGTCCGCTTCGGCTTTGTTCTGCGGTTATGTGGATCTGATTTTAAAAGCGTTGATCCGTGAAAAAAAGGACGCCGTGGACCCGAGAACCGCCGGAAAAATCATGGACATTCAACAATTATTATATTCTAAAATACTGGAAATTTCCCGTAAAAAGGACGGCGATCCGAATTTTAAAATGGAACAGATCCATCCGTACGGTTACGAAACCGCCTTGGATTTGATCTACACTTGGCTGACGGACCTTGTGAGCGGGGTGGAGCTTTCCAAAATGTTTCCGGACATAGGATTGTTTTATTCGATTCATCCCGGAAAAACCCCGATCTATCAAAAAAACATTCTAAAAAAAATCAGAGCCTTACGATAACGCATTCACACCGCGCATTTCGAAAGACAACGGCGGTTTCAAAATTAGAATCTCCTTTTAAAAGAAATTCCCCTCCGTTCTTTCAGTGATGGTGATGATGATGAGAATGATTTTGCATTCCATGAGAATCAAGGACGGAAAGATTCGCGATTCGATCCGTTGTATCTCCCGTCTCGCACTGAACCGTAACGTAATCGATTCCGAACTCGGATTTTAGGATCCGATTGGCTTCCAACACGATTTCGTTTGCGTTTTTAAAATCGATAACACCGAGACGCAACGTGCAGGCATAAACCCCTCTTGTAATCGCCCAAAAATGATAATCCGCAATTCGGGCAACTCCGGGAATCTTGGCGATATGTTCTAGAATATGAGGAATTTCGAATGTTTTTGGAGACGATTCCAGAAGGACGCCGACGCTTTCCAGAAAGATTCCCCAAGCAGAACGCAATATCAAAATCGAAATTAAAATCGAAATCAACGGATCGATCCAAATCCAATTCGTAAAGTAGATCAAAATCGAACCTAAAAGAACCCCCGCCGTGGAAAGAAGATCGCTCAAGACGTGAACGTAAGCCGATTTGATGTTGATGTTTTCGCTGCTGAATCGAAACAGAATCCAAGCGCTGATCAGATTCAAAACGATTCCGGAAAAACTGTAAAAAACCATGTGAAAACTGAGAATCTCTTTCTGGTTCTGAAAACGTTCGAGCGCCTCGTAAAAGATATAAAACGAAATTCCGAAGATCAGAATCGAATTCAAAAGGGAAGTCAGGATTTCGATTCTGTAATAACCGAATGAAAACTTGAAGTTCGGTTTTCTGGCGGCCAAAATCACCGCGATAAAGGAAAGGGACAACGCGATCGCATCGGTGATGATATGACCCGCGTCCGCGACCAAAGCGATACTTCCGCTTTGAAACCCGCCGAACAATTCGACGCAGAAGATACAAAGTGAAACGAAAATCGCCAGAAGAATCGATCGTTTGAGACCTTTCTCCTGGCTTCGCTCTACGTGATGAAGTTGAAAAAAATCATCCATCAACGGGGAACGACTACGATATCCACTCTACGGTTGAGCGCTCTGTTTTCGGGAGTATCGTTGGAAACGATAGGTTGAAATTCTCCGTAACCGGCAAGAGAGAAGTTTCTAGGATCGACATTCTTATTTTCCAACACGTAATGAAGAACGGACAAAGCCCGCTCGCCGGAAAGCTGCCAGTTGTCGGCGAACTTTTTTGTGCGGATCGGAACGTTGTCCGTGTGACCTTCAATGATGATGAGGTTTCCCGGATAATTGCCGAGGATTTCTTTGATTTTATCCAATGCAGGAAGAATCTGCTTTTTTAATTCCGCGGAACCGGAGTCGAATGAAATTTTATCGTCAATGTTGATGACGAGACGGTTGTGAAACCGCTTCAAACGAATTTGTCCTTTTTTAATTTCGTCCGTGAGTTTGGCTTCGAGTTCGTTGGCCTGATCGGAAAGACGATCGAGTTCTTTCTTTTGATTGTCCGAAAGATTTTTGAGTTTGGAAATTTCGTCGTTCAACGAAAGGATTCTCGCTTCCAAGTCCGCGATTTTTTTCTCGTATTCTTTTTGAAGGGTTTCGGTCTTTTTCTGACAAGCGGCTCTTTCTCGTTCCAATTCTTCCTTTAGGTTTTCCAAAAGTTCCCGGAACTTGCGGGCTTGTCTTTCATTCTCGTCGATCAGTTCCTTTTCCTTATTGGAACTTTTCGCCTTGAGAACTGCGATCTGATTTTCCAGAGCTTTGAGTTTTTCGTCGGCGAGGTCGTTGTCTTTCGCGCGGAATTCTTTTTCTCTCGCGAGCAATTCCTCCAAAGAACGGATTTTAGAATCGTATTCCAAACGTTCCTTTCTGGAATTATCGGTTTCGTTTCTATACCTGGTTCTCAAGGAATCCAATTCGATTTCCAAGGCGATCTTTTCGTTATACACCTTGTTGTATTCCCAAGGATAATAGAACGCATCCGCGGAAACTGAGTTCACGGAAAGAAGAAGACAGATTACAAGCGGCAGTGAGGATTTCAGAAACGATTTCATCGTGGTTGCACCTTCTTTCTACGATTGAGCAGTGTACGGCCGGGTCAAATGAAAAACTCCTTTTTTGGTACTCGTCGGGAAATTCATTGATCGGTCTGTCAAGTTTTCAATTCTGTTCTTTGGAACCGTTTCTTGGGGAGAATTTTATGGAAGAAAGAGGAGTTAGCCAAGGCCTATTTTCGGAAAAAGCGAATCCTCGATCCTTGGAATGGATCGAATTCTTCTCCGAGAAAATCAAGGCGGGAGAGAACGAATTTTTAGATCGTTTTCTCAAACAAAATCACCCGGCGGACATAGCGGAGGTTCTCGAGAAGCTCGAAGAAGACGAAGCGTTTTCCGTTTTCAAACGATGCGACTCCGAACTTCAAAGTTCCATCCTTGTCGAGTTCGACGAGGAATTTCAGGCCGATCTGATTTCCCGGTTTCAGATGAAGGAGATTTCTCCGATCCTTGAAAACCTGGAGACGGATGAACTTTCCAACCTCATCTCCGAGTTTCCCCGGGACAAGGCCGAGGAAATCCTCAACTCGATCGACGAAGAGGATTCTTCCCAAGTCCGAAAACAACTTACGTTCCGCGAATATACCGCAGGTCGATTGATGAACACCGTATTCGCTTCCGCGGTGGAAACGGACACGGTTCGCAAGGCGATCATCAAGCTCAGAAAGCTCGCGAAAGAAACGGACGACATCTATCATTTGTACATCACGGACGAGGACAACGTTCTAAAAGGTTATGTTAAGCTTAAGAATTTATTTCTCGCGCCTCTCAATACGAAAGTGATCCGTTTGATGAAAACCGGTTTTACTTCGATTCACTACGATACGGATCAGGAAGAGGTGGCAAAGATATTCCGGAAATACGACCTTGTTTCCGCGGCGGTCGTGGACGATCTCGGAAGGATTTTGGGAAGAATCACGGTGGACGACATTTTGGACATCGTTCACGAAGAGGCGTCCGAAGACATTCTTCGTTTGGGAGGGGTTTCGGAAGAGGAAAAACTTTCGTCCTCGGTTTTGACTTCCGCGAGAAGAAGAATGGTCTGGCTTCTCATCAACTTGGGAACGGCTTCTCTCGCCGCTTCGGTCGTTTCGTTTTTCGGAAATACGATCGAGAAATATGTGCTGCTCGCATCTCTTATGCCTATCGTCGCGGGGATGGGAGGAAACGCGGGAACACAATCGATCACTTTGATCGTTCGAAACTTAGCGACGGGGGATCTTTCCACCGGAAACTGGAAATCCGCGATTCGAAAGGAAGGTTTGGTCGGACTTCTCAACGGGTTTATGGTGGGAATCACCGCTGGATTGATCGTTTATCTTTTTACCGGTAACTTCACGCTTTCGATGGTTATGTTTATGGCCTTGCAGGCGAACCTCGTCATCGCAGCCGTCATCGGAACTTCGATTCCGTTGCTCCTGCGGGTTTTAGGAATCGATCCTGCGATCGCTTCTTCGATTTTCGTAACCACCTTTACGGACGTGTTCGGGTTCTTCTGCTTTTTGGGATTGGCTACGATATTCATTCAAATGTTATGATATTCTCATGTGAAAAAGTTGTGGAATCAAAGTCCTTCTGAATTGGAATTTTTAGTTAGAATTTAGTTTCGGAGAATCAAAAACGATGTCGGGTATGAAAGCAAAAACAGTTCTTAAAAACGCGGTCCTCTTGACCGGAATGAGCCTCAGCTTGTTCTGGATTCTTTCCTGTGCGACCGGATCTAAAACCGGAGAAACGGGAGAATCCGTAAAACACGAACCTGTTCCGAATCCCGCCGGTGAAAACGAAGTCGTTCTGGACGAAGAGGGAAAAGAAGTGTCGTTGAACACGGGGGATCATCCTTCTTTCTTAAAACCGTCCAAAGATCCGTTGGAATATTTCCGCGTTCATATTTCCAGCGACGGATATCAACTCCGTCAGTTGAGAGGTTCCAAATTCATCAAACGAAAAGTGGATAAGGGCGGCGATGCACTCATCAGCGAAGAACTCGTTCGCTACAACAAAATCAATTTCGTGGACGACGGAATCATCATCGTAGTATTAAACGGGAACACCGGAGCGTTCGAAACGATTCGTTTTAATACGAGGGTGCCGAGAATCAACGACCTAGCGAAGATCGTTCAGAACGACGTCACCCGCTGGTCCATGGAACACTCCGAAGAAAAGCCGGTCGTGACCAAATTTCAGATTCATTACTCCCTCGAACTGAAAAACAAAGTGGGCAGTACTCGCGACGCCGTTAAGGAAGAATTGAAAAAGGAAGTCATCCGTAGAAAATAATTCCATCCGATCGTCCTGGTCGCGTTTCCTTCATCCGGCGGTTTTCCTCTACGGAAATCACCGGGGCGATTTCGATCTCGTTGCGAGTTTAATGGTTGAATCGGATTCAAGTTCTCTTAACCTTTGAGCGCGACAAAAAGCGCAAAAGGAGATTTTTATGGAATCACAAACCGTTTCAAAAGGTCAGCTTTGGACCGGAAGAGTTTTAAGCGGAATCGCGATCGCGTTCTTATTGATGGACGGAGTCGGAAAATTCTTCCTTGATCTTATGCCCAAGGAAGCGATGGAAGACGCGGCAAAACTCGCGTATCCCAGCAGCATCATGCCCTGGATCGGCACAACGCTTATCGTCTGTACTTTGTTATACGCATTTCCCAAAACTTCTTACTTCGGCGCGATTTTATTAACGGGTTATTTGGGCGGTGCTGTCTCCGCTCACGTTCGAATTTTAAATCCGTGGTTGAGTCATATTCTATTTCCCGTATATCTCGGCTTTTTTATTTGGGGCGGGTTGTATCTCAGAAACCCCGAATTACGAGCGCTCGTTCCCTGGAAGAAATAATTTAGATTTGTATCCGAGCGATTCGACTCCAGTATGAAAGAAAAAAAGAAACGACCGGAAACGATCCGTTTTTGGAGTCTGACACCGGAAGAATGTTTAACCGGATTGAATTCCGATCGACTCGGTTTATCGGAAGAGGAAGCGAGGAACCGTCTCAACCGATTCGGTTCCAATCGCCTTTCTTCCCAAAAAGAATCTTCCGTTTGGGGTTTGTTCTTCTCTCAGTTTAAAAGTCCGATCGTTCTTCTTTTATTTTTCGCTGCGGGTCTTTCCATCGTCGTCCGCGATCCGGCCGACGCTCTCATCATTCTCGGAATCGTCTTTGTCAGCGGAATCTTAGGTTTCTCGCAGGAACGAGGCGCGATGAATGCCGTCAGCAAACTTCTCGCAATGGTCCAGATCCGAGTTACCGTTTTTCGAAACGGATCTCGGATCGATATTCCTTTGGAAGAAGTCGTTCCCGGCGACGTACTGGGCTTGAGCGCGGGAGATGTAATCCCCGCAGATTGTCGTTTACTCGAATCCAAGGATCTCTTCGTGAACGAAGCCACCCTTACGGGAGAAACCTTTGCGGAAGAGAAGTTTGCCGATACATTACGCGAAGACGTTCCTCTTTCCAAACGGACCAATTCGCTTTGGATGGGAACGCACGTAGTCAGCGGAGAAGCGAGAGCTCTCGTCATTCAAACGGGTACGAATACGGAATTCGGAAAGATTTCGGAAAGACTCAAACTGCGTCCGATGGAAACGGAGTTTGAAACCGGCGTAAGAAGGTTCGGATTTTTTCTATTGCACGTTACTCTTCTTTTGGTCATCGCGATCTTTGTGATCAACGTGTTTCTCCATAAACCCGTATTGGAATCGTTTTTATTCTCTCTGGCGTTGGCTGTCGGATTAACGCCCCAGCTTCTTCCTGCGATCATCAGCATCAATCTTTCGCACGGAGCCAAAAAGATGGCGGAAAAGAAGGTCATCGTAAAACGTTTGGCCGCGATCGAGAATTTCGGAAACATGAATATCATTTGTTCGGATAAAACGGGAACGTTAACCGAAGGCGCGGTCAAACTCAAAGCGGCTCTGGACATTTATGGAAACGAAAATGAGAACGTAGCGTTACACGCTTTCTTGAATGCTTCCTTTGAAACGGGATTCGTAAACGCGATCGATCAATCGATTCGCACGGATCTCAATTTCGATCTCACGGGTTACGAGAAACAGGACGAGATTCCTTATGATTTCCTGCGCAAACGGCTTACCATTCTCGTTTCTCACAAAGACGGACATACGATGATTACGAAAGGCGCGTTGACGAACGTTCTCGACGTTTGCAGCAGCGCTCGGACGGAGAAAGGCTCCGTCGTTCCGATCGAAACGGTACGGGATTCGATTCTGAACAAGTATGAAGAGTTGGGCGCGCAAGGGTATCGAATTTTGGGACTTGCGTCCAAGGACACCGGAAGTAAATCCAAAATCGATAAATTAGAAGAATCGAATATGGTATTTCTCGGACTACTTTGTTTTTACGATCCTCCCAAAAAGGATGTGGATAAAACCGTGGCCGATCTCAAAGCGCTCGGAGTTTCTCTCAAAGTTATCACGGGAGACAATCGATTTGTCGCGGAAAGCCTCTGTTCAAAAATCGGATTTTCCAATCCTAAACTTCTGTGCGGACCGGATTTGCAGAATATGAGCAACGAAGCTTTGATTCAACAAGTAGGCGGAGTGGATGTGTTCGCGGAAGTGGAACCGAACAGCAAGGAACGGATCATTCTCGCGTTAAAAAAAGCGGGGAACGTGGTCGGTTATATCGGCGACGGAATCAACGACGTTTCGGCTCTTCATTCTTCGGACGTAGGGATCTCCGTAGAACAAGCCGTAGACGTGGCAAAAAATGCTGCCGATTTGGTGTTACTCGAAAAAGATCTGGAAGTTTTAGTCGACGGAGTCAAAGAAGGGAGAATCACGTTCGCAAACACTCTCAAATACGTGTTTATGGCGACGAGCGCGAACTTCGGAAATATGTTCAGTATGGCCGGAGTTTCCTTGTTCTTACCGTTTTTACCTCTTTTACCGAAGCAGATCCTTCTTACGAATTTTTTAACGGACTTTCCGGAAATGACGATCGCAACAGATCGAGTCGACGAAGAAATGATCGCTTCACCGAAACGCTGGGACATCTCGGCCATCCGAAAATTTATGATCGTATTCGGAATGGTGAGTTCTTTTTTCGATTATCTTACGTTTGCGGTATTGCATTGGATCTTGCAAGTGAACCCCGAACAATTTCGAACCGGTTGGTTTTTGGAATCCGTCGTATCGGCTTCCCTCATCGTTCTTGTGATCCGCACTCGGAACGCATTTTATAAAAGTAAACCGGGCAGAGCTTTGTTTTCAACGACGCTCGCCGTAATTGCGATCACTACCGTTTTGCCGTTTAGTCCGATTGCGGGAACGTTCGGTCTCGTAGCTTTGCCGCTACCATTTCTCGGAATTCTAATCGGAATCGTCGCGATCTATGTGAGCGCAGCCGAAATCGTAAAGCGCGTGTTTTACAAAAAGGTTCAAATTTAGAATTTCATAAAATCCTGTTCATCGATCGATACCGGAAAATACATCGAAGTTACATGCGGTGCGTTTATTCGTGATTTTGGCGTAATTCCCTTCGTATTCCGCGGATTTTTACAAAAAGCCGCATCAAAAAATTATAATTCACAAATGCGGATCCCTTTCTGAGAAATTGTCAAAAAATAATTGAAATCCGAATTCCGGTTTGGTAAATTACTAGTTTCGGCGTTTCTCTAATAAAGATGCCGCGAAACGAGGTCTTTCGTATACTTTTATAATCTTTTATGAATTCATTGAATACAAAGAACATCGATTATAAGCGTATTTTTGAATCCGTACCCGGTTTATATCTGATTCTTCTTCCGAACCTGGAGATCGTCGCGGTCAGCGACGCATATCTGAAAGCGACTAAAACGATCCGGGAGGAAATTCTCGGGAGAGGCCTGTTCGACGTTTTTCCGGACAATCCTTCCGATCCGAATGCGGACGGGGTCAGTAACTTACGACATTCTCTAGAATTGGTCTTAAAGGACAAAGCGCCGAATACGATGGCCGTTCAGAAATACGACGTCAGACTACCGGATTCGGAAGGAGGAGGATTCGAAGAAAAGTATTGGAGTCCGATGAATTCTCCCATTTGCGATGAGAACGGAGAAGTCCTGTACATCATTCATAGAGTGGAGGAAGTTACCGAGTTCGTAAAATTGAAAAGACTCGGAACGGAACAAAGCAAGGAAGCGGAAGAATTAAGAACTCTCACCGCATCGATGGAAACGGAAATCTATCAAAGGGCCCAGGAAATCCAAAACACGAATAAAAAACTTCTCCGAGCGAACGAGGAACTCACTCAAAGGGAACGGGAAATCCAGGAAGTCTATCAAAGACTCTACGATATAGATCAACTCAAATCCCAATTCTTTACGAATGTGAGTCACGAATTACGAACGCCGCTTACGTTGATTATCGGTCCGACCCAAACCTTGCTTAAGGATCAGAGAATCTCAACGACACAAAGAGCTTTCCTCGAAACCATCGAAAGAAATTCCTATACGCTTCTCAAACACGTGAACGATCTTCTCGATCTTTCCAAATTGGAAGCCGGTAGAATGACATTACAATATTCGAATGCGAATCTTTCGCAAGTGATTCAATACGTCGCCTCCCATTTCGATTCGGTCGCTAAGGAAAGGGGTATTGAATTCGTATTGAATCTTCCCGAATCCATTTCCGCTCAGATCGACGTATCGAAATTGGAGCGGGTGGTTCTGAACCTAATTTCGAACGCTTTTAAATTCGTCCCCGATCGCGGTAAGATTCAATGCGACTTAAAAACGGAGGGATCCTCCGCTTGGATCGAGGTTTCGGATAACGGCACGGGAGTTCCGGCCCATCTTCGGGAAAGAATTTTCGAAAAATTCCGGCAAGGAGAGGAAGGAAACGCGCGCTCCTTCGGCGGAACCGGACTCGGTTTGGCGATCGCAAAGGAATTCGTGGAATTGCATCTGGGTTCCCTTGGAGTTTTCGATTCTCCGTTGGGAGGAGCTCTTTTTCGGATTCAACTTCCGCTTGCCGCTCCGGTGACGATTGACGATTCAAGAACGGTGGAAGCCGAGGGAATCGGACCGGCGATCCTGAGCAACGTTTACGAACTCAAGCGGAACCGGGAGGAACCATTAGAAGAATCGCATATATTTTACAATCGACCGAAAGTTTTGATTGTGGAAGATAATCCCGAAATGCGTAAATACATCTTCGCCACGCTTGCAAAGGAATTCAATCTATCGCTTGCGGTTGATGGAAAACAAGGCTTAGAAAAAGCGATCCGCGAAAAACCGGATATTATCGTTACGGACATTATGATGCCCGTGATGAGCGGGGATCAGATGGTGAAGGAGATTCGGAAATTACCCGAACTAGCAAATACGCACATCGTCTTTTTAAGCGCAAAATCGGATCAGAACTTTCGAGTCAAACTTTTACAGGAAGGCGCTCAAGATTATTTGATCAAACCGTTCACGCCGGAAGAACTAACCGTACGAGTTCGGAATTTCACTCTTTTAAAAAAATCGATCGAAACGCTCGAAACGGCCAACAAGGATATGGAAGCCTTTAGTTATTCCGTTTCGCACGATCTGCGCGCCCCGATACGAGGAATCGAAGGGTTCCTGAATATCATTTTCGAAGATTTCGGCGCAAGCCTGGATCCGGAGGCGCTCCGTTTTCTTAAGATCATTCATAAGAATGTATTGTACATGAACGATTTGATCCAGGATCTTCTTAACTTCCATAGAATCTCCAAAATCGATCTGAAAACTCGGGTCGTTGATATGAACAATTTAGTCGACGAAGTCATCCAAGCGGTTAAGGAGAATTATCCTGAAAATCAGTATACTCTCCAGATGGAAAAACTCCCGAACGCTTTGGCCGACGGAGCCAGTCTTAAGCAGGTATGGATGAACCTGATTTCAAATGCGGTAAAATATTCGTCCAAAAAAGAGAAGCCTATGATCAAAATCGGAGCAAAGGAAGTGGGCGATTTTAACGCATACTATGTCGAAGACAACGGCGTCGGCTTCAATGACAATTATGCCAATAAGTTATTTAAGGTATTTCAAAGACTCCACACTCAGGAGGAGTTCGAAGGAACGGGAGTGGGCTTGGCGATCGTAGCGAGAATCATACAGCGTCACGGGGGGCAGGTCCACGCCGAAGGCGCTTTGAACAAAGGATCTACGTTTTCCTTTACTCTTCCGAAATTGTCCGAAAACGAAAAAGATTGAGAGAATCTATCCCAGAATAAACGAACGGAATGTCGCATGAATAAATGGAAATTTCTTTTTTTAGAAGATTCATTGGTCGATTTGGAGCTGATCCAAAGACAGCTCAACCGCGCCAAAATAGATTATTATCCGATTCATGTGAGCGATTCGGAAGGGTTTTCGCAGGCGATCCTCGATCAAAAACCTCATCTGATCTTATCCGATTTCAGTCTTCCGAAATACGATGGGTTCTCCGCTTTGAAGATGGCTAAAAAAATCTGCCCCGGAACTCCGTTTATCTTCGTATCCGGAACATACGGAGAGGACGCCGCCATTCAAACGCTGACGATGGGAGCGACGGATTACGTTCTTAAAGATAGAATCGAAAAGCTTCTTCCCGCGGTTCAAAGAGCGCTGCATGAAATCGAAGATCATGAATTACGAATCCAAGCCGAAAAGGAACGATACGAACTCGAGGAACAGCTCCGGCAAAGTCAGAAATTGGAAGCGATGGGTGTGATGGCCGGAACCCTCGCGCACGAAATCAACAATCCTTTGTTGGCGATCACCGAGTATGCGGGCATGATCGCGAGAGGGGATATCGATCCCGAAAAAACGAAACAACTCGCTTCTAAGATTCGGGACGAGAGCGCTCGCATCTCCACGATCATGAAAAACTTGCTCCGCTTTTCGAGGGACGACAACAAAGGCTCTTTGCATCCGGTCGATGTGAGCGAGATTCTCATTAAATTGGAATCGATTACCCAGCAGATCTTCAAGATGAATCGGATCGATATCGGTTGGAAGAATGTCGAACCCGGAAATACGATTCAATGTAGAGAAGGGCAAATCCTGCAGATTCTCGTGAATCTCATCAACAACTCGGTGGACAGTCTGAATCAAAAATATCCCGAGTATCACGACGAGAAAAAAATTCGAGTCCGCACCTCGCTTATCGAAGAGGAAAAAAAGAAATACGCACAATTCGAGGTAGAGGATTTCGGAATGGGAATTCCCAAGGAAATTCAACGATCGGTCTTTAAAACGTTTTTTACGACGAAAGCGGCCGACAAAGGAACGGGTCTGGGCTTATCCGTAAGTTTGGGGATCGCCAAGGATCACCGCGGAAGTTTGAGTTTCGAAAGCGAGGTCGGAAAATCCACTCGGTTTCAACTGAAGATTCCTTTGTTTCATCCGAGTTCTCAATAATTCTTATTTCAAAAAAAGTATATTCACGACTTCTAAAACAGAAATCATGAATATACTTTTCCTTTGTTTAAGGCTTTTTCGGCGCAAATTTTAAGAAGTGTTCCACTTCTTTTTTACTTCCGACCACGAGGGTCGTACGTTCGTGCAATTCCTTCGGAGTCAGATCCAAAATCCTTTCTCCATAAACAGTGACTGCCATTCCGCCTGCCTGTTCCGCGATGAATGCCATCGGAGCCGCTTCGTATAAAAGTCTCAGTTTTCCGTTCGGATATTTGGTGGACTTCGTATCGTTCGGATACAGGAAGATTCCGCCCTTCAAAAGGTTTCTATGAAAGTCCGCGACCAGAGATCCGATATAACGTCCGGACTGGGGTTTTCTACCGCCTTCGATGGACTTGATGTCTCGAATATAATTCTTTACTTCGTCCGACCAGTAGTTGTAGTTTCCTTCGTTGATGGAATAGATTCCGCCTGTTTCCGGCATCTGCATCTCGGGATGCGAAAGAATGAATTCTCCGCAGGAAGGATCGAGAGTAAAACCCGAAACTCCTTTGCCGGTGCAAAGAACGAGCATCGTGGAAGAACCGTATAACACATAACCGGCTGCTCTTTGACCGGAACCGGGTTGTAATAGATCGCCTAACGTCCCATGAGTTCCTCCGGGGCTCTTTCGCAAATGAACGGAAAAGATCGTTCCGATCGAAACGTTTGCGTCGATATTCGAGGAACCGTCAAGGGGATCGATCGCGATCGTATATTTACCGATTTTATAACCGTTCGGAACGGGAACGGTTTCTTCGTGTTCTTCGCTTCCTAAAATACAAAGATGGCCGGAACGGGTCAACGTATGATTGAAAACCTTATCCGCGTATTCGTCCAGTTTCATCTGGGTTTCGCCTTGAACGTTTACAACATCGGTTGAACCGAGAATATTCTCTAAAAGTCCCGCTTTTCGAACTTCGCGGGAAACGATCTTTGCGGCGTAAACCAAGTGGCTCATCAAAGCCGTAAAATCCCCCGTGGCCTGGGGTAACTTGAGTTGTTCCTCGATTAAATACTGGGAAAGACTCAATGTTTGTGTAGGATGGACAGACATAAATTCCTCTGGGAAAATGATTCCAACAGAGTTTTTCGACAGCCTCCGAATTCAAGCCGAAAAGCTTTCCTCAAAAGTTCGATTCTTACCCAAATCCCATCTGAAATTTAAAGCTCTAAAAAGAATCTTGCGATTTTAGGGAGAATCGGTTCCGATATTGTAAGGAGAAGGGAGCCCTTATGGAATCCGCCATCAAACCGATCACGCAGAAATACAAACTCACCGACGACCTCTTCGAAGAATTTTCGGATCAGATCGTACGGGATATCCGCAATTCCCTCAGCAACGAAATCGTGATCACACATTTCCGATTTCAGGATCTTCATTCGTATTTTAAACTTTTGGGCGAACAACGATCGGGCGAGATCATGAAGGAACTGAAATCGATCATTCAAGCGCATCTTCGTCCGTACGATAAATTGTATGTTCTTAGTCCACGGTCGATTCTTACGCTTTCCCCGGATTGTAAGACGGAAGTAGTGCAGGCAAGATTCGACGAAGTCGTCTTTCAGGTAAATCATCTTATCGTGGATTACGAGATTCAATTTATGGAATTGAACGCACCGATCGATACGATCGAACCGATCTGGAAGCATCTTCTCGTTTCTTCAAAAAGTACATGACGTCCGTTTAGTGAAAAGTTTTCAAACCGATGTACAAAGTTTAACTTTTTGAAAAAGTTCTTCAGGGAATAGGCGGTTGTACCGTAAATTTTCACGAAGCCAAACCTCGGAGGAAAGAATGGATCAAGCAGAAAAGTTCAAAAAGACCCTGGAACGATATATCGACTACAGAGGGATCGACATCATTCTCCATTTAAAAAACGGAACCGTAATCGAATTGGATAAAAATAGAAGATTAAACGGCGACGTGGTCATCAAAAACGGAAAGTTCGGAATCGTGGCCCAAATTGAAATCTCCGAGATCCAAAGAGCGGAATTCTTTGCCGCTTAAAAAGATCGAAACTTTTCTCAAAACAAAAATAATTCTTGGAAAAACGGCGTCTTTTTGAGATTTTGTCGGAAAACCCTTGACATAATACCCCCTTTTTCTGGTATCGTAAATCTTGTCTACCTATTTCTTCAGGGAAATCTGTGGTCATTTTGCATGCAATTTTGTCTCCGAACTTTCGTTGTTCGGAGCGGCTATTAAAACGAAGGATTTAAAAATCGAATGGTAGGAATCATTGTAAAAGACGGAGAGTCGATCGAATCTGCTCTGAAACGTTTCAAACGCGACTGCGCTAACGCAGGGATTATGAGCGAAATCAAACGCAGAGAATACTTCGAAAAACCGAGTATCAAAAAGAAAAAAGCGATCGAATCCGCAAAAAGAAAAGCAGAAAAGAAAAAACGCCTTTTCTCTAAAAAAGACAAAGCTTGAGTCAGGGCTTTGTCCAACCTGGAATCGATTGATTCCACGCATTTGAATCTATAAAACCTATGTCCCTGCAGATAAAAATCAATGAAGATCTGAAAGAGGCGATGAAAGCGAAGAAAGAGCCTCATCTTTCCACACTTCGTCTTTTAAAGTCCGACATCCAATACGAATTGACCAAAACCGGAGCGAAAGAACTCGCGGATGATCAAGTCATATCCGTCATTAAAAAAGCGTATGCGAAACGTTTGGATGCGATCGAAATGTATCAAAAAGCAGGGAGAAACGATCTCTTAGCGCAAGAAGAAGGCGAAGCTTCCGTTCTGAAAGAATATCTTCCGCCTGAACTTCCCGAATCGGAAATCATCGCAACAATCGACAAAATCTTTGCGGAAATGCAACCGACCGCCAAGGATATGGGAAAGGTCATGGGTCGAGTCATGGCCGCTTTCAAAGGAAAAAGCATCGACGGTACTAAAGTTTCGGCAATTGTCAAATCCAGACTTTCCTGAGTCTTAAAGTGAGCCACCTTTGTCTAACAAAAAGGATTTCATCGATCGAGTTCACCGGGAAGTCCCCATCGAATCTTATATCTCTCGCTTCGTACCGCTTAAAAAGCGCGGTAAGAATTTCTTAGGACTCTGTCCGTTTCATCAGGAAAAATCTCCTTCGTTTAACGTTTCAGCGGAGAAACAATTTTACTACTGCTTCGGATGCAAGGCGTCGGGAGATTTGATTCGTTTCGTAATGGATTACGAGAGAGTGGATTTTTCCCGTTCCCTCGAAATTCTTTCCGAGTATTCCGGAATTCCCTTGGAAGAGAAGAACGCTAAGGTAGCGGAGATCTCCGACTTTTTGTATAAGATCAATCAAAAAGTTTCCGATTATTATCAGCATTTGTTACGGACTCCGATCGGGAGGAATGCGCTCGATTATCTAAAATCGAGAGAAATAGAAGATTCGGAAATTCGTCTTTTCGGATTGGGGTATGCCCCCGAAGGATTCGAAACTCTCGCCAAAGAAGTGTTAAAGACGAAGGACGAAATCGCGGGCGCGATCCAACTCGGTCTTTTGCGGGAAAAAGAAGCCGGAAATAACCGCCCGTACGATTTCTTTCGAGACCGGATCATGTTCCCCGTTTTGGATTTGTCCGGAAGAACAATCGCATTCTCGGGAAGAATTTTAGGTCCGGGTAAAGAAGCAAAATACATCAACAGTCCCGCGTCCGTTATTTTTGATAAGAGCCGGACCTTTTACAATTTTTTCAGAGCCAGAGAGGGCGTTCGCAAAACGGGAGAAGCGATGCTCGTCGAAGGATATTTGGACGTGATCGGTCTTGTGAGAAGAGGTTATGAAAACGTGGTCGCATCTATGGGAACCGCGATCACGGAAAATCATATCCGAACGATGAAGAAATTCGCCGAAAAAATGACCTTTGTTTTGGACGGGGATATCGCAGGAAAGAAGGGCGCTTTGCGGGCGGCTGAAATCTGTCTAAAGGAAGGAATGGAATGTTCCATCGTCCTGCTTCCGGAAGGAAAAGATCCTTTCGATCTCGCGAAATCCATGAGCAGACCGGAACTGAGCGAACTTTTGTCGGAACAAATTCAGGGTTCCGAGTTCGTAGTAGAAGAGCTTTTGGAAAACGCAACTTCAAGAACATCGCCTGAGAAAAAAAGAAGATCTCTGCAAAATTTATATGCGTTTATCCAAACCCTCTCCCGCGAAACGGACAAACAGTTTCTTCTTGGAATGGGAGCGAACAAACTTGGGATCAGCATGGATGCGGTTCTTCGGGATTTTAAAGGCGGAACGGCAAAGAATGGACCTGCAAATGCCGATACTAGATCTAACTTAAAGGAAGTTCAAGAGGTCGCCGGTCCCGCGCTCGACTGCGAGAGAAAAATCATCTCGATGCTGGTCAAACATACGGGGCTTTTTTCGTATTCGGAAGAGATTTCTTCGATGGAATTTATGGATACGGCGAGTTCCTTTCTTTGGGATTATTTATACACGATTTATACGGGAGAAGGGGAAATTTCTCCCGTGCAGATATTATCCTCGGAACTGCCCGAGGATTTGAAGCGCGCTTTGGCTCCTTACTTGATGGAAGAGGATTCCGAAAAAGTCGAACCGGGCGAACTTCATAAGGTTTTTAGAATCCTTCTTCTACAACAGAAGAAGTTTCGAATCGAGGAAAGAATTAGGGAACTCGATCAAAGAAGAGAACGTTTTTTTACGCCCGAGATCTTTACGGAACTCAGTTTTTACCGTAAGGAAAAAGAAAAGATTCTGGAACATATCCGGAGTCAATCGGCTACCACATAATTTAGAGGGAATTGGAATGATGGAAAATCTACAAAGCATGCCTGAGGTTCAGAAGATCATATCTTTGGGAAAGGCAAACGGAGAAGTATCCTACGACGATATAAACGAGATCCTTCCCGATAAGATTCTGAACTCGGAAAAGATAGACGATTTTTTCACCCTCTTACACGAGATGGGAATCGAGATCGTGGAAGAATATACCAGAAATACTCTGGAACCGGCTTCCACTCTCGTTCCTAAGGACGATTCCAAACCGGCTCGTAAGAAAAAAGAATCCTCTTCCTCCGCAAGCGGTTCCGAAGATCCGATCAAACTTTATCTAAGGGAAATCGGGAAGGTGAGTTTGATCTCAGGAGAAACGGAAGTCTTCCTCGCAAAAAGAATCGAGAAGGGTGAGAAGATCATCGAAGAAACGATCCTCAGTTCTTCCATTCTCCGTGCGAACTACATAAAACTTCTTCCTAAGATCCGAAGCAAAAAGATCAAGGTTTACGATCTCATTCGTGTGGATAAGATGTATGCCCTCAACGCGGAAGAGGCGCATAAACTCGAGGAATTATTCTTTAAGAATATTCTCGTAATCCAGGAACAGGAAAAGGTTCTTCAGGAAGCCGTTTCCAAAATCAGAAAGTATTCCGAAACTTCCAAAAAGTACAAAGAATTCAAAGAGAAGATAGACGCTTCCACCGAAATCATTCACAACGCGATTCGCGAGCTCGGGGTTTCCCAAAAAGAAATCCAAAAAATTTCCCAAAAGATCAAATCCATGGTCTTCCGTATCAAGGAAATCGATCGCCACTTCTTAAAGATCAAAGCGCAATACGGCCAAGACGTTCGCGATATCAAGGCGTTCAACCGCTTTATTGAAAAGAACGAGAAGTTAGACGACATCGAAGTCAAGATGGGTGTGAACATCGACGAGGTTCGCGAAGTCATCAAGGACATTCGCAACAACGAAAGAAAACTCCGTCGTATGGAACAGGAAGCCGGCTCAACCGTTCAAGAGATCAAGGATTGGGGTGAAAAGATCATCAAAGGGGAGCGAGAAATTTCCCAAGCCAAGAAAGAACTGGTTAAGGCAAACCTTCGACTTGTCGTTTCCATTGCGAAACGTTATGCGAATCGGGGAATGCACTTTTTCGATTTGATCCAAGAAGGAAACATCGGTCTGATCAAAGCGGTGGACAAGTTCGAATATAAGAAAGGTTATAAATTCTCCACCTATGCTACTTGGTGGATCCGTCAGGCGATCACCCGCGCGATCTCCGATCAGGCGAGAACGATCCGCGTTCCGGTTCACATGATCGAACAGGTCAACAAGGTAATTCGTGAAACAAGACTATTCGTCCAGGAATTCGGTCGCGACCCGAGCAACGAGGAAATTGCGGAACGACTCGGTTGGCCGGTTCAAAAAGTCAAGATGGTCAAAAACGTCGCGAGAGAGCCTATCTCTTTGGAAATCCCGGTCGGCTCGGAAGAGGATTCGGAACTCGGAGATTTTATTCCGGACACCGAAGTGGAAACTCCCGTAAATGCGGCGGCGTCGAGCATTCTTGCCGAACAGATTCGTCAGGTGTTGCATACTCTTCCTGCGCGGGAACAAAAGGTAATTCGAATGCGTTTCGGTTTGGACGACGGTTATCCGCAAACTCTGGAAGAAGTCGGTTATCAGTTTAAGGTAACAAGGGAAAGGATTCGTCAGATCGAAGCGAAGGCGCTCCGAAGACTCAGACATCCTTCTCGTTCTAAGAAGTTGAAGGATTATATCGACGGTTAATTTTTTGAAAGTTCCGACAGGACGGAGAATTTTCACTTTAAAAAAGTAGAATTTGCTGTTAAAGGGGAATCAGTCCGAGGTTCTCCCACCGCCCACCCCGCCACCCAAAGTAAGGGCGGGGCTCGCGTGTTTCACAATAGAACACCGTATTTGCGGCAGTCTTTTAAATTTAAAGATAAGACTTTCTTAAACTCTCAATCAATTCGATCGCCGCGGCTTCTTCTGCTTTTTTCGTTTTGTCCTTCCATTTAAGCTGCTTTGCCAAAATTGCCGAAACCGGACCCACCATTTTGCGAGCCATTTCTAAATCCAAGAATAGAATCCGGATTCTTCGAGCGAGAATGTCCGTAATACCTAAAGCAAATTCTTCTTTGACCGCAAACAAAACTTCCTCCTCGAAATAAGGAATTCCTTTTCCCAAGAGCTTCGGCTTTTTACCCAAAATTTCGAAAACTTCGGTTCCGTAATAGTTCTGGAGACGCTTTGCAAATGTAGTATCGACTTTGTAATTCTTTTCAATTTCTTGATATAGAGTTTCCGAATATCCGGCGGCTCCCGGATACGAATAAACCTTCGTAGAACATTCTTCGCCTTCTGGAAGATTGCCGACTTGAATCAATTTATCCACGAGATCTTCCGCCATCTTTCGATACGTAGACCATTTCCCACCACCCATCGTAACCAATCCCGAATTCGAAACGAGGATGACTTCTTCTCGGGAAATGTTTTTCGTATCTTGGTTTCCTTCCGGAGAAATCAAAGGACGAATTCCTGCGAAGACGGAAAGAATGTCTTTTTCAGAAACGGGATTCTCCAGATATTCGTTCCCTGTATCGAGTAAAAATTGAACCTCGTTTCCGATCGGAAGAGGTTCGTCTCCCGGATTTTCAACCGGAGTATCGGTCGTTCCTAAGATGACGTGATCTTCCCAAGGAATGATAAACACGACTCTTCCATCCTTGGTTTTCGGAATGATCATCGCGGATTCGCAAGGGATTTTTTCTTTGGAGAAAACAAGGTGAATTCCTTGGCTTGGAGAAAGAACGTTGAAGGTTCTAGGATCGTCTAGTTTACGAACGTGATCCACCCAAACGCCGGTCGTGTTCGCGATCACCTTCGCATGAACGGGAAAGGTTTTCCCCGTTTCCAAATCCTTGAGATTCGCTCCTATGAGCTTGCCATTCTCCTTAATGAAAGAAACAAGTTCGACACGATTAGCGACCACGGCTCCTTCTTTTTCGGCCGATCTCGCAAGGAGCACGTTCAAACGAGCATCGTTAAACTGAGCGTCGTAATAAGTGATTCCGCCGAAAAGTCCGTCTCGTTTGATCGCACCGAATTCGGAGATCGCTTCCGATTTGGAAACGGTTTTGTGAGAAGGAAGTTTGCCTCGGGACGCAAGAATATCGTATAAGGTCAGACCGATTCCGTAATACGGACGCTCGTAAAAGCGATAAGCGGGAAGAACGAACTTCAGCGGTTTAACAAGATGCGGAGCATTCTCCAGAAGTCTTTGCCTTTCCGTCAAGGCTTCATGAATGAGTTTAAAATGAAACTGTGCGAGATAACGAACCCCGCCGTGGATCAGTTTGGTGGAACGGGAAGAAGTTCCGGAGGAGAAATCTTTCTTTTCAATCAGTGCGGTTTTATAACCTCGTTTGGCCGCATCCAAGGCCGCGCCGGTTCCGGTCGATCCGCCGCCGATTACGAGTATATCAAAGGATTCCTTTTGCAGTTTCGAAATTTGTTGAGTTCGGTTCTGTTTTTCCATTTTGAGAATTCTTCCTGCTTTACAGGTTTCTTTCCCCCTACAAATTTGCATTAAGTTTCACAATCCAATTCGGATTTTTCTTTCATGGACATTCAAAAACAAATCGAAATCATCCGTCGCGGCTGCGTTGATCTGATCAGCGAAGAAGAATTAAAATCCAAACTTCAAAAAAAGAAAACGCTGAAAATTAAGGCAGGTTTTGATCCGACTGCACCCGACCTCCATCTCGGCCATTTTGTTCAGCTCAAAAAATTAAAACACTTCCAAGACTTAGGTCATGAAGTCTCCTTTCTCCTCGGCGATTTCACGGCGATGATCGGCGACCCAACCGGCAAATCCGAAACCAGAAAAAGACTATCTCGGGAAGAGGTTTTGGAAAACTCAAAAACCTATCAAAATCAGGTTTTTAAGGTTCTTGACCCCGTTAAAACGAAAATCGTCTATAATTCCAGCTGGTGCGCCGGGATGAATTTCGAGGATGTCTTGGTTCTGAGTTCCAAATACAACGTAGCAAGAATGTTGGAACGGGACGACTTCAGCAAACGTTATAAGGCCGGGCAACCGATCTCGATGATCGAGTTTTTATATCCTTTGGTGCAAGGATACGATTCAGTCGCTATGGAATGCGACGTGGAGCTCGGCGGAACCGATCAAAAATTCAATCTTCTTGTCGGACGCGATTTACAAAGAGAATACGGAAAAGAAGCGCAGTGCGTTCTGACTCTTCCGTTACTTGTGGGATTGGATGGAAATAAAAAGATGTCCAAGTCTCTCGGAAACTACGTGGGAATCACCGAAACTCCGATCGATATGTTCGGAAAACTCATGTCGATCAGCGACGATCTCATGTGGAACTACTTCGAACTCCTGACCGATCTCCCGATGCAAGAAATTTCATCCCGTAAAAACGGAATCACAAAGAAGGAACTTCATCCGAAAGAAGTGAAGACGGAACTTGCAAAACTCATTATGGATCAGTTCTCTTCTCCTTCGGAAAACGAAGCGGCAATCGAAGAATGGAAAAAGATTCACAATCCGAAATCCAGAGCGGTTCCCGACGACATCAAAGAGGTAACGTTAGGCGAGGAATTTTTCGCGGAAACCCCGGAGCCCTTACTCGTTTGGGTGTTGAGTAAACTTGCTTTTGTACCGTCCGTTTCGGAAGGAAGAAGACTCATCAAGGCCGGAGGTTTGTATCTCGCGGAAGATAAGATCACGGATGAAAAAATTTCCATCCAAAAAGGAAAAGAATACCTGGTAAGACAGGGAAAAAAGGGGAAATTTTTAAAAATTCTTTCCTAAAAATGATTTGAAGGATTCGAATTTCCCGATTTCAATCGAATCTTTATGTTAAGCGAGGAAGAATCTTCAGAACTTTCCCGGACAATTTCCGAAATCAAAAAAAGCGGAATCGAATCCGAAGTCATCGAACGAAAATTTCGTATGTTGCGGATTCTTTTCTCCTTGGGATTTTTTACGTTCCTCGGAGCCGTCTCGATTCTTACTCTAACACATCGAATCTTCCGATTGGAAGCGACCGTTGAAAAACAAACGGTTCATATCACGAATCTCGAAGAAACCCTGACTTCTCTCCGGCTCGAAGAGCAGCAACAAGAGGAAGAATTACTAAAATTCAAATCCGATCTCTACGACGCGGTTCCGGACGGAGATTTATCCGATCAAGTTTCCGAAAACAAAGCTTCTCTAGAAGCGCTTCCCGGTTCGGATATCGGTAAAAATATCAACCGGGGAGACACTCGGTTTAAGGAAATCGCACTTACGTTCGATCTCGGAACCGGAGAAGATCTCAAGCTCATCTACGAATATCTTTCCCGTTTTCCGATCAAGATCACTCTCTTCGTTTCCAACGAGAACCCCGCGTTAAAAAACGGTTCTTTTTTCAGCAATACGAATCTCTATTATCTCAAGAAACTTTCGGAACTCGGAAATCGGGTCGTATTCGGAAATCATACGTGGAGTCATTACAATATTCCCAGAAGTTTATACGAACCTTCTCTGCGAAAACGAGCGCTTCTTAGCTACGTTTCGGACGAAATCCCGGACACGAATTTTCTGCAGCAGGAAATGAGAATGGTGGAGGAGAAGTTCGAGTCCGTAACCGGAAAACAGCTTACGAAATACTACAGATTGCCGTATGGAGGTTTTGATCCTCTAGTGATTCGAACCTTCGGAAAGTTAGGGTATTCCCACCATATTTTTTGGAGCAACAACTCCGTCGGTTCTTTAGATATTCCGGACTTCGTATATAAGAAATTCATTTATAAGAAAGATCCTCAGACAGGGAAAACAAGAATCATGCCGAATCCGAATTACAAAACCAGAGCGGAAGCCCTGGACTTTTTGTATCGTTGGGAAGAGGCGGACAAAAACGGGATGAATGGCGCGATTATTTTAATGCATTTGGGATCTCCGAGACAATCGGAAAAGCTGATCTACATTCTTCCTGATTTTATACAGGAAATGATTTCCAAGGGTTATAGCTTTGTGACCGTTCCGGAGATCATCAACGATCGCCAAGATTAGAATCGGGCCATTCCTCGAACTTGCAGGAGTTCCTTCAAGTTAAAGAACTCCTCTGGCTCCGGTCATCAAATCTCTTTTCTATATCGAAAGGGGATTCTTACTTAGTCCGACTCCAAAGCAAACGCTGGAATCTCGCTTGAACGTTATGCACCGTCTTGTATAAAACCGGAACGGCGACGAGCGTAAGAAACGATGAGAACGCAAGTCCCCAGCCGAATGCAAGCGCCATCGGAACCAAGAAAGGATCTCGCCCGCCGATTCCGTAAGCGGTCGGCAACAGACCCAATACCGTCGTAACCGTCGTCAACACGACCGGCCGGAGTCGCAAAAGTCCGGTTTCGATCAAAATCGAATCGATGTCTTCGTTCGGTTTTTCGAGCTTGAGTTGGTTTGCAAAGTCCACAAGAACGATGGAATCGTTCACTACGACTCCCGCAAGACCGACGATTCCCAAAAATGCGAGAAAGCCGAAGTATTCTCCATGTAAAACGAAAGCAAGAATCACGCCGATCAATGAGAATGGAATCGAACTTACCACGATTATCGGTTGAATCAAAGAACGGAAGAGGGAAGCGAGAATCATAAAAATAATGATGAACGCCACGAGGAAGGCCCTTCCCAAACTCGCAAGAGATTCTTCCGTATCTTTGTTCTCTCCGCCGAATCGCATCCGGTAACCCGGATATTTATCCATGATTCCCTTGGAAAGTTTCGCAATTTCCGCGTTCGCTCTTCTCGTGTCGGTTTTCGTTTCATCCAAATTCGCGGTCACGGTAAGAAGCCGTTTTCCGTCCAAGTGATTGATGTTCGCAAATCCGGGTTCGCGAACGTAGGTAATCAATCGGGAAACGGGAATCAGTTTCCCGAGTTGGTTGGTCACGAAGATATTGTTCAACGATCCGATGGACTTTCTTACTTCTTCTGGAAAACGAACCTTTACTTCAACTTCCTCGTCCGAACGTTTGATCTTGGTCGCGACGGTTCCTTGAAACGCTGTGTTGATCGCTTGTGCTACTTTGAAAACGGAAACTCCGGCGGTGGAAGCAAGAGATTCACTGACCTTAATACGAATCTCGTCCTTCCCCTCGTTAAAATCGTCTCCGATATCCGTAACACCGGGAACCTTTGCCATCACGGACTTATATTCTTCTCCGATCCGGATCAAAGTATCATATTCGTCTCCGCGGATCTCGATCGCGACCGGTTTTCCAACGGGAGGTCCGCCGGAAATCTTCTCAAAATCCAGAGCGAGCAGTTGTCCCTTAAAACGCGAGAATTCCGCAGGGAAAGCAGTCAAATTGAAAGGTTTGTATTCTTCCTTTTTCTTCTCCGCTTCTTTTTTGCGGGTTTCTTCGAGAATCTTTACGGACTTTTCGTTCAAAAGCCAGATCGTCTTTTCTCGAACTTCGGAAATAATTTCGTCCGTGGCCCTCTTTCTATTTTCTTCCGGCGTTAAATAAACGAGAATTTGCGCGTAATGTTTTCCGCGTTTGGTAAACGGATCGTTCGGGTCTTTTTGAATGATTCCTACCCGAGTCACGTAATTTTCCACTTCTTCCTTGGAAACTTTTGCGAGTTCGTTTTCGAGAACATGCGTAAATCGCTCCGTTTCCTGCAGAGACATTCCGGTTTGTCCCGTCAATTTGATCTGAAAGACATCCACGGAACCGGGAAAAAGTTTGAATCTTCCCGCGACTGCAAACAAAGCGAAACTTCCGATCAACATCGCGAAGAGATAGATAAAAATCTGAAGTCTGTGTCGCAGCGCAAACTTCAGCAAAGGAAGATAATAGTTCACCTTGAGTTTGTAGAACCATCCGCTTTCCTCTTTGATTTCTCCCGAATGAAACTTATGTTTGTTGATATCGTATAAGTGGGAAGGAAGAATAAAAAACGCTTCGGATAGAGAGGCGAGCAACGCGATGATGACGACCAAAGGGATGCTATAGATGAACTTTCCGAAAATCCCGGTCATAAAGAGCATCGGAGCAAAGGCCGCAACGGTGGTCGTTACGGTCGCCGTTACGGGATCGATCACTTCGGAGGTTCCTTTTATGGCGGCCTCGTAAGCGGGCATCCCTTCTTCCATGTAGCGATAAACGTTCTCGCAGATGATGATCGCGTCGTCGACCAGGATCCCGACGACGATGATCAAACCGAACATCGAGATCAGGTTCAAGGTCAAACCCAGATAATTCATAATGACGAATGTCGCGCCGAAGGAAACGGGAATTCCCAGTGCGGTCATCAGTGCGACTCTCCAACCTAAGAATACGAACAGCGACGCTGTCACTAAAATCAAACCGCCGGCAGCGTTGGATAAAAGAACGCCGAGTCTTCTTCGAATGTATTTGGAAAGGTCGTTTACGAAAGCGTATTCGAATTCCCCCCGAGAATTCTTTTTAAATTCGTCGATGACTTTTTTGGCTTCGTCGACGACGAGAATAGCGTCCGCTTTTTCCCGTTTGATGACGGTCAAAGCGATCGTTTTTCTTCCGTTGACCTTATCGAGATATTCCGCTTCCTTTAAACCTTCGGTCACGGTCGCCACGTTTTCGATTCGGATCGAATTCCCGATTTCGTTCGAACGAATATGAACCCCTCCGATTTCCCGGGGAGAATCGAATTCTCCGATGGTTCTTAATATGACTTCTTTTTGATTTCCCGCGATATTTCCGCCGGGGAAGTTGATATTACGATTTTTTAATGCGAAGATGACATCCTGACTCGTGAGATAATGCGAAAACATCGCGGCAGGATTGATATCCACCTGCATCTCGGTTTCTCTCCAACCTCGTTTGGAAATTCTCGCTACGCCCGGAATATCTTCCAGAGCCTGTTCCACGATCTTTGCCTGCGCCTTGAGACGTTTTTCGGCTTCCAAACTCGTATCGCTGGAAGCGAGACTGATATCGATTTCGATCACGGGCTGTCTCGACGTTGTGATTTCCGTAACGAGAGGATCTTCCGCTTCTTCCGGGAGATCTTCCACGCGATCGATCGCGGACTTAATGTCGTCGACGACTTTCTGCGTATCCTTCGAATCCGGGTCCAATGTGATTACGATTCCGGAACGATTCTCAATCGATGCGGAACGGAATTCTTTGATTCCATCCACTTCCTTGATCGCTTCTTCCAGAGGTTTTGTGACCAGCTTTTCGATCTCGGCGGGGGAAGCTCCGGGAAACACAGTTACCACGCTTACGATATCGAAGTTGATATTCGGGAAGGCTTCCCGATTCATTTTCACCGCGGTAAAACCTCCGATGAGAATGATTAAAAAGGTGAGAAGATTTACGAAGATACTCTTAGAAAGAAAGTATTCGACCAGTGATTTCATAGTTTTTGTTTTTTTAATCTAGAATGTTTGCGTTTGAGTCGAGAGTGTCGTTGAAGCCGAACAGTTTCGTATCCTTCAACCGATCCACGTAGAGAACTCCTAATAGGTGATCGCATTCGTGTTGATAAACGACCGCTTTGTAACCGTCGATGACCTCGTCGAAACGGTTTCCTTTTTCGTCCATCCACTGCATGCGAATCTGATTGGGTCTTTCCACATAACCCCTCATTCCGGGAACGGAAAGGCATCCTTCCCAAAAACCGGAACTATCCTTGGTAAGAGGAGTGATCGTCGGATTTAAGATGACTCGTTCCGGAACGTCCGGCGTTCCCGGATAACGTTCGTTATCCTCCGAACCTACGACTACGATCTGCTTGAGAATTCCGATCTGAGGCGCGGCTAGACCGACTCCTTCCGCGTGACGCATCGTATCGAACATATCGCGGAGAAGCTTTTTGAATTCTTTGGTGTTGATCTCGTCTTCGGTAACGGGTTCCGAAACTTGGCGGAGAATCGGGTCTCCCATTTTTAAAATTTTTCTTACTGACATACTTAAAAACCAGGTTCTATCTTAAATTTTGACTTTTTTTGGACAGAAGAAATCGGCCTACCGGCAAGAATTTTCATAAACAAATTCTTCAAGATCGGTTGAACCGATTTGGGATTCGACGCTTCGATCCGAAAAACCGAAAACTTACCGAGAGTCTTTCCGAAACTTCGAATCTGTTTCGTAATCGGTTCGGATTTTTTCGTAAAAACGATCGTGGGGAAAAACTCGGAATCGTTTAAACCGACTTGAAAACTTCTTTCCATCGAATCGTAAAAAAAATGCAGTTCGCGCGATAACAAAAACCACGGGTTCCAGGGAAAACGCTCCAGAATCCAATCCACGTTTTTCGGAAGCCAAGGAAAACTTTCCTCCGGTTTAAAAAACGGGGGATTGAGAACGGAGGCAGATTCGATTTTGGAAGAATGTCTTTGCAGAAGGTCGAAAACCATTCCGGAAAATAGACCTTCTCCGATCAGTTTCACCTTTTGTTTGGAAGCGACGATTTCATGGGAAATCGTTTCGATCCAAGTTTGATACTCCGGAAAATCGACTTGAATCTTGTCTGTCGGCAATTCTACGATTCGCACGGAATACGAAGACTCGAAGGGCTCCGCGTATAACGTTCTACCCGGAAAGGAAAAATCAGGGATCAAAAGGAGAGGATCGAGATTCTTCTCCCCATTCCTGCGACGGATTTGGATCTGGCTTTGCATAAGGACACGCAACGGGTTTGAATTTCTTACCGAGCTTTGTTTTTCTACGGGAAATAGCGATAAAAAAAGAAATTGGCAACTTCTTTCCGGATTGAGAATGGCCTAAGAAATCATACAATAGAGGTTTCCGAACGGACTTCTTTGGAGTTATAGAAGCGGAGAAACGGAGCGAGAAGCAAGCGTAAAAGAGTTTGACAGAGGGCTGAAAGTTTAAAAACTCAAGTGGCGGAAAGTGCAAGGTCTGGAGACGAGGGGAATCGAACCCCCGACCTTTTGAATGCCATTCAAACGCTCTCCCAACTGAGCTACGTCCCCGCTAAGGAATCAGGTTTTTACCGAATTCATTGAAGTCAATACAAATACAGGAGTGGTAAGGATGAGTGAGTCGATCGAGGATTTGCAAAAAAAATTAAAAATCCAAAACGATATTATCAAAGGATATGAGAAGGTTTTAAGACTCAACGAGCAGGAATTGGAGAACGCGGACGAAATCATCCGTATGTACGAAGGCATCATTCAATATTCCGGAAGAGAGTTGAAGGACGCAAAGGAAGCATTCGACGCGACCAACGTCGTCACCAATCTTTCCCGAGAAGAACTGATGGGAGCTTTGACTCGTATTAGAGAATTAGAAAATGCGAATAAGAAACTTCGGGAAGAATCCTTAAAGTTTCAGGCCGGCTGAACCTCTGCTTTGATCTCGAGCAAAAAACAGGATTCTCTCCTCAGACAGAGTTCTGATGGAAACCTTTACCTGGAAGACAATCCGGGTTTAACGATCGTTTTCGAATCCCTCCTCACGGAAATCATACAACTTACTTCCGCTCAATTCGGCATTTTCAGTTTTCGTCAGGAAGACGGAAGTCTGAAATCCATTTTAGGAAATCCTCCGCCGAAAGCGATCGACGAGGCGAACCTCGTGTCCGAATTCTGTTTTAAAACCGGTCAAGACATCAATCTGAAAAAAGGGGAAACGCCGAGCAAGCTGATCCCTCCCTTGCACCAGAACACCGTCTGTTGCGTGTTACACGTAGGCGAACTCGGATCATCCTCGTCCGAAAATCAAAAGAAGATCTTCGGAACGATCTTTCTCGGAAGACAGAACGACGGAGGCGGAGAATTCAGAGAATCCGACTTCGAACATCTGCGCGCCACGACAAGAATCATCTCCGATCTTCTGGAAGAATCCTTCGTTTCGGGAGAATCGTCTCTCGTCGTTCTTTCCTTGATGACTACGTCTCGGGTCGCCCTCGAATCGGTGCAGATCCGAAAACAAACCGATCGTTTCGACTTTTTGTTAACCGAAATCATCCGCGTATCTGGACTGATCAATAAATCACTGGATCTTTCCCAGCTTTTGGAAGCGATCATGCTTTCATCCAAGTCCGTGTTCCGCACCGAAGCGTGCAGCGTTCTTCTTCTCGACGATTCGAAAGAATATCTCTACTTTCATACGGTCTTGGGAGAAAAAAAGGACGAGGTTACGAAAGTGCGCGTCCCCGTAGGCAAGGGGGTCGCGGGAATGGTCGTTCAAGACAAACAACCGATGATCATCAACGATGCGATGAACGACCCGCGAGTGTATCGGGAAGTGGACAAGGCTTCCCACTTCGTTACAAGAAACATCATGGCGGCTCCGCTTCTCGTGGAAGGTCAGGTGATCGGAGTCATCGAAGCGATCAACACGATCGACAGAACGTTTTTTACGGAGAATGACCTAGAACTTTTCTTAAGCTTTTCGGGAACATCCGCGCTTGCGATCCAAAAGACAGGACTTCTTCAGAACTTGGAAGCGGCCAACAAGGATCTGAGAAAGAAAGTTTCCGAGCTGGAAAGTCTATTCGAACTTTCGCAAGTGGTTTCTTCGGCGAAGAATCAAGCCGATCTTATGAAACAATCCATTCCGGTAATTCACAGCGAGATGGACGCAAGTAAAACGGGGATTTTTCTCATCAACCGCAAGATGGGAATTCTCACTTCGATTTCTTATACGTCCGAAAAGACCGTTGAAATTTTCAGAACGACGGACTATCAGGGAAGTTTCATCCATAGTTCCATCGAAGAGGAAAAAACGACCGTCAAAGAAGATATTCAAAATTTTGCATTTACTCACGAACTCGATCAGGAATATCTAAAAGGTTCTTATATCGTCCTTCCGTTGACACACCAAGGAAGAAGCGCTTTCGGAGCGGTCACGGTTTCGGATCGGATCGACAAACTTTCTTACAACTATTCCCATCTGAGATTGTTGCAGACGTTTGCCTCTTTGATCGCGAGAGGACATGAAACCCTCAAACTACAAAACGAAATGATCTCGAGAAAGGCGATGCAGCGCTCCCTCGAACGGGAGATCGAGATCACTCGGGAAATCCAAAAGAACATTCTTCCCGAATCGAAAGCGTTTCGTTCCAACTTCGATTTAGGAGTAAAGTCCGTTCCAGCAAAGGAAGTTTCCGGAGACTTTTACGATTATTACCAATATCAGGACGGTCAGTATTCTTTTTTGGTTTCGGACGTTTCGGGTAAGAGTTTGCCCGCGGCGATCTTTATGGCGATGAGTTCCTCCATCATCCGGACTCTTGCGAGAAACCACGACCTCGACCCGGAAGATATTCTAAAACAGGGAAACGCTCTCATCTACGAGGATTCCCACAACGGAATGTTCGTTACGACATTCTTCATCCATTACAATCCCGCTATATTCACTTTGGATTATGCGTCCGCCGGTCACAACGATCAGGTATTGATCCGCAAAGACGGAACCTGGGAACTCATCAAAGGTTCCGGTCCTCCTTTGGGTGTGATTCCTTCCGCGAGTTACAAAGGCGGAAGTCTGATCGTGGAACCGGGAGACATGGTCATTCTTTATACGGACGGAGCGATCGAAGAGAAAAACGCAAACGACGAGGAATTCGGTTTGGAACGGATGATCCGCGAAATCATCGTAAGAAAACATCTTCCATCGAATCAGATCATCGACGAACTTTTCGGCTTGGTCAGAGAATTTTCGGGAACTCCCGAACTTTTCGACGACTTCACCGTGATGATCCTGAAATTCAACGATGACTATCAATTCTCTAGAGAATTCGACGCGAACACGTCTTCGATTCCATTGTTCCGGGAATTCGTGTACGAAACGATCAAAGTAAGAAACTTGGAAGAATCTCTGAGAGACGATATTCTTTTGGCGTGCGACGAAGCGGGTACGAATATCGTAATGCACGGTTACGAAAATACGGAATTGAAAAATCCAAAGTTCGAATGTAAAATACGCTTTACAGGGGACTGGATCACCATTGTATTAATTGATTCCGGGAAAGTCTTTCAGAGAAAGGAAGTTCAAGAACCTTCCATCGAGGACAATCTGAGCGGCAAGCGAAAGGGTGGATTCGGAGTCTATCTGATCGAAAAGCTGATGGATTCAGTCGATTATTCCAGCGAAGGCGGGAAGAACGTTTTAGTTCTCAAGAAGAATTTTCAACACAAGGCTTCGAATGGAAATCACATCTGAAATTAAGAATCGCTCCAAAATCATCCACTTGATCGGAAACCTCGACGTTCACAACACACATAGAATCGAATCCGTTTTTATGGATCAGATCAAGACCGGAAATTCTCCCGTATTGGTTTTGGATCTTTCATCCGTTGAATTCATTTCATCCGCAGGACTTAGAATTATCGTAGCCGCTCTCCGAATCTGCAAGGAAAGAGAAGTGGAACTTCGTCTCGCGGGAATCAAGCCCGCCGTAAAAAAAGTATTCGAAATCATCGATATGAATTCCATGTTCAGCATCTTTGAAACTTTAGAATCCGCTATAAAATAGTTTTCCGCTTCGGAACATACCAGAATTTAACTTTCCCGAGAATCCTTTCTTTAAAAACTGGATATATTTCATTCCATTTAAAGGTTCTCGCATGTCCGAAGCAAAATACTCACTGGAAAATCCATTCCAATCCACGTCCGAACCTGACGCTCCGAAACCTCGAGGTCTTTACGAAGAGGCCAACGAGTTAGGGAAAGAGCTCCTGAGCAAACCGCTCGCGGGAGGAGGAGTCGACCGGATCCTCGTTCAACATTCGAAAGATCGAATGACCGTTTGGGAACGAATCAAAGTTCTCACGGAACAAGAACCGAATATTCTCTATCAAAACTGGGGCAAGAGTCTCGACGGAGCTTCCCTCGTTACCGGAATTTTAAACATCAACGGAAGAGACGTCGCGATCTACGGTCACGACTTCACGCTGCGCGCTGGTTCCATGGATGCTACCAACGGAAGCAAACTCGCGAGACTGATCTACATGGCGGGAGAACACGGAATTCCTTTGATCGGAATGAACGACTCCGCGGGCGCTTACGTTCCGGCGGGAGTGGGCGGACTCGACGGTTACAGCGAGGCCTTTACCGCTCTTAGAAAAATCAGCGGCGTTGTTCCGAGTTTGATGCTCATGTTCGGATTCAATGCGGGTGGGGGTGCATATCTCCCTCGTCAGGGATCGTTCATGATCCAATGCGAGAATACATTCTTCGGTTTAACGGGACCGGGCGTCGTTAAATCCGTATTAGGCGAGGACATCTCCGCGGACGACTTAGGCGGACCTAAGGTTCACGGACAAAGCGGGGTCGTCGATCTCATAACCGGCGACGAATTGGGATCTCTTAGAACCGCGCTCCGACTTCTTTCGTATCTTCCCGATAACAATCATTCCTTCGCTCCGTTCCATCCGACCTCGGACCCTACGGATCGATTCATCTACGAAGAAGAGATTCTTTTTAAGAAAACGTTCAACTCTCCGACGGGAATGAACACTCCGTTTGACATCACTCTGTATCTGCAGAATATCTGCGATCACGGTCAGTATTTCGAAATTCAACCGCAGAGATCCAGAAACTTAGTAACCGCTTTCGGAAGAATCGGAGGCCACGTCGTCGCGTTCGTCGCGAACAACTCGGCGGTTTCCTCCGGTCAGATCGATATCAACGCCGCGAGAAAGGGAACGCGCTTTATCCGTTTCTGTAATCTTTACAATATTCCGATCGTGTTCCTCGAAGACACGACCGGATTCTTACCCGGAAAAGAACAGGAACAAAACGGAATCGTTCTCGAGGGAAGAAAACTCCTCGATTCGATCATCGACATCCGGACACCTCGTTTAACATTGATTATACGAAATGCGTTCGGCGGCGCTTACGCATGTTTTAACTCCTATCACGTGGGAGCCGATATGGTGTTCGCGCTTCCGACCGCGAGAATCGCCGTGATGGGACCCGCAGGAAAAGACTACGTCTACAAGGACGAGGTTTCGGCGATCCACAGAGAATATCAGGAAAACGTTAAGAAGGGAATGTCCGAAAAAGAAGCGATCGTCGTTCGCGACAAAAAACTTCAGCTTCTTTCCACACAGTACGAACGCGAACTGATGAATCCGAAAGAAGCCCTTTCTCTCGGTTCCGTTTCCAGAATCGTTCTCCCGGGAACGACTAGAAACATTCTGTTCCAAAACCTGGATTATTTAATCCGACATTACAAACCGGCGCCTTTGTCCGGACCTCAAAGGGAGTTTGAGTAATCGACATGATCGACTTTCACAACAATCGCATTCAATTTCACCAATCCAATTCCGCGTGGATCCGATCTTTCTCCTTGGAATCGATCAAATGTCTGATCGTATGCCGTGGACCGGTTCGAAAAGAAGCAATGGAAATTTTCGACTCGATCGGAATTCGGGAATATGGAATTCTACTTTCCGAAAAGGATTCGGTCGTTTATCCGATGGCGCTCGCTCCGGAGCTCAGAGGATTCCGTTTTCCGAACAATATCCACAGGGTTCCCGATTACATGGGAGCCGGTAAGGAAGAAAAAGTTCAGAGAATCGAACAGATCATCTCCATCGCCAAAGACAATCAATACACTCATATCTTTGCCGGTTACGGTTTTATGGCGGAAGATTCCGAGTTCATTTCCGCCATCGAAAAAAGCGGAATCGTTTTTATGGGACCGGCTTCCTACGTCGCGGACCAAGCGGGTTCCAAAGACGCCGCAAAAAGAATCGCGAGACAACTCAACGTCTCCGTTACTCCGGGTGTGGACAACATTTCTTCCCTGGCATTACTCGCGAAAGCGGCCGATGCAAAGGCTCTCGAAAAGCTCGCAAAAGAGAAGGGGATCGATTTTACGTTCGATTCTTCTCTTCCCTTGGAAGTGAACGCGGAGAACTTGCTAGAATTAGGATATTCTAAAATTGTAGAACTCGTAACGATCGCCGATCTTCAAGCGGAAGCGGAAAAGGAAACGAAAAAAATCTGGGAGAAATATCCTAAGAACCGGATTCGTTTTAAATACATCGGCGGGGGCGGCGGTAAAGGACAAAGGGTCGTTTCCAAAATCGAAGAAGTGAAAGGTGCGGTTCAGGAAATTCTTTCCGAATCGAAAGTGACCGCTCCCGGAACCAACAAAAACTTCCTCATCGAATTAAACATAGAAAACACAAGACACAACGAGATCCAGCTTATCGGAAACGGAGAATGGTGCCTCGCGCTCGGCGGCCGGGATTGTTCCGTTCAGATGCACGAACAAAAACTTCTCGAAATCTCTCTTACGCAGGAATTGCTGGAAAAAGAAATCGCCTCCTGCTCGGCAACGCAGCCGAAAAAAGCGGAGGTTCTCAAAGGAGATCTGAAAGTTCTCCGCGAAATGGAAGAGCAATCCGAACGTTTCGGAGCTGCTGTAAAACTCAACAGCGTTTCGACTTTCGAATCCATCGTCGAAGGAACCAATCACTTCTTTATGGAAGTGAACACTCGGATTCAGGTGGAACACAGAGTCACCGAGATGGTGTATTCTCTGAAGTTTAAGAATCCGGAAAACACCAACGAATTTTTCATTGTGGACAGTTTGATCGAAGCGATGGCACTACTTTCCCTTCACGGAAAACGCCTTCAGAAACCGGAAAGAATTCTACGATATCCTTCCGGTTCCGAAGTTCGCATCAACGCGACCAACAAAGCGATCCAACCTCATGCGGGCGGGGTCATTATGAACTGGTCCAAACCTTTATCCGATGAAATTCGCGACGATCAAGGAATCAGCATTCGCAACCCGGATACGAATTTATTCGTACATTATAAAGTTGCCGGAGCTTACGATTCCAACATTGCGCTTTTGATCACTCACGGGGAAAACCGTAAGGACAATTTAATCCGACTGGGAAATATCCTGAGAAAAACGGAACTCAGAGGTTTCGATCTATCCACGAACCTGCTGGTCCATTACGGTTTAATCAACTGGATTCTCGGAAAGGACGCGATGTTCAAACCTTCCACTGCGTTTATGATTTCCTACCTTGCGGGAGTGGGAGCGGTGGAAAAAATCGTGAAAGACGTGGATCTTGAAATCGCATGGAAAAAGACCATTTCAGAAGCGTCTTCTCCCGAATTCAAAAAGGTTCTCAGCAGAAAACTGACTTTGATTACAAGGCCGATCGGAGAAATCCTCAAAGACGCGCATCTCGTAGCGGGATTTATAGGTTATCATTTAAACCGATCCTGGAAAATTTCGGGTTCAAAAGTGGAATGGCTTCGTAACCCGATTCATATCCTTGCGGACCTGTATCACTATTTGAATATGGAAGCAGATCCGAACCTTCCCCCTTCGGAGCAGATTTGGGATCACGATGACGAAATTCTCCAGAAAGCTCTTTCTTTCTATCAGGAGCTTTCCAAGAGAAGCGGAATTGCAGCGGACTCCATCGAATTGGTCGCAAGTTTAAATGCCGGCAAATCCATTTCCGGCGTGGATACGGGGACTCTTCCTTCCGTTCTACATTCGCACAACGGCTTTCAAGCGGGACTCGAACTTCTAAAACTCCTTCCGAACGCAGGACTGAATTCCGGTTTTTACAATCTGGGAGTGGATGAAAAATTGGAAGCGATCATTCCAGATGAATTCAAAAATGCGGAAACAAGAGACGCATTCATTAAGTTTCTTGCTCCGGCTCCGAAAGCGAGTTCCGATGAAATCGTGGCTCCTATGGGGGGAATGTTCTATTCCAAAGAAGCTCCTGATCTTCCTCCGATGGTCAAGGTGGGGGATCATTTCAAAGCGGGACAACCTCTGTTCATCGTCGAAGTGATGAAGATGTTCAACAAGATCTCGGCTCCTTTCAGCGGAACCGTCAAAGAGATTTTGTTAAACGACAGCGACGGAAAGATCATTTCCAAAGGCCAGACGATTTTCAAAATCGTTCCGGACGAAGTGATTCATATCGAGACCGAGGTTGAAATCGCGGATCGAAAAAAGAAAACCACCCTCAGTTTGGTTTAATTTTTTTCCGATCGGTTTCGCTTAACGCAGAAACGACGGCGGATCCATGGATTTGGGTTCGCCGTTTTTTTTGTCTTTTAGGTCGTGATCGGGACGCGCGTTCGTGTTTCCTGGTTCAGGAAAGTTCGCGGTTATTCGTATCGAGCCGTTATGCGCGTTTTCTGCATTCGGTTGAATTAAGAAAACATTATATGCTCTTTTTGTATCCGTTCGCGATGCGTCCGTTCAAGGTTTTAAAAATTCTGAACCTCTTTTACGATCTTGGACAAGGGAAGAATCGTATCCACAGCTCCTTTCAAGATCGCTTCCTTCGGCATTCCGAAAACGACGCAGCTTGCTTCATCCTGCGCAATCGTAGCGGCGCCGGTTTGTTTTATCTTTAAAAGTCCGTTCGCTCCGTCGTTTCCCATTCCGGTCATGATGATTCCTTTCGCATTCTTACCCGCGACCTTTGCCACGGAGTTGAATAAGATATCCACCGATGGCCGATGACGATTGACGAGAGGTCCGTCCAAAATGCGGATATGAAACTGCGCGCCGCTTAGATAAACCTCCATGTGTTTGTTTCCGGGTGCGATGTATGCGGAACCGAGCTGAATTCGATCCCCGTCCTTCGCTTCCTTGACTTGAATCTTGCTGATTTGATTCAGGCGATTCGCAAAAGCTTCCGTGAATTTTTCAGGCATGTGTTGAACGATCACGATTCCTGGACAATGAACGTCCAAACGAGTAAGAATGTATTCAAGCGCCTGCGTTCCTCCCGTTGACGTTCCGATCGCAATCAACTTATCCGTCGTACTGATCTTTGAAAAATCCGCCTTGGTTTGTTTGTGAGTTTCAAAAAATTTGGAATCCACGTTTTGAGAAGCATGAAGTTTGATTCGCGAAACGGAAGCGTGTGCGGCTTTGACGGAATCGATGAAAAGAATTTCGGATTCTTCCAGAAAATGTTTTAATCCGACCTTCGGTTTTTCGATGATGTCGATGGCTCCGAGTTTCATTGCCAGAACGGCGGTTTCGGATTCCTTTTCCGCCAAGGAAGAACAGATAATCACGGGCGTCGGCTTTTCGGACATGATCTTTTTCAAAAAGGAAATCCCGTCCATGCGAGGCATTTCAACGTCGAGTATAAAAACGTCCGGCCAAACTGCGGAGAGTTTATCAGCCGCAAAAATCGGATCGGAGGCCGACCCGATAATCTCGATTTCGGGATCTTTACTCAAGATTTGAGCGAGAACCTGACGAACGACCGCTGAATCGTCTATGATAAAAACCTGTATCACGGCGACTCCGGCCTTTCCACATAGATTTCCCCGTCCCAAAGAGTAAAATAAATTCTCCGATGGGAAAATCCGCCCAGATCTTCGGAGGTTATCGGGAGATGATTTGCATTTAATAAATCCTTAATGGAGTGTATGTTCTTCATTCCTATATCTCGAACAGATTTGATCTCCAGAAGTTTCTCCTCGTCGCTGGAAAACATCGAAGCGCCTCCGAAAAGTTTGATCTGATACTGACCGTTTCTGCCTCCAGTTTGTTCTATCTTTTCGAAAAACAACCGAATTGCATCGTCCGCGTATTTTGCGTTCAAGGTTGAACTCGTATCGGAGACCGGACGGGCAGGAAGCATAACGTGCGCCATTCCTCCGTATAAAAGCGAAGGATTCCAAAAACAAATCGAAACGCAAGATCCAAGAAGGGTTCGAATCCGAATATTTCTTCTCCCCCAAAAAAAACCTCCGGGCTGTAAAAACAAATCCCGAACTATATCCGGTTCCGTCATGCTTTCTCCGCCAACGCCTCCGCCGATTGGTTTTCTTCCAGAGAAGTCAATTCTTCCAGATTCAGAATTTTATCCGTGTTGAGGATGATGATAAATCCGTTCTCTTGACGGGCCATCCCCAATATAAAATCCACTTTGATCTTGGAACCGAAGGTAGGAGCGGGCTCTATATCGCTCCCCGAAATCGAAACGACTTCGTTTACGGATTCGACAAGGATTCCTAAATCCGTTTTCTCCTTTCTATCTCCGTCCCGTCCCGAATGAAGTTCGACTATAATCACGCATGTTTTCCGATCCGGCTCGATCTTGCTCTTAAAGAATTTATGCTTTAAATCGACGACAGGAACCACGTTACCCCGTAAATTTATAACTCCGGGAATAAATTCTGGCATTAGCGGAACCGTAGTCAAACCGGAATATTCGATGATTTCCTTGATGTGCAATATTCCGATTCCATAATGTTCATCGCCGAGACAAAACGTCAGAAACTGGTTTTCTTCCATTGAGTTCATTCGTTTTCCTCTTCAATATTTTTCGAACTTATCCGCGAGAGGCGATACTCGCATCGAGTCCGATTTCGGTTTCGCAGTTTCCCGTTTTAAACTCACCGATGGACTCTTTAAGATTCCGCCTCCGTTGGTCATTCGTTTTCCGTCCGTTTCCAATATCTTAAAGAACAAGACGGACTCTCTCAGCTGCTCGGCTTGTGCGTTCATCTCCTCGGAAATAGCGGCCAATTCTTCCGAAGCGGATGCATTCTGCTGCGATACTTGATCCAATTGTCCCATCGCCTTATTGATTTCGGAAACGCCCGAGGCTTGTTCGTCACTCGCTGCGGTAATCTCTTGAACGAGATCCGCCGTTTTTCGAATCGATGGAACGATTTGGGATATAAGCTCTCCGGCCCGTTCCGCAATCGCAACGCTACTTCCCGCTAAGCTGCTGATTTCGTTCGCGGATTTTTGACTTCTTTCCGCCAGTTTACGGACTTCGGAGGCTACAACCGCAAATCCCTTTCCGTGATCTCCGGCTCTAGCGGCTTCGATCGCTGCGTTTAACGCGAGTAAGTTGGTTTGATAGGCTATATCCTCGATGATACTGATCTTTTCCGCGATCTGCTTCATCGCTTTTACCGTTTCGATGACCGATGCGCCGCCTTCTTCGGCGTCTTTCGAGGACTTGGAAGAGATTTGTTCCGTTTGACGGGAATTCTGCGCATTTTGATCGATGGACGCAGTCATCTCCTCCAGGGAAGAAGTCGTTTCTTCGACACTCGCGGCTTGTTCCGAAGCGCCCTGACTCAATGAATTGGCGGTGGAAGAAACTTCGCTCGCGGACGTCACGAGACTTGAAGAACGAACGATGATGTCACCGATAATTTCGTTCAGTTTGTCCATGGTAGTATTGGAGTATTCCTTCAGCTTTCCGAAAGTTCCATGATATTCGTTCGTGATTTTTTCGGTAAGATTGCCGGCGGAAATTCGTTCCAACGCGTCCACAACCTCGTTCAATCCGCGATTGCTTACTTCCAAAAGCTGATTGAGCGATTGACTCAAATTCAAAAAGAATCCGCTCTTCCTTTCCAGTGAAATTCGGGTGGTAAAATCCCCCTTCGCGGCGGCATTTACGATTTCTTCCACTTCCTCCTGAACGGCAATTTGGTTCGTAACATCCGCCCATTCCACTACAGAGCCGAGTCGTTTACCGTTCGCGTCTAAAATCGGATTCGCGATCAAATCGAAAGTTCTTACGCCGATCTTGATGGTAGCCTTATGAACCGCAGTGAAACTGTTCAACAAACCTCTTTGATGGGTCGGATTTTTATGAAATTGATCGATGCTCGAGCCGATCAATGCTTTGAGATCGAAGTGCGCGAATTGTTTTTTGATATCCGCTTCCCCGACCTGAAACATCTGTATGACCGCCTTGTTCATATAACGGATATTGAATTCGTTATCGGCGATCATTACGTTTGTGGAAGTGTTGTCCAATGCGACTTTGACCCGAACCAGTTCCTCGTTTTCGATGCTCCTTTGTTCGGCGATTTTATTTTGTTCGGTAACATCGCTCCATTCGACCACGGATCCTAAGCGGTTTCCTTTTTCATCAATGATAGGATTTGCAATCAGATCAAAAGTTCTTCCTCCGATATTGATCGATGAACGGAACGTATCCGTAAATTTTTCGAGAATCCCCCTTTGGTGAGCCGGATTCTTGTGAAAACCGTCGATGTTCATTCCTATCAACTTGGAAGGATTGAAGTTACCGAATTGCTTTTTGATATCCGCTTCCGCCGTCTGAAACATGGTACGGATCGACTTGTTCATATAGACGATGTTCAAACTTTTATCCGCCATCATGATATTCGTAGTTACGTTATCAAGGGCGGTCCGCATCCTTAAAAATTCGCGCTCCAAATTAAGGATGGTACTTTGGCTACTGCGGTTGAACCACCAAAGAAGAGCGACCAGAAGAATTGAAATTACGGTATATTCAACAATCGTAATCCAGAAAGAATGATCCGTTGCAGCGGGAATCGCAGACGCAGTTTCGCCGTATTTCAGAAAGTGACTCAAAATCTCGGATTTCACTTCACGAAACGAGGAAAGATCCGCCGAAAAATCTGCGTTCAAAAACGAAGGAAGATCCTTTCTCAAATCCTTCGAAACGGAGATTTTGCTCTTTACTTGTTCCGTCGCATTGGAGAGCGAATCGATCTTTTTTTCCAGACGTTGTAGCGAAACGTCTCCTTTGGAAGACGAATCGGAGAGAAGAGAATGCAATGCGTCCAAATTCTTTCGGATTTCATCCAAATCGGAAAGAAGGTGTTCCTTTTCCTTTCCTAGGGAGATATCTAGGGAGAATTTACCGAGCGATTCGTCCGCCTTCAGCAAAACCTCCGCGGAACGTTTTACCGATTCCAGGTTTTTTGCAGACTCGGACTGAAAACCGTTTTCGGGAATCGAATTTCTAAAATTCTGTACTGATAAAAAAACGAATCCGTTGATTGTGATAGCCAATCCGATCCATATTCCCAAATTTTTTCGAAACATAAAATTTCTCCATATTCAAAATACTTAAAATGAATCCGAATCAATCAAAGCGATTTCGTCGCGAATTCCCGGTTTTTATTCTGTTCCTGATCCCGAATCGCGTTGTACAGACCCGGAACGTCCAATATAAACGCGATTTCTCCGCTTCCTAAAATGGAAGTGCCGCTAAAAACTTTGATATTCTTAAATATTTCTGCCATAGGTCGGATCACCGATTGGACTTCTCCGTGAAGTCCGTTGACTACGATACCGAAAGACTTATCTTCATATTCTAAAACCAATATATTCTCTTTTTCTGATTCTTCATTTTCCAAAGAGAGGAATCCGGAAAGATTCAAAACCGGGAGAAGTTCCCCCCTAAGATTCATCGTTCCCGAGGATGAGCCGTTCAAAACGACTTTGGATTCGACAGTTTCGCGAACAAGCTGCATCGGAACGATGAAATAGGTTCCCGAAGCCTTGATCAGAAATCCGTCTATGATCGCGAGAGTCAGAGGCAGTCGGATTAAAAAAGAACTCCCTCCGTCTTTTACGCTTTGAATTTGAACGGTTCCGCGCAATGATTCGATGTTTCTTAGAACCACGTCCATTCCTACACCTCTTCCGGAAAGGTTGGTTACTTGTTCCGCCGTTGAAAAACCGGGCTGAAAGATTAAAGAATATATTTCCGACTCGGATAGGATTTGATCCTTTGCGATCAATCCTTTGGAAATTGCCTTTTCCAAAATTCGTTCGCTATCAAGTCCTTTTCCATCATCGCTGATCTCGATCAAGATGCTTCCGGTTCCGTGGCTGGCCTGAATTCTAAGTTTGCCGATTTCGGGCTTTCCTTTTCGAATCCGCTCCTCGGAAGTTTCAAGTCCGTGATCGAGTGCATTTCTAAGGATATGAACGATCGGGTCCGCGATCTTCTCTATAACGGATCGATCCAGTTCGGTTTCGCCGCCGAAAATCTCCAGTTCGACTCGCTTATTTAATTCTTTCGAAAGATCGCGCACGACGCGTTTGTATTTCTCGAATAGATCCGCGATCGGAACCATGCGTAGACTCAATGCGAACTCGCGGATTTCGCTTACGAGTCGATACAAGGATTCGGAACCTTCGATTAGCTGTGTATCTCCCGTATCGACGACCTTTCTACTCAGATTGGCTTCTTGAGTGATCAATTCGCCGACAAGACTTATCAAGGTGTCTATCTTTGCGGAATCGACCCGCAGCGTTTTCGTCTGCATCTTTAAGGCTTCCGATTCCTTTCCATTCTCGAGAGTAGAAGATGTTGTTTCGTTCAATACGGACTTGTAATCGGGAGAAGAGGGGCTTGGCGTAGTTCCAGCGGAATGAATCAAGGTTTCGATCTCTTCCGCGCTTAAAACCTTCTGGATTTCAAGCGCGTTCAAATACACGTTCTTTCCGAAAGGAAAATCATTGCAATTTTCTTCGAATCGATCCAGTCCACATCCCGGGGATAGGATTTTTATATAACCGCCTTCTCTTAAAAATTGAAGTGTCGATTCGATCTCTTCTCCTTGCGAAGAGGTCTCGTAAGAGATTTCGAAACCTAGATAGGAATGTTCCGGATTAAAATCCTCCCAGTCGGGAATCGACTCCGGATAAACGAATACGTGTTTGATCTTGCCGGATTGGGATAGATATTTAATGAAAGTAAAGGGATCCATCCCGGATTCGAATAGATGAAGATTCGGTACAAGCGTGATTTGCCAATATTTGGAACTCGATCCGATCGTTTGTTTTTCCACGCCAGGTTCGGAAGGAGTCGATGTGACCGATGGAGCGGATTGGGTACCGTTTTCGACGTTATCCGAAAGAATCTTTTTAGCCACCGACATAAGCTCGGCCTGTCTTCGGGACATCTTCGAATCCAAAACCAAAGTTTCTCCCACGGACTCGACAAGACCTCTGATGTGATCGCACGCCAAAAATAAGAATTCGATTCCTTCCTTGGTGAGATTTTGTTTCCCCGAACGAATCCGATCCAAAATCGTTTCCACCTCGTGGGTGAACTTTTCGATCGGTTCGTATCCGAACATTCCGGAAGTTCCTTTAATCGTGTGAATCGCCCGGAATACGGAATGAATCTCTTCGCTGCTTTTCGAATCCTTTTCCAATATCAGAAGACTCGATTCCATCGAAGAAAGCAGTTCCTCCGATTCCGATATGAACGTATCCCTTACTTCGGAAAGATCCATACTCAGTCTTTACTCGTTCCGTAACGGAACGAAAACTCCTTCAGTTCATCTTTTGAAAGTCGGATCTTATCCCTCAAAAAACCGGTAAGACCGTAGAGATCGATCAGACGCAAAACGCTATGGCTATGATTCACCAAACGCACGTTAGTTTCGTTCGTTTTGGCTTCTTTTTTCAAAACCAAAAGGATCTGTAGACATGCCGTATCCATCTTCGTTACCTTACTCAAATCGATTTCCAAAAAAGAGTAAGAATCCTTTCGAACGGCGTCGAGTTTGCCCTTTAGTTCGGAAGCTTCGTAGATCGTAAGTTCTCCTTCCAGATTCAACCTTAATCCTACCGAGGTCGAACCCTCGAATTCCTCTTCGGTCCGGTTTGTAAATAATGAAAACGGCATATACTTTTAGGGAAGAAGCTTATGAATGGTTTGAACCAATTCTTCGGGTGAAAACGGTTTCGTAAGCCAGGCACGCGCACCCGCGGCAAGTCCTTGGCTTTTGACGTCTTCCTGCGATTCCGTGGTCAGCATTATTATGGGCGTAAATTTATTCTTAGGATCTTTCTTGATTTCTTTTACGAAAGTGATTCCGTCCATGTTCGGCATGTTCATATCGCTGACGATCAAATCGACTTTATCGTTTTGTAATTTACTCAAACCGTCCTGTCCGTCCACCGCTTCCAGGATATCGAAATCGGAACCGCTCAGATGAAGATTGAGTATCTTCCTAAAAACCGCCGAGTCGTCCACGATAAGAATACGTTTCATTTGTTTCTCCTTAATTAAACCAACGGCAAAAAGATTTCCGCAAGAACGCATAAACTTACTTCTTCCGAAGTATGATCGTTCGCATTGTGAATAAAAAATAGGCCGTGATGTTTGCGGACTATATGATCCACGGCCGTCAGTCCGAGACCGAGTCCGAATTTTTCGAGGTGACTCACGCTTTCTACCGGCGGATAGATTCGGAAAAACGGCTGAATGACGAGCTGTTCGAATTTTTCCGGAATTCCTCCGTAGGGTTTTGCATCCACGCGATTCTTGAAAGTAATACAAAAATAACTTTGGTTGATGTTCGTAAAGATTTCGATCGGGGAGTTCGCCGAGGAATATTTATAAGCGTTGAGAAATAATTCCTCCATCGCCAAGTAGAGCAGAGGAAGGTTTACGTTTACCTTATATTCTCTTTTAAATACCGGTAGGTTGACGGAATTTCTTTTCGAGAGAAGGAAGGCATTGAGTGGTTCAGGAATTTCAGCGATCTTATCGATGATGTCTTTCGACGAAATCGTCTGCGATACGAAATTATCGTCGATCAAGTTTAAAAGTTTTTCCAAGCCGGAAAGCATATTTTTCGTAATCTGATTGTTAGCAAAAAGTAAATCCAAAATCTCTTTATCAACCTTGTAATATCCCCCTTCGGGAATCTTTACCGAATCAATCATATCCAATAGGCTGGTCATCGCTCCAATTCCGCTTCCTTGAGAAAGTGATGTTTTAAGACTATAAATTGAGTTTTTTTCAAACGATTCTCCGTCCGATTTTCGAATTGTTTCTTTATAAGTTAACCATTCGAGCTGGCTTCGAAGTTTTTGTCCTTCAATCTCGGCGAGGTTCTCTTCCATGTTCTTTAAGTAACAGTAGTTCAAAGCTTTTTGAAGAACTTTAAGAAAGATCTCAGGATAGATAGGCTTGATAATATAATCGAACACTCCCAACTTCATGATCTCTATGATCTTTTCGTTGCTGTCGTTCGCGGTTTGCACCAAGACGACCGCGTTGGGATTTATTTCCTTAAGTTTTACGAGAAAAGAACCTCCGTCCATCACGGGCATCATCAAGTCCAAAATAAAAAGAGAATATTTTCGATCTTGAATCATCTGTAACGCGTCGGCTCCATTGGACGCGACATCGTGTTTAACGCCGAGTTCGTCGCAGAGACTTTCCAAGAGAATGCTATTTTCTTTTTTGTCCTCTACGATCAAAATCGGATCGTTCGGAATCCTATGAAGAATATTCTTCTTTTTCAGTTCGATCTCCAAGATATATCTCCTTCTGAATTTCAATCAAAATCGATTTCAACTTGTCTAGGGAAAACGGGTTCTGGATCGTATAGTCCGGAAAAAAAGGAAGTAGATCTTCCTGAAACGGAAGAGGGATATCCGCGGTTTCAAGAAGAACGAGATGTTTGAATTTGGATTCTCCGAGTAAGAGATCTCTCAACGATCGGACTACTTCCGTTTCCTCCAATAGAAGACGTGTATCATATATCAAGATTCTATGAGAATCGAGGTTTTTTTGTGGAATTTTGGAAAAATCTTTCGCAGTTCTGAGTGAAATAAATTCTTGATCGTTGTGTATGAAATATCTTTCGATTGCCCGAGCATAAATTCTATCCTGAATCGAGAGAATGACGCTTAAATTCTTGAGTTCTTCCGGATATACCGCTTCGGGAGAGGACGTAACGTTTTTCGAATATTCTCCGTTTTGTTCGATCGCGGTCGTAATTGAATCGTGAGCTCCGAACGAAATGGGCAGGCGTACGGTAAACTTACTTCCGCTTCCGAGTTCGCTCTCCACTTCGATCGAACCACGGTGCGCATCCACGATCCGTTTTACGATCGGCAGACCAAGTCCGCTTCCTTCCGCAGTGTGATCCTCGGTTTTAACCTGATAAAACGTTTCAAAAATTCTGGAAACCTCGTCCGTTGGAATTCCGATTCCCGAATCCTGTACGGAAAGCTCGTATCCTTCCTCCGTTTTGATTAAACGAACTAAGACTTCTCCGCCCGCATCGGTAAACTTGATCGCATTTCCAAGAAGATTCAACACCACCTGTCGAATCCGTTTCGGATCCGCCTTGATTTCAAAATCCGCGTCCTCGGGTAACCATTGGAATCTCATTCCGATTTTTTTGGTGATCGCCTGGCCGAGGATCATCTCGACGGACGTGGAGGTAAGTTCTTTGAGATCGAAATCTGATTCGTTTAACAAAAATTTTCCCGCTTCGATTCGAGAAACGTCCAGAATATCGTTGATGATATTGAGAAGATGAACTCCGGAATGAAAGATCAGTTCCTTGTATTTATTCTCCCGTTCCATTTCATCCGGAAGATGCATCAACCTGGAAAAGCCAATGATGGAATTCAGCGGCGTTCTCAGTTCGTGGCTCATATTCGCGAGAAACTCCGATTTCGCTTTATTAGCCTTTTCGGCCATTTCTTTTTGCCGATTCAACTCTTCGGTCCTTTGTTCCACGAGAACCTCCAAGGATTCCCGATGAACTTTCAATTCCTCTAATACGTTTTTTCGTTCCAAAAAGACGCTGATGAGATCCACAAAGGTTCTAATCGTGAATATCTCCTCCTTTAACGTCTTGGTCGTTTTAAAATTTTCAAAACCGGCAAAACCGAACCATTCGTTGGAAACGAACAGTGGAATCAAAGTTACGGAACGCGTTTCCCTTTTGTCGAAAAACCGTTTTTCATTCTGCGAAAACTCGGCAACGTTCCCTTGTAGATATCCGCCCGAGGAAAATACCTTTTTCCAACGTATGTATTCGTTGTTATAGGATACGATTTTGATCATCGGAAATTCGGACGCATCGAGAGATGGGTCGACTACCTCGAGATACAGTTCCGCGGAATCCGCATTCTCCGAATTTTTAAACAGATACAATCTCTCCGAATCGACAAAAACCAAAAACTGCTCCATCGCGTATTTTAGAATTTTCAAATCCACGGAAGTGGACAAAAGAATCTGCGTGGCGGATGTGATTCCCATTTCCAAACGGAGACGTCTTGTGGCGGATTCCCCCTTTCTTACTTTTTCAGTAATGTCCCTTTGAATCGATATGAAGTATAAAATTTTTCCCGACGAATCGCGAATCGCGGAGATGCGCCATTCCACGTTGTATGGACTTCCGTCTTTTTTATAGTTGACCGTTTCTCCGGAAAAATCCCTTCCTTGGGAAAGGGATCGTTTTAAATCGATCATCATTTTGCGATTGGTGAGAGGGCCTTGCAGAATTCGAGGAGATTGCCCGATCAATTCCTCCGGTTGATAGCCGGTCATCTTGCAGAAAGCCGGGTTTGCGAATATGATCTTCGGGCCGGGAACTTCCAGATCGGCATCCGTGACCAATATGGAATCCGAAATCTGATTTACCAGAATTTCATAAAGTTCTTGTGAATGCCTGAAGTTTGTCAGATCGCGTTCCACGGCCCGACAACATCCTCAATTTTACAAAAAGATCAATGATTTTATTCGTCGAAGAGGCGAATTCCATATTCAAATAATACAAAATTCTTAAATGCAAAAAGTGGAATAAAGGCGAGATGAGATTTCTTGCGATTTTGAAAGAAAATCGATGAAATTCAGGAAAAAAGAAATTTCCTAAATTCTCCATTCCTTAAGGAGTGGAGCGAAGTTTACGCGGATTTCTATGTCGCTTTTTGACGCGATTTTCGGATCAGCTGAGAAGATTTCCGGGAAGTTTAAAATTCATAGAATCTTCTCTCGAACCGGGAAACAATTCCACTTCCGCGTTCGGATAAAACACCTTGAGTTTAGAAATGATTTCGTCCACGAGAACCTGAGGAGTGGAAGCGCCGGCGGTTAATCCTAAAATTCTAATTTCATTATTTTGAATATACTCTTTGGAAAGATCGTCCGCCCCCGTCACTTTGAAGGAATGCGGTTTCGATTTTTGAGCGAGCTGCAAAAGACGAAGAGAATTGGAACTGTTATCCGCGCCGATCACGAGCATCGCGTCGATCGCGTCCATCATCAAAGAAACGGCTTCCTGTCTTTCGGTGGTCGCATAACAAATATCGTCTTTCGCGGGATGTTCGACAAAAGGAAACGTCTTCGCGATTTCATCCACTACGTTCTTCGTGTCCGCAACGGAAAGGGTGGTCTGCATCAAATAGGTGAGCGGTTTTCCGGGATCGATTTTTTCCTTGAGAGCGATTACGTCTTCGGCGGATTCTACGAGAAACATCTCCGCTTCTCCCATCGTTCCGATCGCTTCGTCGTGTCCCTCGTGTCCGATGTAGATGATTTGGTGCGTATCTTTGATCTTGCGCGCTTTTCTGTGAACGCGTGTAACCAGAGGACAGGTCGCGTCTCCGATCTTCATTCCTCTTTTTTTTGCGGCATCGACGACGGAAGGAGCCACACCGTGCGCCGAAAAAACGACCGTCGCTCCATCCGGGGCTTCGTCGAGATCGTTGATAAAACGGATTCCTCGCTTTTTCATGTCTTCCACAACGCGGCGGTTATGTACGATCTCTTTACGGACGTAAATCTGTTCCGCGGAATTCGCCTGAACCTGTTCCACATACGTAATCGCATACTTCACACCGGCGCAAAATCCTCTAGGATTGGCTAAATAGATCTTTTCTAACATGAAAACTCCGTCCGAGTACCATTCTAAGAAACTCGTTTCAGCAAAGAATCAAAAAAAATTCCCGCGCGCTTACGATCCTTTCACGCGACATAGCGAAATCCGATAGGAAGCGGTTTTTTATCATAGAATCGCCAAAAAAAGTGCATTATCGGATTTTACGGACGCGTCGATGGATTCTTTGAAAAGGTCAAGGAAGACCTTTGAAAAATCATTACCCCCTTTTTAAGGGAATCGGATTCAAGGAGGAACCGAATGATTATCAACCATAACGTCAGTGCCATTTTCGCGCACAGAACATTGAAGTTCAATAGCGAAAACATGGGAAAGGACATCGAGAAGTTGTCCTCCGGAATGAGAATCAACCGCGCGGGCGATGATGCTTCCGGTCTTGCAGTGTCCGAAAAAATGAGAACTCAGATTCTGGGTCTCAGAAGAGCGGAAATGAACACTGAAGATGGTATGTCTCTGATACAGACTACTGAAGGATATCTCCAGGAAACTCATGAAATCGTTCAGAGAATCCGGGTTCTTGCTGTTCAAGCTGCCAACGGTATCTATACCGAGGAAGACAGACAACAGATCCAAGTGGAAGTTTCCCAGTTGGTCGATGAGATCGACCGAATCGCTTCTCAAGCTGAATTCAACAAAATGAAACTCCTTACCGGAGCTTTCGCAAGATTGAATCCAACTGCGAGTATGTGGTTTCACATGGGTGCAAACATGCACCAAAGAGAAAGAGTTTACATTGAAACGATGAATACGGCGGCATTGGGCCTTAGAAACCCGACCGTTTTAACGTTTATCTCTCTTTCTACTGCCGGCAAGGCGAACTCGGTAATCGGATTGGCCGATGATGCGCTCCGTTCCATCTCTAAACAGAGAGCGGACTTGGGTGCGTATTACAACCGTCTGGAACACGCAGCGAAAGGTCTCATGAACGCTTATGAGAACATCCAAGCGGCCGAATCCAGAATCCGCGATACCGATATGGCCGAGCAAATGACTAGCTTCACGCGTTACCAGATCCTGACTCAGGCTGCGACCGCGATGCTGGCTCAGGCCAATATGAAACCGCAAACGGTTCTCCAGTTACTGAAGTAAACTGAAAGCTCCGTTTCTTCCGGCTGAAAGACCTTAAATTTCAGCCGGAAGAGTTAAGCAAAAGCCGGAAACGACGATATCTAAAATGGATTTATAATTCCCGTTATAAATCGCCGTACGACTCTGAAGCCCGAGTATTCTTCGAAAGAATCTTCGGGCTTTTTTTTCTTCCAATTCCGCCTTTACTTTCGTCCAATGGACAAGATGTTTCGTTGGAAAAAGGGGAGTGGACTGGTTTTGATCGGCGCAATCGTGCTGAATTTAGCCTGTATGTCTTTTATGGGCGTCACCGGAACTTGCCCGATGGGTTCCGCTTCTTCCATGTCAGATTCCTCCGCTGTTCCTTGTCATGGGGAGAATGGCGATTCGAATCATGATTCAGCTTCCGATTGTTGTTCCTCTGAAGTTACCAGTTCGGGCGTACAACCCGAATTTCGATTCGAACTTCAGAATTTCTGGAAGTTTCCGATTCTTTCGGTTCTTTTTATTCTTCCTCTCGATTTCGTATTAGCAGCTCCCAAGACGACCGCATTTGAAACGCTCGATCGCAGTTTGGGCGGACCACACTCCGAATTTCAAAATCCTCTTTCTCTTCTTCAAGTTTTTCTCATCTAAACAGAACCTGTCATTCTTCTTTCGATTTTAAGGAGGAGCCATGGGTTCTTTACGCATATATTCTATTTTTATAATATTTCATCTTTGTTTTTTAGTTTCCGTTTCGTTTGCAGATTCCAAGTCGGATCGTAAGACGCTTGAAGAAATCCTGACTTTGATCGCAGAGGAACATCCCGAAGCGAAATCGCTCGGACATCTTACGCATTCTCACAAATCCCATACCGAAGCTTCCGGGATTCTACCCGATCCGAAAATCGGGATCGCCTATCGAAACTATCCCACCCGCAACGGATACGCGTTAAACGACCGCCCTTTGGACACGCCCACGATGACCGGGGTGGAGTTTTCCGTTTCGCAGGAACTTCCGTTTCCGGGCAAACTCGGAAGCGAACAAAAAATTTCCAAATTTATGGAGAAGGAAGCGGGTTATACGTATCTTTCCGGAATCAACCGTCTTTTGAGCGATCTTCTCTCGAAACTCAATCGATACCAACGATCCAGAAATAAGCTGGAGTTGAACCGAAGAGTCCTCGAATTGCTTTCGGCTCAAAAAAACGTGGTTCAAGGATATTATTCCTCTGGCAGCGTTTCTCTGGCGGAAGCGTTCAAACCTACGATCGCCAGAACGGAGGCGTTGGAAAGAGAAACGGAATATTCCACAAATATAAAGGACTTAAACTCTCAACTGGAATACTTTCTGATCGAGGATAAACTTTCCAAAAACGACCTCACCTCCTTGGACGCGGATTCCTACTTTAGAGAAAACGAATATAGAATATTATCGCTCCATACTTCCATCGATTCGTTGAGCGGAGAAAGCCCGGATTACAAGGCGTTTGTCACGGAAGAAAAACGATTTAAGGAAACCGCCAAACTCGGAAAACTTTCTCTTCTTCCTCAAACCGAAGTCTTCTTTTCTTACATGAATCGCAGATCGCAGACGTTCGCATTGGACCGAGGACCGCTCGATTACAAACTTATGGATACGACCGAATATCGAGGGGATCTATTCAGTTTCGGGGTTACGATGAAGGTTCCTTTTTGGTCCGCGTTCAAATGGGATAGCATCACAGGTCAGTATGAAAAGCAGGCCGATGCCGGAAAAGAATCCGCCGTAAAGGCGAGAAAACAGATCGCTTCCGAGCTCAAGAGAAATTTGGAACTCATCTACGGTTTGCAAAAACAAATCGATCTCCTTCAAAAACAGCTCATTCCCGAATTGGAGAAAACGGTGCGCGCCAATACGCATCTTTACATCCCCGGAAAAACGAAATTGCAGGAAGTTTTGACCGCGCAAGTGGAAGTGGTCAACGCGAAGATCCGCCAGGAAGATCTATTAGAAAGAAAAAACGAATCGATTCTCAACATTCTCCGTTTGTTGAGCAGACTCCAACCTGAAAAAGAAATCGGTCCGCATTCGAATCACTCGGGAGAAACATTATGAAATCATTTTATACAAAAGCGATCGTTTGGATCGCTCTTTCCGTCGTTTTAGCGGCCTGTGCTTCCAAAAAGGAAACGTATTATTGTCCGATGCATCCGACTTACACGTCGGATCGCCCCGGAACATGCCCGATTTGTAATATGGATTTGGTTCAAAAAGGGCACGAGGATCACGAAAACCATTCCGGTAGCTCGACTCTGAACGGCGATTTAACGACGAATAATAATTCGATGGGAGCCAAAGATGATTCCTCAGCGAACGGCACATCCATGGATTCTTCTTCTGCTCAAAATCAAAACGCAACGAACGAAGACCACGCTTCTCACGAGGATTCTGCGGTTCAAAATAAATCGCCGGAGACGAATCCAAGTCCGAATCCGCAAGAACTAAAACTTTCCTTGGAAAAACAACAATCGATCGGAATCAAAACGGAATCGGTGCAAAGAAGGGATTTAACCAAATCGATTCAAGCATATTCAACCGTTGCGTATGATCCCGATTTATATACGGCTTTGACCGAATATAAGGAACTGCTTCGATCCCGTGAGTTATTACCCGATTCCTCCTTTGGCGGACAAAACCCGCAGATTCGTCTGAGGCAACTCGGTTTATCTCCCGAGCAAATCCGGCTTTGGACCTCGGGCAAACGAGATCCTTCCGAATTGATTTTAGGCGGAAAGTCGGGAAGGGCGCATATTTATTCTCAGATCTACGAATCCGATTTGTCCGCGATCCATGTCGGTTTAAAAATTTCCTTCCAGACGAAGGTTTTTCCGAACAAAACCTTTACGGGAAAAATCGCAAGCATCGATACGATTCTCGACAAGAACAATCGAACCCTTCGTTTACGAAGCGAAGTGAACGACCGCGAACAAATTCTGAAACCGCAGATGTTCGGAGATCTGGAAATCGTTCTTCCTCTCAAAAAAATCCTGAGCGTTCCTTCTTCCGCGATTTTGGATACGGGAATTCATAAGATGGTCTATGTTCAAACCGGTCCGGATCGGTTCATGGGAGTGCCCGTAAAAACCGGAATCAGCGCCGGGTCTTGGGTGGAAATCAAGGAAGGCTTAGAAGAAGGACAGAGGGTGGTCGTGGAATCAGCTTTTCTGATCGATTCCGAAGCAAGGATTCGTTTCGGATCCTCTTCCCACAAACATTGAGGTTTTTATGATTCAAAATATTATTCGATTTTCCGTATATAATAAATTCTTAATTATACTTTTGACCCTGGGAGCGATCGCCGCATCGATCGTATCTTTGCGGAACATTCCTTTGGACGCGATCCCAGATCTTTCGGATACGCAGGTGATCGTCTATTCCCGATGGGATCGAAGCCCCGACATTTTGGAGGATCAAGTCACTTATCCGATCATAACATCCTTATTGGGCGCTCCTAAGATCAAAGCGGTTCGCGGCTTTTCGGATTTCGGATTCTCGTATGTCTACGTCATCTTTCAGGATGGGACCGATATATACTGGGCGCGTTCGAGGGTTCTCGAATATCTTTCCCGAATCCAATCCAATCTTCCCGCGGGAGTCAAAACCGAGTTGGGTCCCGACGCAAGTTCGGTGGGTTGGGTCTATCAATATGCTTTGACCGATACGAGCGGGAATTCTTCCCTTGCGGATCTGAGAACGTATCAGGATTTTAAACTCAAATATCTTTTGAACGCGGTCGGGGGCGTTTCCGAAGTAGCTTCGTTAGGCGGTTTTAGAAAACAGTATCAGATCACCATCCAACCGAACGCATTACGATCCTATAATATCGATTTCGATACGTTGGTGCAGAGAATTCGCGCGAGCAATCAGGAAACCGGCGGAAGGCTTCTCGAAATATCGGGAGCGGAATACATGGTTCGGGGAAGGGGGTATCTTTCTTCTTTGGAAGATTTGGAAAATATCTCTCTCGGAACCGACTTGAACGGAACGCCGATCCTTTTGAAAAACGTCGCGACCGTCCAATTCGGTCCCGACATACGGAGGGGAATCGCCGATTTAAACGGGGAAGGGGACGTGGTCGCGGGAACGATTGTTATGCGACATGGGGAAAACGCGCTCAACGTGATCGATCGTCTTAAAACAAAACTCGAAACGATCCGAAAGAATTTACCGGACGGAGCAGAACTCATCCCTACTTACGATCGATCGGAGTTGATCCGGAGCGCGATATCGACGCTCCAATGGAAATTGATCGAAGAGATGCTCATCGTCTCCGCGGTGATCCTTTTGTTTTTGTGGCATTTCCCCTCGGCGATCATACCGATTTTGACGATCCCGATCAGCGTGCTTCTTACCTTTATCCCGATGTTTCTTTTGGACATCAACGCAAACCTAATGTCCTTGTCCGGAATGGCGATTTCGATCGGAGTTCTCGTCGACGGCGCGATCGTCGAGGTGGAAAACGCGTATAAAAAACTCGAAGAGTGGGAAGCGGGGGGTAGAAAAGGGGATTATCACCAAGTTCGTTTGGAAGCCCTTTTGGAAGTCGGACCGTCCGTATTCTTTTCTCTGCTCGTCATTGCGGTCGCATTCTTTCCTGTCTTCGCTTTAGTCGATCAGGAAGGAAGATTGTTCAAACCTTTGGCCTATTCCAAAAACATCGCGATGGCAGTTGCCGCGCTTCTTGCGATCACTCTTGATCCGGCATTTCGGATGTTGTTCACGAGAATGGATCCGTTCACTTTTAAAAGCGCGTTTCTTTCCAAGATCGCGACAAACCTCTTCGTAGGAAAGTATTACCCGGAAGAAAAACATCCGGTCAGTAAGATTCTGTTTCGACTCTACGGGCCTGCGTGTCGCTGGGTCTTGCATCATCCCAAACAAACGATATTCTCCGCGATCGTTCTCGTAGTATTAACGATCCCCGTGTATTGGAGTTTGGGCAGCGAATTTATGCCCCCGCTCGACGAAGAAAGCCTGTTGTATATGCCGACCACGTTACCCGGAATCGGTGTTGCCGAAGCGGAAAAATTGATGGTTTCTATGGATCAAAAATTGAAATCGATTCCCGAGATCAAACGCGTATTCGGAAAATCCGGCAGATCGGAAACGGCAACGGATTCGGCCCCGTTCTCCATGATGGAAACGGTAATTCTTTTAAAGCCAAAAGAAGAATGGAGAAAGGCGGATCGATTCTATTCCCATTGGCCGCGAATCTTTCAACTTCCGTTTTTACCGTTCAGCAACGAAAGAATCACCAAGGAAGAACTGATCCAAATTCTCAACCGAGAAATGCAATACCCCGGCGTGACGAACGCCTGGACCATGCCGATCAAAGCGCGGATCGATATGCTGAGCACGGGAATGCGAACGCCGGTGGGAATCAAGATTCTCGGTTCGTCCTTGGAGGAAATCGAACGGATCGGAGTGGAAATCGAAAGTCTATTAAAGACGCTCCCCGACACAAGGAGCGCTTTCGCGGAAAGAACCGCAGCCGGTTACTATCTCGATATAGAATTAAAAAGATCTAATTTAGCAAGATATAATATTTCCGTGGATTCGGCTCAGCAGATCGTAGTCTCCGCCATCGGAGGAGAATCGATCACACAGACGATAGAAGGACGGGAACGTTTTTCGGTAAATCTCCGTTATCCGAGGGAACTTCGAGATTCCGCGGATACGATCCGTTCCATTCTCGTTCCGACCGCAACTTTCGGACATATTCCTCTTGCGGAAATCGCGGACGTTAGACTCAAAACGGGGCCTTCCATGATCCGGGATGAAAACGGATTCTTAGCGGGTTACGTCTACGTCGATCCGGCTACGAGCGACATCGGAGGTTACGTCGACGAAGGCAAAAAACTTTTACAGGAAAAGATCAAAATCCCGAGCGGGTATTCCATCGAATGGAGCGGCCAATACGAGAATATGATCCGGGTTCGGGAAAGAATGAAGTATGTTCTGCCCATCACGATCCTCATCATCTTCTTATTGTTATACGCGAATACCAAGTCTTATGCAAAGACTTGGATCGTATTGCTCGCGGTTCCGTTTTCTCTCGTGGGAGCGGTCGGACTTCTTTATGCTTTGGGTTATCACGTATCGGTTGCGGTTTGGGTGGGAATGATCGCGCTGATGGGACTCGACGCGGAAACCGGAGTCTTTATGCTTTTGTATCTCGATTTATCCTATGCGGACGCCGAAAAGAAAGGTCGTCTTCGGAACGAGGAAGAATGGATCGAAGCGGTTTTCCACGGAGCGGTTCATCGCGTTCGTCCGAAAATCATGACAGTACTTGCGGCGATGATGGGATTGTTGCCGATTCTCTGGTCGAACAGTACCGGCTCAGACGTGATGAAACGGATCGCCGCTCCGATGGTGGGCGGACTTACTACGAGTTTCATTCTGGAATTGCTCGTATATCCGCCCGTATATCTGCTTTGGAAACAGGGGAAATTGACTCCGAGCAACTTATTCGCTTTCTGGAATATTCAAAAAGAAGAATCCATTTTTACCGCTTCGCCGACTCGGCAAAAGCGGGGCAAAAAATGATAAACCGAAACGATCGATAAACTAAAAAAAGTCATCGAACGCGCTCGCCGCAAAACGAAAAGCCGCTTCGAATTTTTTCGAAGCGGCTTTTCAACCGAGGTTCGCCTAAAAATCTCCGTTTCAAGAAAATCCGACGTTCTCAGCGTCGATCCAAAAGCGAAGAATTCTTTTCCAAAAGAATCAGCCGAATCGGTCGCTTAACAATTTCACCACTTGATCGGGTCTCATGTTCGCCTGTGCGAGCATCGCGGAACCGCTCTTTGTGAGAATCTGATTTCTGGTATAATCCACGATCTGTTCCGCCATGTCCGCGTCCCTCACACGGCTTTCAGCGGCGACCATATTCACGTAGCTGGATTGCAATCCCTGAGAAGTGATTTCCAGACGATTGTAATACGCTCCGAGATCGGCTCTTTGCTGATTCACCTTGGAAATCGCCGTGTCCAAAATCCCGATCATCGCGTTCGCGCTTGCGGGGGAGGAGAGGGCTTGTTTTTTTCCGTTGGCAACCAACTGAAGACCGGTCGCGTTCATGGAATCGATGAAGATATCGAGCTTCTCGTTCTGATTCGGACCGACTTGGAGCTGAATCGGCTTGTTGGATTGTTTGGAATGATCGCCCGAAAGAGGTTTGATATGGTTGAACTCGGCGGATTTACCGATTCTGTCCACTTCCTCGATGAGCTGATCCACTTCGAGCTGAACCAATTTGCGATCCTCGTTCGAATAGATTCCGTTCGAAGTTTGGATCGAAAGTTCCCTGAGTCTTTGGAGGATATTGTTCACTTGCTCGAGCGTTCCTTCCGTAACCTGGATGAAGGAAACTCCGTCCATCACGTTACGCTCCGCTTGAGCAAGACCGCGGATCTGGGTCCGCATCTTTTCGGACATCGCGAACCCGAGCGCGTCGTCGCCGGCGCGATTGATCCGCAGACCCGTGGAAAGTTTTTCCATGGTCTTGTCCAATTCCTTGTTCACGCTCTTCAGTACGTTGTTCGTCCTGAGCGCGCTAATGTTGTGATTGATGATCATTGTCACAACCTCCCTGTCAATGTTGCCCGGATCCGTCCGGGCCGATGTTTTGGGGCGAAAGAATCCGCCTTCGTTTTATCCACTGCGAACTTCCACTCTGGTTCCGGGAACGGAGGTGAAAGTTTTTATATTTTTTTCCTAAAGTCTCGTGTGGAGGGAGCCGACAATCAATTTAGGAAACTTTTGTCAAAATATTACTTAAATCGGTTTTTGAAAGCAACTCTTTTCCTTCACGTTATAAAAAAAGTCCTTTTCTTTCCGTCGCACGTTCCCATTGTTTTGATCGTATTTTGTCTCTTCCTATCAGAAGGAAGAACGTTGCGAGCTTAAGAACTATGAAAATCTATACTAAAAAGGGAGATTTCGGTCAAACCTCTCTTGCCACCGGTTCCAAGGTTTCCAAATCGGATCGTAGAGTAGAACTCTACGGAACCGCGGATGAACTCAATTCAACGATCGGGGTCGTAAGATCCTTTTTGCCTTCCGGCTCCGAACTTCATTCTCCCCTGGAAACGATTCAAAACCTCCTTTTTGAACTCGGCTCTGAACTAGCCGGGTTTCGACCCAAGGAAGAATCCTGCATCTTAGAATCCGATATTACGTTTTTGGAAACTGCAATCGATCGGATGCAGGAAAAACTGGAACCTCTGAAAAAATTTATCCTTCCCGGCGGAACGAAGGCTTCTTCTTTTTTGCATATCTCGAGAACGGTTGCGAGAAGACTGGAACGGGAAATGGTCCGCTTTAAGGAAGAAGGTCTTGAAATTCTTTCTCCGCCGTTGATTTTTATGAACCGCCTTTCGGATTATTTTTTTGTGGCCGCGCGTTTTGCGAATTTGGAAGAAAAGATTCAGGAACCGATATGGACGTCCAGAGCAAAGGGATAAATCGTCATCCGAAAGGTCTCTGGGTTTTGTTTTCTACGGAAACCTGGGAACGATTCAGCTTTTACGGAATGCGAGCCTTACTCGTGTTATTCCTAACGAAGGTCTTTCATTTTTCCGATCCGAACGCGAATCGAATCTACGGAATTTATACGGGACTCGTGTATCTTACTCCGTTGATCGGCGGTTATCTGGCGGATCGTTATCTGGGTTTTAAGAAATCCATTTTTTTAGGAACCACATTGATGATGTTCGGACATCTCAGTCTTGCGTTCGAAACGAAATCGTTTTTCTTTTTGGGATTGGCGCTTCTGATCATAGGAGTCGGTTTTTTTAAACCGACTATTTCCACGGTGGTGGGGAGAATCTACGAAGCCGAAAACAAAAATCACATGAAAGATTCAGGATTCACCATTTTTTACATGGGAATCAATCTCGGAGGATTCTTAGGGCCTTTGTTCTGCGGTTATTTCAGCGAATCGTTCGGCTGGGGTTACGGATTCGGAGTAGCGGCTTTCGGAGTATTTTTCGGAATTCTGATTTTCTTATTCGGTAGAAAGAGATTCGATGAAAAGGTTTTCGAAGCCGGTAAGAAGAATCATCTTAGCGAAAGTCATAGACGATCCCCTCTTACGGTAGAGGAAAAACAAAGAATCGCGGTTATTCTCATCTTTACCGCATTTGCCATTATCTTTTGGGCCGTGTTCGAACAAATCGGCTCTTCGATGAATCTTTTTATCGATCGTCACGTGGACCGGAACTGGTTCGGATACGACATCCCCACGCCGTTTTTTCAATCCTTAAACCCTTTGTTGATTTTGGTTTTAGCGCCGATCATCGCCTCGTTTTGGACGGCGCTTGCAAAACGGAATTGGAAGCCGGACACTTCGACCCGATTCGCTTACGGATTTTTCATACTCGGACTCGGGTTTCTGATTTTAACGTTAGTCACATTGGACTTCCGTTTAGGCCATAAGATTCCGGCGATTTGGCTCATTTTGATGGTGGTCTGCATCACCGCGGGGGAATTGTTCACTTCTCCCGGAGGGTTGTCCCTTGTGACAAAACTCGCACCGAATCATCTCGGCGGTTTTATGATGGGGGTTTGGTTTCTTTCCAGCTTTTTCGGCAACATTCTCGCGGGAGAACTCGCAGGTTTGATGAGAACTGACAGTTTCCCCAAATTCTTCGGCATGTTCGCTTGTCTGGCTTTTTCGGGAGGAATCGTTCTATTCCTTGCGCGAAAAAAATTCCAGTTCTGGATGCACGACGGAGACCGCTGAAGCGAACAGGAAGTTTCTATATTCTAAGATTTGTATATTAGGAGATGCTGATGTTTCGAATTTCCAAGATTTTTTTGATTCTTTTCTGGATTCCCGTTTCCTTGTTTGCCGATCCGTTTTCCGATCTGCTCAAGGAGGATTTCGAAGCGGGTCAAACCCTGCTCATCCGCAACTCCGTCTTTCAAAGGTTAGGCGGGAAATCCAAGGATCCGAAGGTGATCGAAATCACGAAAAACACGATTCCCTGGGCGATCATGGAAGGGCTCGCGCCCGATACGATCGCGGATCTGATCGTAAACCAATACTATGTTTCACTTTCCGGAATGCGTTTTACCGAAGCGGAAGACGCCATCCCGATTCTTTCCAAACAAAAACTTTCCGATAAGGATTTCGTTTTGGTTTCCTTATTCGTAAAGGAAACGGACAAGGCCGGAATTCGGGAAGAAATCCGAAACGTTTTCCTATCGACCGCGCTCAAATCCCGTTGGGACGGCTTTTCTATTTTGGCCGGTGGACGAGCACTTATCGCGGGAAAATACGCGGGCATTCCCGAGAACAGACTCGCTTCCCGAGTGTTGAGTCTGATTCCGAGCAAAGGAGCGAGTTCTTCCTTTGAAAAAACGGATTCGGCTTTTCGCCAAGCGATCTTTTTTAATCCGACAAACGACCGTTACACGCTCGCCTCCGATCTTTTGTCCCAATTGAAATCCCTGCACGAAGGCACCAAAAGCAGATCCTTGGATTCTTGGACGGCGACGATCGCGACGGCACGGACTTTGGATAGCGGTCTCGATTCCGCCGGAGAAGTGGTCATCGGAGACAGACCGAAATTCGGATTTGAGGAAAATATCCCGGAACCTCCCTTGGTCCCCGAAGTCGAACCGGACGTTCCCGTTTCACCGGGAAAATCCGACTGGGAAACATTACGTTCTTCTTATCTACTTTCCGTGGTTAAGGAATGGGTCGGAACTCCGTATTACTGGGGAGGTACTTCCAAAAAAGGCGTGGATTGTTCCGGATTTACGTTCAGTTCTCTTACAGATAAACGAGTGGGGGTTCCTGCAAAAATCGTTCCTCGTCTCGGAAGAGATCAGGCCAAATCGGGAAGCGGCGTTTCGCATAACAATTTAAGGGCGGGAGATCTGATCTTCTTTTCCGCTTCTCCGAATCAAAGTAAGATCACCCACGTAGGTCTTGTCATCAGCGACAAGGAATTCGCACACGCTTCTTCCACGAGAGGCGTGGTCATCGATAAGATTTCGATGAAGTGGTGGATCGACCGTTATGTGACATCGCGGAGGGTGTTTAAAAAAGTGGAATCCTGATCGGGATTTCCACTCTTTTGTGAGAACCGTCTGCGGGTGATTGTTTTCTATGCGAGCTGATTCTATTGATCGGGGAATCAGCTGGATTTACGGCGATTTTTGATACTTCGGTTAAGAATCGAACCAATCGCGGTAGTCGAGTACGTAAAATGAATTGATCGGTTCCGTTTCCAATCGACGCGCAATCGTATTTTGGAGCAGATCGAGGTGGAGGATATAGCTGTAAGATCGGTGGAAGGTGGGACCTCCTTCATTCATCGTATTCACGATAGAATCCCCGACTCCAACCTCATCCAACCACAATAAATAATTAAAAAGATAACAACGTGAAACTCCATGCATCTGCGCCAATGCGCCGAGAAACGCCCAACTTCCCGTGCTCACCCGAACATTCATTCTCAACATATTATCTTTCCCGGGCGAAGGCTGATATAAAGTCTTTCTTGCATTCACTCCCAAACGATTCACCGTAGTTAAATACTTGCCGTATCGTTCCAAAAGAATCGGAATCCTCTTCGCAAGGTTTTTTTGTGTCGTTTCGGGATAACGAGTCCAAGTTGTTTTGGGAATCAGAAGGGTAACAACCTCCGATCTTCTTTCTTGAAGTTTAGATCGAAGTTCACGATTCGAATTTAAAAGCAGAACACCCATACAAGAAGGCGGTTCCGCAATTCTTCAACTCGGCTCGAAATTCCAATCTATTCTTTCAGATTGAGTTCTTCCACGATCTGCATCAGAATTTTGGTCTTTTCCATCGGATTCGGATCGACCAAAATTTCCTGTTTTTTGGAGAATTCGAAGTTGAGAATGGACGCGATAAAATCGATGGGAAACGGATGTGTCATGAGTTCGTTCATTCGAAGGATCAGATCTTCTCCCGCACCTTCGGAAAGAAGAATTCGCTTGGTTAAGAACAAAAGCCGTTCGAAGATTTTTTGAAAATCCTCATCCTTTAAGTATTCGAAGTTCGGTTCGATCTTTTCGATGCGGGCCACTCGAAACGGTTCCACGGTTTCGTAGTCGATAAGTTTGGCGATTCCCTTTCCTTCCAGAAGAATATTGGATCTTCCGTCGGGCAGAGGGTCTCTTCGAATGATTTTCCCCCAACCGAAAACGGTTTCAATCTCAGGATGTTTGGAGGGCGCCCTCGACTTTGCGGGAAGAATCGGAGCCACTGCCAATTCTTCTCCCGATTCCATACAATAATCGAGCATCAACCTATATCTCGGTTCGAAGATGTGAAGAGGTAAATACGTCCCTGGGAACAGAATGATTTCCGGCAACGGAAAGATGGGGACAGTAGTGGTTGACACGGGAAGGATACTATAACTGCTTAGAGAGAAACCGTAAATCAAAATCCCAAGGATCGGTAGAATTTGTATTATCTGGATCGAAATCGTTTTCAATCTTCCACGGCAAACCTTAAGAATCTGAAAATCATCGTCATCGGAGATTTTATCTTGGATGAATATCTCATCGGAGAAGTGAATCGAATTTCTCCCGAGGCTCCCGTTCCCGTAGTCTGGGTTCGCAAGGAAAAGATCACCTTAGGAGGAGCCGGAAACGTCGTGAAAAATCTATCGAGTCTCGGCGTTCAATCCATCGTTTTAGGAAGAGCGGGAAAAGACGAGAAGGCAAAAAGTTTAATCGGACTTCTTGAAAAAGAAAACACGGACATCGGTCGAAACTTTTTCATACGATCCGAAGACGTTCCCACCATTCTTAAAACGAGAGTGATTGCAGGTCATCAACAGGTTTGCAGAATCGATAAGGAAGAATTAAAACCCATCACGAAAAAAGAAGAGGACGAACTTCTGCAAGCGTTCTTGGAACGAATCGATTCCGCAAACGCGGTCGTACTTTCCGACTACGACAAGGGAACCTTAACGCCTAGAATCATCCAAGAAGTTTCACGGATCTGCCTGGAGAAAAAAAAGATCGTAACGGTCGATCCTCAGGTCAGTCATTTTTTTCTTTACCAAGGTGTGAGTATTCTGACTCCGAATCATCACGAAGCCGGTAAGGCGATCGGAAAAAAATTAGAAAACGATTCCGAGGTTTTAAAAGCCGCCGAAGAAATCTCCGAAAAACTTTCCTGTCCTTCTCTTATGATTACGAGAGGGGAAAAGGGAATGAGTTTGTATTTGGCCGCAAAAAAAGAAATCTTTCATATTCCCACGGTTGCGCGCGAGGTATTCGACGTAACCGGAGCGGGAGACACGGTCATCAGCGCTTACACTGCCTATCACGCGGCGGGACTAAGCGAACTCGATGCGAGTATCGTTTCAAACGCCGCGGCTGGAGTAGTCGTCGGAAAACTCGGAGCGGAAACGGTCACCCCCGACGAACTCGAAGCCTCACTTCAATCTAGGGGAAGTTTTCAAAAGTAAGAATGGACTTAAAGACTCATATCATTCCCTGGGATCAAGCGGCAAGTTTTGCGGACACCATCCGCAAAGACCGGAAAATCGTTTTTACCAACGGCTGTTTCGACTTGGTTCACAAAGGTCATATCACCTATCTTTCCCAGGCTCGGGAACTCGGAGATTTTCTCTGGGTTGGAGTCAATGCGGATTCTTCCGTGAAACGATTGAAAGGAGAACAAAGACCTGTCGTCGGAGAGGACGATCGAGCGCTTCTTCTTTCCAACCTGAGATTTGTGGATGCGGTAACGATTTTTCCGCAAGACACTCCGCTGGATCTGATTCGACTCGTCAAACCCGCAGTTCACGTCAAAGGCGGGGATTACAAGGCGGAGGATCTTCCCGAAACTCCGGTCGTTCGTCAATTCGGGGGAGAAGTCAAAATCTTGCCGTTCGTACCCGGAAAATCCACCTCGCTCCTCATCGAGAAAATCCTGAAACTCTAAAACGAAGTCCTGAACTTTTTTTGGAGACAGAATTCTCGGAAATTCCTGTTTGAATTTCAAGAAACACTAAAAAACTCTGTTCTGAAAGGCGGGAATGCAAGTTGTCGAGAACTAAGTTTATCTTCGTAACGGGAGGGGTGAGTTCCTCACTGGGAAAAGGAGTCACGGTCGCGGCTCTGGGTTGTTTGTTGGAAAGCAGAGGTTATACGGTTTCCCTTCAAAAAATGGACCCTTATATCAATATCGATCCGGGAACGATGAGTCCGTATCAGCATGGAGAAGTTTACGTAACCGCCGACGGAGCCGAAACCGATTTGGATCTCGGTTACTACGAACGTTTTACACATTCCAAATTGACACGGAAGAACTCCGTATCCACCGGTCAGATTTATAATACCGTCATTCAAAGAGAAAGAAAGGGAGACTATCTCGGTCGTACGGTGCAGGTCGTTCCTCATATCACGAACGAAATCCGTAATCGGATGTACATCGTAGCTCGGGAAGAAAATCCCGACTTTATCATCGTCGAAATCGGAGGAACCGTCGGAGACATCGAATCCATTCCGTTTTTGGAAGCGATCCGTCAGATGCGTTACGAACACGGAAGTTCCAACGTCTTATTCGTTCACCTAACCTTGGTTCCCACGATCACCGCCGCCGGGGAAGCCAAAACCAAACCGACGCAACATTCCGTCAAAGAACTTCTTGGACTCGGAATTCAACCGGACATTCTCGTCTGCCGCGTTTCCCAACCGATGACCAAGGAAATGAAGAATAAACTTTCCCTCTTTTGCAACGTGAAGGAGGAAAACGTAATCTCCGCAAGCGACATCTCCACGTCCATCTACGAAATTCCCAAAATGTATAAGGAAGAAAAACTCGACGAGGTCGTTCTCAAAACGATGGGAATGGAACTTAGAACTTCCAACTTCAACGAATGGGATTCGATGGTCAAAGGACTTCTTACCACGAAACAAACCGTTCAAGTCGCCGTTGTCGGAAAATATATTTCCTTACAAGACGCATATCGTTCCATTTATGAAAGTCTATCGCACGGAGGAATCGCACACGATACGAAAGTAGAATTCGTAAAGATCGATCCCGAAAATCTGGATAAGGACAACGTGGAAGCTTCTCTGAAAAACGTTCAAGGGATTCTGGTTCCCGGAGGATTCGGAGATCGAGGAATCGAGGGAAAAATTCTCGCGATCCAGTATGCAAGAACCAAAGGAATCCCTTTTTTCGGAATCTGTCTCGGAATGCAATGCGCGGTGGTGGAATATGGAAGAAACGTTCTGGGACTCAAGGACGCAAACTCTACCGAAATCAGACCGGACACCGAACATCCCGTGATCTCCCTTTTAGAAGAACAAAACGACATCGAACAGATGGGCGGAACGATGAGACTCGGTTCGTATCCCTGCAAGATCAAAAAAGATACGCTTACATACAACGAATACAAATCGGAACTGATCCACGAACGACACAGACATAGATTCGAGTTCACCAACCGCTATAAACAACAATATGAGGAAAACGGAATGGTTATCGCGGGAACTTCTCCCGACGACAACCTCGTCGAAATCGTGGAAATTCGCCAACATGACTGGTTTATCGGAGTTCAATTCCATCCGGAATTTCAATCCAAACCGACTGCGCCGCATCCTTTATTCGCTGGATTTATCCGTGCCGCCGTGAAATACTCAAAGAAAGGAACATCATGAGAGACAATACCTGCACCAAGAGAGATTTTCTAAACGGAAGTAAGATCGGGGGAGACGAACCTTTCTTTTTGATCTCCGGTCCCTGCGTTATGGAGAATCGAGATCTGCTGGATCGTGTCTGCGCCGAGATGATCGAAATCTGCGCCGAACTCAAAATTCCTTATATCTTCAAAAGCAGTTTCGATAAAGCGAATCGTTCCTCGGTGAATTCTTACAGAGGTCCGGGACTTGCGGAAGGTATTAAAAATTTAGAATATATCAAAAACAAGTACAACGTTCCGGTTCTTACCGACATTCACGAAACGCATCAGATCGCACCCTTAAAGGACGTAATCGACGTTTATCAAATCCCCGCATTTCTTTGCAGACAAACCGATCTTATCGCCGAATCCGCAAAAACGGGAAAATGGGTGAACGTGAAGAAGGGTCAGTTCTTAGCTCCCGCAGACACTCGTCACATCGCGGTTAAGATGAAAGAATCCGGAAGCGACAAATGTCTCGTGACCGAACGGGGAACTAGTTTCGGTTACGGAAATCTCATCTTTGACGGAAGAGCGGTCCCGATCATTCACGGATTCGACATTCCGGTCGTGTTCGACGCGACCCATTCGGCTCAGCTTCCGGGAGCGGCGGGCAACAGCACGGGCGGACAAAGAGAATTCATACCGAGCGTCCTTCGTTCCGCCGTTTCTCTTGGAATCGAAGGAATCTTTATGGAAGTCCATCCCGATCCTGAAAAAGCACTTTCGGATGCGACGACTCAATATCCGCTTTCCGAAATCAAATCTCTACTCAAAGAAATGATCGGACTGGATCGTTATATCAAAAAAGAGATCCTCGTTTCCAGACCTCGATCGTAACCGGTTCTTTCCATGAAACGCAACACAGGCAATCTGCTTCGGATTTTTTTCCTACTGATCGCCTGTGGATTGTCTTCGTTTCTTTTCGCGAATTGCAAAAAAGTAAATTACGAAAGAGTGGAGAAGGAACGGGAAAGCGGAGCTAACGTTTCCATACGCAACTTCAAACGGGAAGCATACGACGCCCAAGGACAACTCCAGTGGGAACTGCGCGCGGAAGAATCCTACGTTTACGTGAACGATAATAAAACGATCTTTTACAACATCGATTTCGATCAGTACGAAGGCGGAAAATTCAAATCCAAACTTCTCGCCGAAAAAGGGGAGATCAATCACAAGACAAGATTGATGATTCTGGAAGGAAAAATTTTCTTACGAACCGAAGACAACAAAACCCTCATTGCCAAAACGATGGAATACAATATGGATACGAAAAAACTCGTCTCCGATTCGGAAGTGACCGTAAGCGCGGACGGAACCACGATCCGAGGAATCGGCCTTCGCGCAGACAAGGATTTGAATAAGTTCACGATTCTAAAACCGAGCGCGATCACACAGGGAGGCACCAATCCGCTCAAAGCGGCCGGTTCTCCATGATTCGAAAATTTATATTCTCCATTTTAATCGTCTTTGCGTTTTTACCGTATTACGGAAACGTAAAACCTCCGATTCCTATCGGAAGCGAAACCGCGGACAGAAAGCTCGTCAACGTTCTTCCGGAAAATCCGGAAAAGAAAAACACAACTCCGAACTTCGCGACTCTTTGGGGAGGATCTTCTTTGACGCAGGAAGACAAAACGATTTCCGGTTTGAAAGTCACCGCATTTATCCTCGAAGGGGGCGCGTGGATTCAACACAAAAAAGTAAAACTCTCCGCAAACCAAATCGAAGTCTTGGGTAAGGACGCGTTTAAGGGATTTTTACGCGGAGGAGTTGTCGTTCAAGACGGAGACAACGGAGTCACGCTGCGCGCAGGAACGGGAGAATACGATAAGTTCGAAGAAAAGGTATTTATCAAAGATCGTCCGCGGCTTTTCCATACGGATAAAAGCGGAGTCAAAACCGTAATTTCCGCGACGTTTATCGAAAGAAATCTCGCCAAGAAAACGACTCTACTTAAGGAAAACGTAATCATCGCACATCCGCAAATCACCATTCTTTGTAAGGAAGCGGTTTTTGACGAGGATGGCGATAAGATCACTACCGATCCCGATCCGATTCTCATCGCAAAGGACCGCTATCTCACCGGAAAGGAACTTACATTCTACACGAATAGCAACAAAGTGGAGTTAACCGGAGAAAGTATTCTTTTTCAAAATTATACCGAAACGGAAACGGTGGAAAACAAGGACAAAAAGGATTCTCCGAACGCCGAAGAAAAGATCAAACGCGAAGTCACTCGAGTCGCGATTCTCAAAGGCGATCAGATCGTAAGCGATAAGGACGAAACCGGAGAAACCAGGGTCGGCCTGTACGGAAACGCCACCTTGTATCGACGCAATCTAAAAATGAATGCCGAAAAGTTAGTCAGCTACGGCAAAAATTCCTCTAAGATCGAAGCCAGAAATCAGATCACGGTTCACGATCGGGAAAACCGATTGATCCTTTCCGGGAATGTCCTTGACTACTTTAAAAACGACCAGTACATTCATTTGACCGATTCGGGGAAGATCGACTTCTTAGATAAAAAAACGGACGCAATAACAAGCACGATCACCGCCGTAGAATTCGAACGGTTTATGGATAAGAATGAAACCGTAATCCGAGGAAACGTTCTTATAGAAGGAAAGGATTCTTCCGCAACGGGAGAATACGCCACGTATTTTGAAAAAGAGGAAAAAGTGTATCTTGAGGGAAATCCGATGTTGCGAAAAAACGGCAGAGACATACATGCAGGAAGAATCATATTCTTTCCGAGAGAAGGTCGCGCGCTTTTGACGGACGGAATCGTTCCCGGAAAGTAAGCTAAGAATATGAGCAAAACCTTCCGAATGGATAATCTGGTCAAGGTCTACAACAAAAGAAAGGTTGTGGACGGGGCCAGCTTTAATATCAAAAAAGGGGAAGTCGTAGGACTCTTAGGCCCGAACGGAGCCGGAAAGACGACTTCTTTTTATATGTCCGTGGGATTCGTAAGACCGGATTCGGGCAAAGTTTACATCGACGGACAAGACGTAACCGATTCTCCGATGCATATCCGAGCGAGACTCGGAGTGGGTTATCTCGCGCAAGAAGCGTCCATCTTCCGTAAATTAACCGTCGCCGAAAATCTGGAAGCGATTCTGGAAACGATGAATCTTTCCAGAGAAGAGATCATCCAGCGAAGGGATGCGCTTCTGATCGAATTGCAGATCATGCGTGTCGCCAATCAAAAGGGTTATACTCTTTCGGGAGGAGAAAGAAGACGCTGCGAGATCGCAAGGGCGCTCGTAACCAATCCCGACTTTATCCTGTTAGACGAACCGTTTGCGGGCGTCGACCCGATCGCGGTCAAAGACATTCAAACCGTGATTCAATCCCTAAAGGATCGAGGGCTCGGAATTTTGATCACGGACCACAACGTGCGTGAAACGTTGAAGATCACGGACCGCGCCTATATCATGTACAGCGGAAGAATTTTGATTTCCGGTTCCACACACGATCTTGTCAACGATCCCGAAACGAGAAGAATCTATCTGGGCGAGGATTTTACGCTGTGAATCTCAGTCACTCACTGGTTCAAAAACAAACCCAGAAACTGGTGATGACGCAGGACTTACGACAGTCCATCGAACTCTTGCCCTTATCGACTTTGGAGCTTTCGGATCGGATCAGTTCGGAGCTTGTGGAAAATCCCATGCTCGAGGAAGAATACGCTTCCGAAAGAAACAGAACCCCCGATCTCTACAGCCGGGACGATCTTCGTAGAAAAGAAAAGAACGACTTTATCAAAAATTCGGACGTGTCTTGGCAGGATAATTTTTCCTTGGACAAAGCGGGCAGCGCAGGTTCGGACGCATCGGATCGAAATCAGAAATACATCGAGTCTTCTCCCGAAAAAAGTTCTTTGTCGGAGCATTTGCTTTGGCAGCTCCGGCTTTCCAATTTAAAGCCCGATGAAATTTCCATCGGAGAAATTCTGATCTCGATGCTCGACGATCACGGTTTTATCACGATTCCGATTCCCGATCTTTGTGCGGAAATGAAGTTGAACGAAAAAAAGGTCCGTAAGGTTCTCGATCAAATACAGAGACTCGATCCGATCGGAATCGGAGCCCGGGATGTTCAAGAAACTCTCTTGATCCAAGCAAAAATCCTTAAACCCGAGGATGAAAAACTTCATACACTGATCCGCGACCATATCAAGGATTTGGAGAAGCTCGATTACAAATCGATTTCCAAAAAGATGGAACTGTCCCTCGAAGCAGTGGAGGCTCTCGCGGCCGAAATCAAAAAGCTCGAACCGTATCCCGCCACGCTTTACACTCCGAATAAACCGGACTATGTGATCCCCGACGTGATCGTGCGCGAAGTGGAGGGGGAATTCGACATCTACATCAACGATGAATGGATTCCCCGGCTCAAAATCAATAAAGAATATAAGAATATTCTAAAAAACGCAAAGGAAGCCGACAAGGAATACATCAACACAAAACTCAGTTCCGCGGAATGGCTGATCCGATCGGTCAATCAAAGAAGACAAACCTTATTCAAGGTGACTTCCGCCATCATCGAAATGCAGACTCCTTTTTTTCAAAAGGGAATCCAATTCATTAAACCTCTGACCCTTAAAGACATCGCCGAAAAACTGGAGATGCACGAGTCCACGGTTTCAAGAATCACGTCCAACAAATACATACAGACTTCCCGGGGAATTCTCGAGTTAAAATGGTTTTTCTCTTCGGGAGTTCGTTCTGCGGAAGGAGGAATCGAATCCTCCAAAAAAATCCACGACCTCATCCGCAATCTCGTTCGGGAAGAACAATCCGACAATCCTTTGTCCGATCAGGAAATCGTGGAGGCGATTCAGAAACAGGGAATCGAAATCGCGCGCAGAACCGTCGCGAAATACAGAAAGATCTTGAAGATTCTCCCGTCTAGTCAGAGAAAAAAAGTGAAATCATTGGAGTCCAGATAACCATGTCGATGCCCGGAATCAACGTTTCGAATATTCTCAACGAACACGAAGAGTTGGGTCTGCGTATGCTCGCGGGTGAAAAAGGGCTCACAAACCGGATCAACATGTCCGAGATCAATCGTCCCGGACTTTCTCTCACGGGATTTTACGAAAGTTTCGCACACGACCGGATTCAGATTTTCGGTAAAGGAGAATGGGCTTACATCACTTCCAGAACTCCCGAAGATCTAAAAAAGATCGCAGCGGATTTTTTCAGCTTCCATCTCAACTGCATCATCTTCACGCACGGAAACATGCCTCCTCCGATTTTTGTGGAGAACTGCGAACAACTAGGTATTCCCTTGATGATCTCGGACGTTTCCACGCATAAATTCATCACTTTGATTTCGGGAATTCTAGATCGAAGCCTCGCACCGAGAACGATGCGGCACGGAGTTTTGATCGAAGTATTCGGGATCGGAATTCTTCTTTCGGGAAAGAGCGGGGTGGGAAAAAGCGAAACCGCTCTCGAACTCATCGAAAGGGGGCATCGTCTCGTCGCGGACGACATGGTGGAAATCCGGAGACTTTCTGAAAGTTATCTGATCGGAACTTGTTCGGATTTATTAAGGCACCACATGGAAATCCGTGGATTAGGAATTTTGAATATTAAGGATATATTCGGAATCGGATCGGTGCGCGACCACAAACTCATAGAACTCATCATTCATCTGGAAGAATGGACCGAAGACAAGGATTTCGACCGAACGGGACTCGAAAACCCCACCGAAGAACTGTTAGGCGTTCAAATTCCTCTGATCAAGGTTCCGGTTCGTCCCGGAAGAAATATTCCGATCATCGTGGAAACGGCCGCGATGAATCAGCGTTTGCGCAAACTCGGCAAAAACGCGGCGCAGGAATTCAATCAAAAATTGAGTCAGTATTTACAGCAGGGCAAAGTTGAAAGAAATTCTCCTCAAAATCAATGAAAACGGAACGGGAATGCACGCAAGACCTGCGTCCGTATTCGTCAACTGCGCGTCCAAATTTCCCTGTGAAATCACGGTCGTAAAGGACGACGTGGAAGTAAACGGGAAGAGCATCATGGGACTCATGATGCTTGCGCTCGCACCCGGTAACGAATTCAAGATTCAAGTCAAGGGCGAAAAGGAAGACGAAGCCTTGGAGGCTCTGAGCAATATCGTAAACAACGATTTCGTTTAACAAAAACCGAGACCTCATGAACGACGAAACCAGATACTATCTAAGGGATCTTCTGATCTTAGGTTTGATCATCCTGCTTTCCGTTGTCCTCGCGGAATTGATCCAATTTTCCGGCAAGGATTCGTTTCCGGAAGATATCGGATTTCTGGATCGAATCGTCGTTTATATCTTTTATTTCATTCCTCTTTTTTCTCTTTCCCTTCTGATCTCCTATTTTTACAGAAACAAAAGAAATCTGGAAACGGGCAGACTCAAAAGTTCGATCCGATATCGTCTAACGTTGTCGTTTATCTTCGTCGCGCTTCTTCCTTCGGTTCCGATTCTCTTTCTTTCCTCGAACATCACCGGAAAACTCTACGAACGATTTTACGGGATCGACGTGGAAGAGGCGCTTTCATCCGGGGAAATGCTGATTCTAAACGAAGAAAAGCCGAAAAAGAAACTTCTCGTGGAAAAGACGCGCCTGTTGGAAAGTTTTTTACGAATGCAACCTTTGAGTCTCGAGGCGTTGATCGGAGCCGCTTCAAAATTGAATCTGATCCAGAGCGACGAATTCTATGTGGGAATTTACGAAAATGAAAAATCCGTTTTGGAAAACCGCGGATTAAAATATAGGCCGATCGATAAGAATTTCAAGATATTCTCTAAAGCTTCGGAATGGACCGAATTCTTAAGTTATCGTCCCGATTATTGTATGTATTTTATCCGAGTTCCGTTTCCGATCGGCAATTACGTTCTTCAAACCGGGATCCGAATCCACAAAGGAGAAGAGAAAATCGTATATTCTTTGATTTCTACGAGGAGGAATTACGATCGCGCGGACTTGGCAAAGGAAAAACTTCCGTATCGAATTCGCTTAACGTTCAGCATCATCACCGTTTCGATTTTTCTATTGGCGATTTACTTCTCTCTTTTGTTTGCGAGAAAGATCTCCAGACCGATCATCGAACTCGCCAACGCTACGCAAAAAATTTCTATGGGTGAAACCGATATCAACCTTGAAATCCGCGAAGCGGGAGAAATCGGAGCGCTTATCGATTCTTTCAATCAGATGGTTCAGGATCTGAAATCGAAAGACGCGGAACTCATGCGCAGTCAAAGAATCGCCGCCTGGAAGGAAGTGGCGCAGAGAATGGCGCACGAAATCAAAAATCCGTTAACACCGATCCAACTCTCTGCGGAGCGAATCCGCAGAAAAATGAAAACGGAAAATATAGAACAGTTTCATGAAATCGTAGCGACGGGAACGGACACGATCATCAAACAGGTGCGCGTTCTAGAACACCTCGTGAACGAATTCTCCGATTTTGCGCGCATGCCCGCGCCGAAACTCATCAATCAAAACTTGGAACCCATTCTTCTGGAAGCCGTAAAGTTATTCGAACACACGCCGAAACTCAAAATCACCACGAACATCGCGAAAGGATTTCCGCAGTTATTTCTGGATCAGAAAATCATACTTCGCGTTTTTACGAACCTCGTAAAAAATTCCGTGGAAGCGATCGAAAGAAAACGCGAAAAAGAGGGAACTCCCGATTACGAAGGTTCGATTTTAATCTCGGCGACATTGACAAGAAAGATTATGCGAAGAGTAGCGATCATTTCGATCGAAGACAACGGAATCGGAATCTCTCCCGAACTGCAGCAGAAAGTGTTCGAACCGTATTATTCGACGAAAAACAGCAACACCTCCGGAATCGGTCTCGCGATCGTGCAGAAAAGTGTGATTGACCACAACGGGCACATCTCTGTAGATTCTTCCCGTATGGGCGGTTGCCGTTTTCAAATCGAACTTCCCGTATCCTAAACCGTTCCATGAAAATTTTTATCGCAGACGACGAACCTGAAATCCGAAAATCACTGAAAGAAATTTTAGAGGACGAGGATTTCGAAGTGGAAACGTTTTCCACGGGCAAAACTCTCCTCAAACAACTCAAAAGCGAACGACCTTCTTTGATTTTGCTCGACGTTTGGCTCGGCAGAGAAGACGGAATCGTCGTTCTGGACGAATGCAAAAAACTATATCCTACGCTTCCCGTTTTGATGATTTCAGGACACGGAACGATCGAGATCGCGGTCGCAGCGACTAAAAAAGGTGCGGTCGACTTTTTGGAAAAACCTCTTTCCATCGAAAAGGTTTTGCAGGCGATAGAGAACGTCATCAAACCGGAGGAGAAATTCTCCGCATCCGATATTAAATTAGAATATGATGAAATACTAGGAAACTCTCCCGCGATTCAAAAAGTGAAATTCGCGATCGCGCAAGCCGCGGCGACGAACGCGCGCGTATTCATCTACGGCGAGAACGGAACCGGAAAGGAACTCGTAGCGAAAACAATATTCAAAAATTCTAAAAGAGCCGATCAACCTTTCGTCGAAATGAACTGCGCGGCGATTCCGGAGGAACTCATCGAATCGGAGTTATTCGGATTCACCAAAGGGGCGTTTACCGGAGCCACCGATTCCAGAATCGGAAAGTTCGAGGCGGCAAACGGAGGAACCTTATTTTTAGATGAGATTTGCGACATGTCCTTGTCGACGCAGGCTAAGGTGCTTCGCATCCTCCAAGAGCAACGATTCGAAAAACTCGGAAGTACCGAAACGATCACGGTGGACGTTCGCATCATCGCCGCGACCAACATCCCCGTGGAAGAAGCGATCCGAGACGGAAAATTTCGCGAAGACCTTTACTATCGTTTGAACGTGATTCCGATCACGATTCCCCCATTGCGTGAACGAACCTCGGACATTCCTTTATTAGTAGATTATTATATAGCAAAAACCCTGGAAGAGAACAACCTTCCGCCGAAAAAGATCGAATCCGAAGCCGTTTCCATTCTACAAAACCACTTTTGGCCGGGAAACATCCGAGAACTAAAGAACATCATGGAACGTCTTTGTATCATGACCGTGGGCGCGACGATAACCGCGAACGACGCGAGAGACGCCTTGAAAGGATTCAAAACCGCAAACGAAATGGTGGAACTCGGAGACTTCCGAAAGGCGAAAGAGGAATTCGAAAGACAGTATATTATAAAAACATTACAGACAAACGAAGGCAACGTAACCCGGACCTCCCGCGTCCTGGGAATCGAACGTTCTCATCTTTACAGAAAGATGAAGTCGCTTAACATTTCCTCGGATCAATATACGGATGGATAAGGAAATACTCACAGGTCTGGGAAGAATCCTGGGCGATCTCCGTTTTTTGATCCAAAAAAGACAGGTTCCGATCCTGCAATTGGGCGGAGAAAAACCGCCCGAAACCACGGAACTCGTATGGAAAGAAGACTGGAGCCCTTCCGGACAAACGTCTCAGTCGCACGACCTGGAATTGGAAGCGGAAGGCATCCAAGTCCGCAGACCCGCCAAGGCCGCGGAACGAAACTTCGTCTGCAAACTCTGTGCGGATCGAATCAGCGCGGTTCGAAACTTTCTCATCAAGGGAAGAAAACCCGTATTAGTACTTCATTATACCGGGGAGATCGCACCCGGCCGTCCTTCGTTTTCCAAAACTTCTCCCGATCAGATTTTTAGAACGAAGGAGGCGGAGGATCTTTTCGGAAGAATGATCCAAAAACAATTCGGCTTCAATCATCGGGAATTTTATTACCAGGAATATCCCGCTTGCATCTTCGCTCATTCCAAATCGAACGCGCAGGATTGGAAGCGCAGAACCGAAACGTGTGAGGCTCAGGTTAAGGAAACGATCGATTCCGAAAAGATCAAAGGAATCATTCTTTTGGGAACGAGTGCGATCGCGGTTTACGGAAAAGAAAAGGCGCTTGAGATGATGGGAAGAACGTTAGACTTTCTTCCCGGCATTCCCATGATCGTATTACGATCTCCCGAAGCGATCGTAGCGATCGAAACCAAACGCAAACATTTCAAAGGTGATAAAGAATCCTTCGAATTCGAGACGATCAAAAAAGAGGAGATCTCGATCAAGGAAAGTATTCTTACCCAACTCGCCCTGTTCCAAAACAAACTCAAGGACGTCCTTTGATTCACTACGCCGAAGTTGCTTTCGATCTTCCGGTGGAAGAAGACACGTTCACATACGAGGTTCCGCCGAACACGCGGATCGGCGTCCGCGTTTTAGCGAAACTCAGAAATCGGGAAGAAGAGGGGATCGTAGTCTCCGTTCATCAGAACGAACCGAAATACAAGGTTCTTCCGGTGGATAAGATCATCGATAAAACGCCGATCGTTCTTCAGGAACAGATCGATCTCGCGTATTGGATGAAGGATCAATACATCGCCTCTCTCGGAGAATGTATCTATAAGATGATTCCTGCGGGAAGAAGGCAGGTCAAACTCGAGGCATTTCCGTCGGACGCGGAAGGAAAACCGGTAACGTTAAACGAAGAGCAGAATGTCGCTTATCAAAATATTCTTTCCACCTTCGGACAAACCGCGGTTCATCTTTTGTTCGGGATCACCGGCTCGGGCAAAACGGAAGTTTATATCCATCTCATTCGGAAGGCGCTGGAAACTCCGAACCGCTCCGTGATTCTTCTCGTACCCGAAATCAGTTTGACCTTTCATATCATCCGCAAACTGGAACTTATCTTTCCGGGACAACTCGCGGTGCTTCATTCGGCGCTGAAGGTTTCCGAAAAATTCAAGGCATACAACGAACTCTTGAGCGGTAAAAAAAGGATCGCGGTCGGAACGAGAAGCGCGATCTTCGCTCCGGTTTCGAATCTCGGCCTCGTAATCATCGACGAAGATCATGATTCTTCCTTTAAGGAACATTCGAGCCCGAGATACCACGCGCGTCAGGTCGCGATGCAGCGTTGCAAAACAAACAACGCCGTTCTCGTCATGGGAACCGCCACGCCTTCTTTGGAAATTTATCACCTCGCCAAAGAAGGAAAGATTCATCTTCACACTTTGACCAAACGACCCGAAGGGGTTCTGCCCCCGACCGTCCGCATCGTGGAGAATCAAAAGGAATCGAACGTTCTCAGTTCGGAACTTTCCTTTGCGATCAAACAGCGATTGGATAAAAAAGAACAGGTCATTCTTCTTTTGAATCGAAGAGGATACAGCCCTTTGATTTTTTCACCGGCGACTTCCTCGTATGTTCCTTGTCCGAACTGCACGACCAATCTTTGTTATCACAAAAAAGGAACGGCGATCTGTCATCTCTGCGGTCATACCGAAACCTTGGATTCTTTGGAAAAAAGAATGGGGGAAAGTCTGACCCTCAAGGGAACCGGAACGCAGAAGCTGGAGGAGAATCTTCTCGAAGCGTTTCCGAATACGAGAGTGGAACGACTCGATCAGGATTCGATCCAGGACCGAAGTTTGTTAAACGAAGTCATATCCCGTCTTCTGGGGGGAGAAATCGACATTCTCACCGGAACGCAGATGATCGCAAAGGGACTTGACGCGTCTCAGGTTACGTTAGTCGGCGTTTTGAACGCGGGAATCGGACTCGGACTTCCGGACTTTCGAGCCAACGAACGAGTCTTTTCCCTTTTGACCCAGGTCGCAGGAAGGGCAGGCCGTTCGAAGCTAAAGGGAGAAGTGTTGATCGAAACCAACGCTCCCGATCATCCCGTGATTCAAATGGCGACGAGTCAAAACTACATTCAATTTTATGAATCCGAAATCCCCGTTCGGAAGGATCTTTTTTATCCCCCGTTTTCAAGACTTGTTCGAATCGTTTCCCGTTCCAAGGACGAACAGGTTTCGCTCGATACCATCGAACTCGTATTCGGCGTTTTGAAAAAATACTTTCCTTCCAAGGATACGGTTTTGCTTGGACCCGCTCCTTGTCCGTTTTATAGAATCGATTCCAACTTCCGCAATCATATCATTCTCAAAACGTCTTCTCTTACGGCTTGGAGAGAAATTTTTAAAAAAGAGATTCGTCCTTTGAAACTTTCCAAAAAAGTGTATTTGGAAATCGACTTCGATCCTCTGGATTTGGTGTAAAAAAGTTTTAGGACACGCGTTACTATGAAAATCGGTTATTTTGGAACCCCGGAACATTCCGCAAAACTTTTACAAGCGCTCCTCGATTCTAAACTTGCGGAAGTTTTGTTCGTCGTTACGAACCCGGATCGAGCCAAGGGTCGGAGCAGAACTCCCGAACCCGGCCCCGTCAAAAAAATCGCGCTCGAACACAATCTTCCCGTGTTTCAATACGAATCGATCAAGAAGGAAAAAGAAAAAGCTCTCTCCGATTTCGGTTCCTTTCCGGCCGATCTTTATGTGATCTTCGCATACGGTTCCATTCTTCCCGGAGAAGTATTCGATCATCCTCCGCTTCGCTCGATCAACTTACACGGCTCCTTGCTTCCGGATCTGCGCGGCGCTTCTCCCGTGCAAACGGCTCTTTGGAAAGGATATACGAAATCGGGAATCACGATCCAATACATAGGCGAGAAGATGGACGAGGGAGATATCCTTCTGAGTAAAGAAGTGGAAATTACTCCCGAAGACGATACGGGAACTTTGATGGACAAAATTACGAATGCGGGAATCGAATCGATTCTTCGGCTCTTGCAGAGGTTCGACGGGAAACCGTTTTCGGCGACTCCACAAGATCACTCCCGAGCGACGTATTGCGGAAAGATCAAACCGGAGGATCGGATTTTAGATTGGACCCTCGGAGCGGACGAACTTCACAACCGAATCCGCGCCTTGTATCCGGATGCTGTGGGAACTACCACATTCCGGGACAAACGACTTAACATCCTGAAAACAAGACATTCTTCCCTTCCTCCCGAATCGAATCCAGGGCCCGGTAAATTGAAACGGTTGGACAAAAAAGGCCTTCTTACGCAGTGTGGTGATGGTAGATTTCTGGAAATTCTGGAATTGCAACCGGAAAATAAAAACAGGATGTCTGCATCCGATTTTCTCAACGGTTTCAGAATCCAAGAAGGGGAAATATTCGGGTGAATCAGGAACAAATCAAAGAAAAGTATCTTCCGATCGGAGGTTACATCTTATTCTTAGCGGCCGGTCTTCTTTTATTTTTCAGTGCGGCCTTCTTAGTCGTATTCGTAAGAACCAAAAGTACGGCAAAGGTGATCGTTCCCGATCTCGTCGGAAAATCCTATCCCGAAGTTCACAACGAACTCAATCGTCTTCAATTGAAAGTGCGTCTGGAAAACAAACGTTACCCGGACAAAACAGACGGAATCATTTTGTATCAATCCATTCGTCCCGGAAGAGAAATCGAAGCGGGAAGTAAAATCGTTCTGACAGTAAATACGGGACTCGACCGCTTGATCGTTCCGGATGTAAGAGGGCAGTCCATCGATTCCGCAAAAGCCAACCTCCAAAAAGTTCTCTCCGGAGAAACTTACGTGGAACTGCAGATCGGCGGAATCACTTACATCGAACCGCAAGCGGACCAACTGCCGAACACCGTCATCGATCAAATTCCGGAGCCCGGCAAAAACACATCCGCAAGAGAAAAAGTATTCTTACTCGTGACCAAGGCTCCGAGCAAAACCAAGGAAGAATTCTCACCGACTTCTTTTCAAGGAGCTTCTTTTCCCTTAGTTCAAAAAAGCCTAACTCGTTCCGGAATCAAAAGTAGAGTGGAGGAAATCGTGAACACGAGAGTTCGCTCCGAAAACGGACTTGTTTCCTCCGCGAGATTAGAAGGAGACGAGGTTCGTTTTAAAGTATATTACTTCGAACCGGAACTCGCCGTGGAAAGCGGTTACGAACTTTTTTCCTATGAAGTCGGAGACGATGGAAATTACAAAGCGGTTCTGAAAAACGAAAATCGGGAAGAAGCGGACGTATTGACGCTTCCCGTCGCTCTGAAAGACGGAGAAAAATTCCAAACCGTATTCTACCGCAAAGGCACCGCCAAACTTACGCTGTTAGACGCATCCGATTCCAAAGTAAAATCCAAATCCTACGAGAACGAACTTTGAAAATTTCCGCATCCATCTTAGCCACAAAACTTACCGAACTCGGAAAAACCGTTCCTGATTACGATCCGACCGCCATCGATCTGATGCATATGGACGTCATGGACGGAAACTTCGTTCCGCAGATCAGCTTTGGAGAAGCCCTCAGCAAAGAAGTCAAAGCGCTCACATCGATTCCCTTGGACGTGCATCTCATGGTTTCCAAACCGGAGAATCACGTCTCCAAATACTACGAACTGAATCCGTATTGTATCACCTTTCATATCGAAACGACGGACTTTCCCGTTCGTCTCGCGCAGGAAATCAAAAGCCACGGAACCAAGGTGGGAGTTTCCTTAAACCCGGGAACACCGGTTTCCCACTTAGAAAACGTTCTGCCTTATATCGATTTAATTCTTCTGATGACCGTAGAACCCGGATTTTACGGACAAAAGTTCATCGCAAACGGAATGGAAAAAATCCGCAAAGCGAAAGAACTCATCGGCTCCAGACCGATCGAACTCGAAGTGGACGGCGGAGTCAATGACACGAACATTCAAGAGTTAAAGAAGAACGGAGTGGATATCGTTGTAGTCGGCGCCGGACTTTATAAAACGGGCAATCCCGTAGACAACGCGAGAAATCTCAAATCTATCGCGAAATAAACAACTTTGTCGTTTCCTGACGGATCATTCCTTGACAGGGGGACATATTGTCCAATATTGGTAAAAATCATGCATTCTTTTTTCGGACGTTTTCGATCCGAAACGGTAGAATGGGTTAAAAGGAAAACATCCCTTGGTAAAGCTTAGATTACAAAGAACTGGAACCAAACACGATCCTCATTATAGAATTGTTGCCGCTGACAGCAGAGCGCCTAGAGACGGAAAATTCGTTGATATCGTGGGTCATTACCATCCAGCGCAAATCAAAGAACAGACTACCTTCAACAAAGAGAAAATTCTTACCTGGCTGAAAAACGGGGCTCAACCGACCGGAACCGTTCTGAACCTGTTTAAAAATGCAGGAATCTGGGCAGAATACAAAACCGCTCTGAAGAAGTAATGGAAGAATTACTGAAGTACATTGTTGCTTCTCTCGTTGAATTTCCCGATGAAATCGTGATTCGGGAAATCGAAGGGGAAGAGCAAAACATCATCGAACTCAGAGTTTCCCCCAAAGACGTGGGAAAGGTCATCGGCAAGAACGGTCGTATCGCAAAATCCCTGCGCGCGATTCTTACTGCGGCTTCCGTAAAAGCAGGAAAAAACTTCTCCTTAGAAATCATTGACTGAAGAGTGGATTTCACTCGGTCAATTGGGCAAACCCTTTGGAATCAAAGGGTGGTTGCGTTTCAATGTCCGTGAATCCGTTCTCACAGAAATCAAACTTCCGGTCGTTTTAAAGCTCAGTAAGCCGGATCCGAATTTTCCCGTAAAAGAAATCACTCTTTTAGAAATCAAACCGCACACTGGAAAGTTTGTCGTTCGTTTTGAGGGAGTTTCGACCCCCGAAGAAGCGGAAAAATGGATCGGAGGTCTTTTGCACTTACCGCAAAACCTTCTTCCAAAAATCAAAACCAAAGACGAATTCTATATCCGGGATTTGATCGGTCTCCAAGCCGTGGATGAAACCGGAAACCTTCTCCATTGGAAACTCACCGAGGTTCAGGACAATCCGGCGCATCCGATTTTGATCTTTGCAAAACAGGATGGGGAAGAAGTTCTCATACCGTTCATCGGAGTTTTTGTCGGGAAAGTCGACGTCCAAGCAAAAACCGTCGTATTGATTCGACCGGAGGTTTGGAATGAAGTTTAACTTCATCACTCTTTTTCCCGAAAAGATACAATCCTATTTTTCGGAAGGTCTTCAACAAAAGGCGATCGAGTCGGGAGTATTCTCCGTGAATCTCGTACAGCTGCGAAACTTCTCCGGAAACAAACACAACCGCGTGGACGATACGATTTACGGCGGCGGTCCGGGAATGCTCCTGCGCGTGGAACCGATCCACAAAGCGCTTTTGTCCTTGGGAGAAGATAAGGGAACCGTTATTCTCACTTCTCCTTCCGGAGTTCCGTTTCACCAAGGCATTGCGACCAAGTTGAAAGAAGCTGGCAAACCCTTGACTTTCATTTCCGGTTATTACGAAGGCGTGGATCACCGTGTTGCAGAACATCTAGTTGACATGGAAATGTCCCTTGGAAATTATGTATTATCTGCCGGGGATTTGGCCAGCATTTGTATCGCGGATGCGGTGTCCAGACTTCTGCCGGGTTTTTTAGGGGCTGACGAAAGCCTTCTGGACGAGTCTCACAACCGTCCTGATGTTTTGGAATATCCCCAATACACAAAACCCTCGGAATACAATGGATGGAAAGTTCCTGACGTCCTGCTCAGCGGCAACCACGCACATATAGAAGCGTGGAGGGAACAAAATAGAAAGAAGATCGACCCCGATCAAGAGAGGAAATTATGAATCAACTTTTAAGAGAAGTATTAACTCCGGACGCTGAAAGAAAACAAAACTTCGCAGTAGGCGATACCGTTAAAGTACATTATAAAATCGTTGAGTCCGGAAAAGAAAGAATCCAGGTTTACGAAGGGGTAGTAATCTCCATCGCAAACGAAGCAAACGGAAAGTCTTTCACCGTTCGCAGAGTTTCCTACGATATCGGAGTGGAAAGAATTTTCCCTCTGTTTTCCCCAAGAATCGCAAAGATCGAACTGATCCGCAAAGGTAAAGTAAGAAGAGCGAAACTCTACTACCTCAGAAACCTCGCTGGTAAAGCGGCTCGTATCAAAGAACTCAAGGGCGGTAAAACTCTCGTGAGTGAAGATAGAAAAAGACAACAGCAGGAAGATTCCGCTGCGGCTGCAAAAGCGGCGGCTCCCGCAGAATAAACCGGTTTGCCGGAATTTCTATCCCGTTTTGAACCGGAAGAACTCCGGTTTTACTCAGAGTCGATTCCTTGTGGAATCGACGAAGCCGGAAGAGGTCCTTATGCGGGACCTCTTTCTGTTGCGCTGGTCTCCTTTTCCCAAGAAACTCTCACCTCGATTCTCGAAGGAAAGATTCTACAAGGATTGACCGATTCCAAAAAACTCTCCGAGAAAAAGCGCGAATCGCTGTATCCCGAAATTCTAAAAACGGCTCAAATCTCTTATAGAACGTTCCTAAGTCCGAACTACATCGATCGACAGGGAATCAACCGAGCCGTTCTCGAAGGAATTCGAAGGTGCGCAAAACTCGTGATTCGTTCCACCCAATCGACGCTTCCGCTGCAACTCTTGATCGACGGAAACTACAACTTCAATCGATATCCCGAATGGAGTTATCTAAAAAACCGAACCTCTTTTTACACAAAAGGCGATCTAAGAATCGTAAGCATTGCCGCCGCATCCATTCTTGCGAAAGTCGGCCGTGACCGTTATATGGTCTCGGTCGCCAGAAAATTCCCTCACTATCAATTCGAACAACACAAAGGGTACGGAACAAAACTGCACGAGGAACTGATTCTTCGGCACGGACTTTCCGATATTCATAGAAGAAGTTTTACCGGAAAATTTCTAGAACCGGTTTCCAAGTTGAATCAATAAACCGGCCGTCGATCCGAAAGGATCGTTGTTTTCTTTCCGGTCACGGATTATGCGAGATAAAATTTGTATCAGGAAGGAATTCGAATGAAACTTTCCGCCGACTTCTCCGGTGGAAACATGCTTCTTTTTTCCGGAAAAGAATCCGAGGCGGTGAAGTCCGGCGTCTTTTCCTGGAATACGAACGTAAAAGCTCTCGTTCTTGAAACCTTTCTTGGAGGCGCTTGGATTTCTTTCGGATCGAAAAAGATCAAAGTGAACACCGATTCAACTCCCTTGATAAAGGGAGAACTTCTGACTTTGACAGCAAAGCCGAACAAAAAAGGAATCGAACTTCGAATCTTAGAAAGAGAACTCAAAGGTTCGGAAAATTCTCCCTTGAAATTGGAGAACAAGGGTCTAAGCATACGGGAACTTTCCGAAAAACTGAGCGGAGGCGAGTTCAAGGACACGTCACCTGAAACCGCGGTATTCAAAGTTCTAAAATCGTATTACCCTTTTTTAGAATGGAATGCGGAATTACCGTATTTTCGTTGGGAATTTTCCGGAGGAAATGCGGAAGGGATTTTCGATCCAAAAGAGGAAACCAAAAAGTTCCTATTTCGGATCCAATCCGAAAAAACCGGAAAGACGATGGTTCTATTCTTATGGAAGGAAACCGCGGGAGAAGACCTGCAAATCAGCGCTACGTTTGATAATTTTAAAATGTACTTGCATGCTTGCCAAAACAAAGAAAAATTTAAGAGAATCCTAATCGAGTCGTCTGTGAGTTTTCAGGGATACAATTTGGCTTATAAACCGTCTCAAGCTCAAAAGGAATGGAATGCGTAGATGATCAGTGTGGCTCTGAAATTTATTCCGAAACAAAACGACGCGCCTGTAATCACGGCTTCCGCTTCAGGACTTTTAGGAGACACGATTCGTAAAATTGCACAGAGAAATTCGGTTCCAATCGTTGAAAATCCGATTCTCGCGGAATCCCTTTCGGAACTACCAATCGGAACCGAAATTCCCGAAAATCTTTATAGGGCCGTTGGAGCGATATTCTCTATGATCCTGGAATTGGATTCAAATTCCGGAAAAAGGGAAATGTTAAAATGAAGAAGTTTGCCGTATCCGAACTAAGGGCCGGAATGCGATTTTCAAAGCCAGTCTATTTGGATAAGGATAATTTATTTATCACTTCCAATACTCCGGTTACGGACAGCGATCTGGACCGTTTGAATAAATTCGGAATTCAGGAAGTTATGACCGCCGGGGAAATTCTCCAGCTCGGCGGAATGTCCTCCGACCCGGAACTTCTCGAAACGAGCATCGACGATATCATCATCAACACCGTCGTAGACGACGAACTTCAACCTCTCAAAGCGGTTTACGACAATCTCAATCGGATTAAAGTCACATTCGGAAATTTATTTAGAGAATCCACGCAAGTCGTCCAGGACGTTTTCAAAAAGACGTTGGATGAAAAACCTTTGGAAGTGACTCCTGTTCGCGAAATCGCCGAAAAACTGACCGACTTTGTCCGCTCCAATCAGAACATCTCCTATTTGATCTTGGCGAATAATCCGTCAGGCTATTATCTCTACAATCAGATCGCGAACGCCACGTTCTATTCTTTGATTCTTGGAAAACTTCTGGAATATTCCAGACCGAAGATGATCGATCTTGGAATTTCCTGTCTTCTTGCGGATATAGGAATGAGCAAGGTTCCCTCCGCCGTTTCCGAAAAGAACGAACATCTCACGGACGAAGAATTCAAGACAATCATGAAACATACGATCTTGGGGTATCAAATTCTTTCCCAAAAGATGAAACTCAAAAACAATCTTGCGATCGTTGCGCTCCAGCACCACGAGCGTTACGACGGAAACGGTTATCCTCAAAAGTTGGCCGGGAACGCGATCGAAGAACAGGCGAGAATCTATGCGATCGCGGATAACTTCTCCGCGCTCGTGACGAATCGTCCGCATAGAAAGAAAATTCTCCCGCACGAAGCGATCAAATCCATGATCAGCATGGACGTGGGAAAGTTCGATCTCAAGCTCGTGAGAACTCTCTTAGGTCATCTTTCCTTGTATCCGGTCGGATCCTGCATCGAGTTGTCGGACAAGCGGATCGGGGTCGTTCTCGGCCCGAATCCGGATAAACCGATTCGTCCCTGTATTCGTATTATAAAAGATGAATATGGAGAAATGGTCCGAAATCTGATACTTGTGGATCTTCTGAAAGAAACCAATCTCTTCATTTCCCGTCCCGTGGATTTGCAGGAAATAACCGCGTAATTTCTTTTTTTCTTTGAGCCGATTTAAAACGATCAAGGGTAAAGAAGGGGAAGAAATCGCCGCTCAATTTTTAATTTCGCTCGGACACGAAATTCTTGCGCGAAACTACCGTTATCTGCGTTTCGAGATCGACATAATTTCCACCAAAGAAGAAGTCCTTTTCTTCAACGAAGTCAAACACTGGAAAGAGTCTCAAGACTTCGATCCGCGTTTTACGTTCCATTCCGCAAAACAAAACCGGATGAGAACAGCCGCAAACGGGTTTCTTTCCCAACATGGTTCTTTCCGCGATCATTTTGTCTCATTCTGTCTTGTCTCCGTAAATGCGAAAAAGGGATGTGAATATTATCCTGACCTCTTTTGAAATAGTGATTCAGGTACTTTCAAGATCCACCGAATTCTTAAATTGTCTGCGGGTTCTCAAGGAAGAGAGCCTTAAATCGTTACAAGGAAGTAACTATGAAGAGCATCACGATTTTAGGGAATCTGGCCGAGTCAGACGACTTTGGTCCGGATCCGGTCATTCTGCGGAAACGCGGAATGCCGGTAAAAAAGCGAAAATTTGAGGATTATAAAAAGAAGCTGGAGGACCCAACGTATATCGATTTTGCGATCGATAAGATTGCGATGGAGATCTCCCATTTTCTTGCAAAATAGACTTCTCGCTTAACGGGAATTAAGCGACGGCCCTGTTTTCTCCGTAATTTCCGGCATTCTGGAAATTCAGGGCCTCTAGAAGGTGCTTTTCCTCCACGGACTCCTTTCCCTCCAAATCCGCGATCGTGCGGGCTACTTTCCGAATCTGATTGAACTTCCGAATACTCAACTTTCTTTTTCTCATCTCGGCCTCGAGTATGTCTTCGCAGGCGGAACAGAACCGAAGATACGAATTCACGGATTCTCCACGGAGTTGTCCGTTGAAATAAAATTCCTTTCCTTGATAACGGCTTCTTTGAATTTTTACCGCCTCTCGAATCTGCGCTTTGGATTCTTCCAAAAAAATAGGAACTCGTTTGCGCTTATTCTCTTTGAAAGGAAACATCCGAACTTCAAGATCGATCCGATCTTGAAACGGACCTGAGTAGGGGGCTTGGTATTTTTTAATCCGAGGAGGAGTACAAGTACAACCTCCATCTTCCACACCGTTCAATCCGCAAGGGCAAGGATTTGTAGCGGCCACCAGAAGAAATTGCGCCGGATAAACGACGCTCCCGCTGATTCTGGAAACGGTGATATTTCCTTCTTCCATCGGTTCACGGAGCGCCTGCAGAATTCCCGATTTATATTCCGCGAGTTCATCCAAGAAAAGAATACCACGATTTGCTAATGTAACTTCCCCCATTCTCAATTCTCTTCCTCCGCCCACCAAAGCGATGTCGGAAGTCGTATGATGGGGAGCTCGGTAGGGACGTTCCACGATCATCTCTTTCAAAGGAGAAATCGCGGATCGTATTTTCAAAATATCGAATGCTTCGTCCTCCTCGGGTGAAGGAAGCAAAACTCCGAGCATTCTCGCCAAAAGGCTTTTTCCGATTCCAGGCGGTCCGGAAAGTAAAATATGATGCCAACCCGCGGCTGCAATCTCGACGGCTCGGTACGCAACCATTTGATCTTGATAAAGTTCGAAACTTTTCGTGATTTGAGTTTCTCGAATTCGAATTTTCGAAATCGATTCGGGACTTTTTCGGTTTTCTAATACGTCTTCCAATTCTTTCAGATGAGAAATTCCAAAGACCTCGAACTTGCGGAGAACGGCGGCTTCCTCACGGTTTTGAAACGGAAGAATCACGGTGTCGTATTTTTCGGAAGAGATTCCGGAAAGAATCGGAAGCACGCCTTTGAGAGGTTTCAAACTTCCGTCCAAACCCAGTTCTCCCAAAAAGAGAGTTCGCTTTAATTTTCCGGAAGGAAAAATCTGTCCGGTCAACGCGAGAATTCCACATGCAATCGAAAGATCCAGCAACGTTCCTTCCTTTTTTCTTCCTGCAGGAGCAAGATTGACCAGAATATTTTGAAAGGGGCAGGTATAACCGCTGTTCTCAAGCGCCACTCGAACCCGTTCGGCGGACTCGCGGATCGATTGAGCCGCCAAGCCGGTGATCATAAAACGGGGCAACCCCCGTTTGAGGTTGATTTCAACTCCGACGACGAATGAGTCGAGGCCTTCTAAATTCGCCCCAGCCAAACAGATCCAAGAATTTTTCATCGCGATTCCTCCGTCTTTCTTCGGTTCCGATCGAGGAAAAAAGGTAACGCTTTTGTGTTAGAAAAACGGCCGCAAAATCGAAAAATTCAGGTGTTATAGGGCCTTTTGCAAAAAAACTCCTTTCAAAACGCTTCCCCCTCTGTAATTTTGCTCTGAAATGTTTCGTATCCGCGTTTTCCTGCTTTCGGCGATCTTTCTTTTTCTCGCGGGCTGTGGAAACCGGTTGATTCGAAAGGATTCGATCGCTCAAGTCAACGAACACTACGCGGAAAAAATTTATTACCTGATCCAGGACAAAAAGGTTTCCAACACGGAAACGTTTAAAAAGGGAATGCTCGTTCGAATCTATATCGAATCGACCCCTTCGATGGTGAAGATCAAATGTTACCCCGCGGACCATAAACGGGAATATGCAATCGGCAGGATGATCGCGTATCAACTGAACGACGATTACGCGGGCAAACGAATTACGATAGAGGATCTGGATAAACTGATAGCCAATGAACTCGTGGAATACAAAAAGAAAAAATAGGTCGTCCAGAAGGACAGGTTCAAGATCGGCCAGATCCGCGTCCGATACTAAAAAGGTGAATGGAAAACTGTTTTTTATTCCCCTGATCTCGACGTTAGTCCTGAGTTCTCTTTCCGCAGACCCGTTGAAGAATTACGACGCGGAGATTTCGGAGTACACGAATAAGGATTCGTCCTTCTTTTCCGATAAGGAAGAACGTAAAATCAAACAGCTATTCTCCCAATCTCCCGAAAATTGGCAGGAAGAAAAGTATTCCCTGAATTATCATAAAGACAAATCCAATTTGGAACTCCCGAGTTTTATCAGCGTAAACAAAATCATCTCTTCCAAAATCGTCAGTCACAGCGGGGTTATCTATAAGAATTACGTCGTGAAACCGAAGGATTCTCTTTCTAAAATCGCAAGAGCGATGAAGACCAATGTCCAAAAGATCAGCGCGGCGAACGGTTTGAAAAAAAATTCCACTCTCCAAGTCGGACAGAACATTTCGATTCCGGTTCAGGTTCGCAATGCGAGCCGGGAAAAAGTGGAATTTCGTAAAGTCTTTGTTTATCCGGTCGTAAATGCAAAGGTCACTTCCCGTTACGGAAAAAGAAAGGATCCGTTTCATACCGGTTCCGGCGGGTATCACACCGGTCTCGACTTCGGCGGTTCTCAAGGAGCGCCGATTCTTGCATCCGCGGACGGAATCGTTTCCTTTACCGGGGTGAACGGCGGTTACGGAAATACTGTCATTATCGATCACGAGAACGGTTACAAAACGATGTATGCTCACTGCGCGAAAATTACGATCGAGCAGGGAACGAGAGTCAGCGCGGGAACGGTCATAGGTGCCGTTGGCAGAACCGGATCGGCGACGGGACCTCATTTGCATTTTGAAGTTTTCTTAAATGGAAATAGAATCAACCCGGACGCGGCCCTCAGAAAAACCCTGAAGATCGTTACTCCTTTAGATCCCGGTAAATTTGCCAGATTGTAGTTAACAAAAAAAGTCGGAAAACACCCTCCGGCTTTCTTTGAAAAGAATTTACTGATCAGCCTCTATGAATGCGATTTTTTTAGAACTTCGGAAGAACACATTTTACACCCTCATTCCCGTAATCTTATTCTTTTCGTATTCTCTTTCGTATCTTCTGAGAGCCGTAATTCTTGCGTTCTTAAATCCTACCGTTCAAGCGGCTAGTTCCAATTCGGCTCCGGTTCGTAAAATGGGTCCCGAAACCAACCGTGCCCTTTCTTCTTATGAGGAAATGGTCCAAGGAAACTTAATCCGCGGAATCGCGTCTCGTGCGGGAGATATGCAGGCTACCGAAGGGGAGATGTCCACAGCACCGCCCGATACGGGAGAAGGGGAAGAAATGAAGGTGACGGGAACGCTCAGCGGCCACTGGTCGTTTGCACGCGTTACTATTGTGGAAAAAGGAAAACCCGAAGCGCAGGAATTTGCAACTGGAGAAACCGTCGGAGGATATAAAATCCGATCGATCGCTTTGAACTACGTCGTTTTAGAAAAAGGCGGAATCGCCCTCAAAGTCGAAATCGGTCAAACCCCCGGCGAGGCGCGCGCCAAGCTGAGTCCGGAAGCCGGAGCTAAGTCGGAAGGGGCGCCGAGCGGAGGTGGAGATACGATCCGCAAGGTTCTTTCCCGGCAAGACGTTAACCGGAAGTTGAAAGACCCGGCCGCCATCTACAAAAACGCACGTTTCGGACCGGCCTTGATCAACGGAAAAATCAGCGGTTATAAAATCTACAGCGTTGCTCCGGACCATATCTTTTACGCGTTGGGCGCAAGAAACGGAGACATCATCAAACGAGTCAACGGAATGCCTTTGACCGAAACCGAAAAAATGTTAGAGATCTGGGGAGCCGTAAAAACTGCCGATAAGATTACGGTAGATGTGGAAAGAGGTAGCCAGATTCTCACCTACGAATTTATTATCAGAAACTAAAAAAATGCCCGGAACAAAGAATCAAATTCCAGTCTTTAGAATCCTTTCGATTCTCATACTCGTACTTTTGGTATGGGATAAACCCGTATTCCCTCAGAATAAAAAGAAGACTTCCGTTAAGACGAAATCTGCCGCTCCGGAAGAGCCCGCCGAAAGAACCTTTTATGCGAACTGGAGAGACACCGAACTAAACGACTTTCTCAAAGGAATGAGCGCGATCCTGAGAAAAAACATTCTTTTGGATGAAAGTTTAAAGGGAAAAAAGATCACGATCATTTCCCAGAAAGAAATTCCGATTAAAAACGCATTTATCTTTATGAAGTCCGTTCTGGAATCCCTCGGTTTTGGGGTGGTGGAAGAACCGGATCTCATTTCCATCGTCAAGATCAAGGACGCTCTCGCAAGATCCCCCGTTGTCCGAGTCGGAAAAGAACTGATTCCCGAATCCGAAGTCGGCGACTTTAGAACGATCACGCAGATTATTCCGGTGGAAAACGTAAAACCGGAAGAATTGGAACCGATTCTCAAACGTTTAACGTCTCCGAACACGGATGTAATCGTTTATAAGAATACGAATACGATCGTACTTTCCGGTTCGGCGGCAGACATCAACAAATTGTTGATTTTGGTAAACGAACTCGACTTGAAATTGGAAGAGGCAAGTCCGGGCGCCATCGCATCGGCCGGCGACGTTCACATTTATACGCTGGAACACAGTGAAGCGGAGAAGATCGCAGCCACCCTTGTAAAACTCGATAATCCGGTCGTTCAATCCGAAGAACTCACTCCCGAAAAAAAAGCGCAAGGCCAGATCCCGGGAAAAGTGGATAAGATCAAAGCGGTCGGTCATAAAGAATCGAACTCCGTGATCGTAACTGCTACGAATGCGGAATGGACAGAGATCCGCAAGATCATCAAGGTTTTGGATTCCGCAAGAAAACAGGTTCTTCTGGAAGTGTTGATCGTCGAACTCACGTCCAGCGACTTGAACGACTTCGGGATCGACTGGAGATACAAAGCCGACGCCTACGGGCAGTTTAATACGGGTCTTTCCAAAGAATCGAACATCATCAACGCAAACGGTCAGGTGAACCCGAATATCAACACGTTAAGCGGCTTTTCCTTGGGATTTTTAAAAGCGGGCTCGGAACAGATCATCGGAATTTTAAGCGCGAACCAAGGGAACGAAAACTTCAACGTCTTGTCCGCACCTCAGGTTTTAACCGTGGATAACCAAGAAGCGGAGATCAGCGTCGGTCAAGACGTTCCCGTAAGAACGCAAAGTAGGAACGCGGGTCTCGGCGGCGCCAACGCGGTAACCGTCGATAACTACGAATACCGTCCAACCGGGATTAAACTGAAGTTCACTCCTCACGTAAATAAGAATAACAAAATCACTTTGGAACTGTTTCAAGAAATCAAGAACATCGCGGAAATCGCCCTCTCCGGGGGTAACCCGACGTTCAATCGTCGCGAAATCAAAACTTCCATCTCGATCGAAAATACACAATCGATCGTAATCGGTGGATTGATTTCCAACGATAAACAAAAACGGATCATTAAAATTCCTCTGCTCGGAGATATTCCGTATCTGGGACATCTTTTCAAACGAACCACCGAAAAAATCAAAAAGACGAACTTGATGGTTTTTATCACTCCGCATATACTCGATAGTAGAGAGAACGCGGATAAGATGACCGTGAAAAAGAAAATGCAGCAGGAACGTTACGAACTCGAAAGAGAAAGAATCCTCAACAAAGAAAAAGAAATCAAAGAAAGAGGGGACTGACAGTGAAAACTCTCGGAGATATCCTAATCGAAGAGGGGATCATATCCGAAAAAGATCTGGAAGATTCCCTTAAAGTTCAGAAAAAAAACAACCTTCCTCTCAGTCATATCATTCAGAAAAAAGGAATCGCCGGAGAAACCGATATTCTCCGCGCTCTATCCAAGCTCTATCATCTCGAGTTTCGGGAGAAGTTGGAGTTCAGCGGAATGGAAGACGTATTCCTGCAAATTCCTTTAAAGCTGATTCAAAGAAGTAGAATCGTTCCGTTCCAGCTTTCCAAAAAGACGATCCGCATCGCCGTTTCCGATCCGTCCGATCTGCATCCGATGGACGACGCGCGAAACTTTTTAAAAGGATACAACGTAGAATTCATTCTCGCTCCGGAACCGGAGATCATGAGAATCATTCATTCTCATTTCGATACGACCTCTTCGGCCGCCAAAGAGATGTTAAACGAGATGGAGGGGAGTTTTTCCGAACTCGCGGAAGCCTTCGAAAACGACTCACTCGATCTAAGCGACGACGCTCCGATCATCAAAATGGTCAACGTCATTCTTTCCCAAGCGGTGAACGAAAGGGCTTCGGATATCCATATCGAACCGTACGAAAAATCACTGATAGTTCGTTATCGCGTGGACGGTATTTTGCATAACGTGCTCAGCCCGCCTAAATCCTATCACGCGGGAATTTCCTCCCGTATCAAGATCATGTCGAACTTGAATATCGCGGAAAACCGGCTTCCGCAAGACGGACGGATCAAACTCAGACTTGCAGGAAAGGACATCGACATTCGGGTTTCCACTATTCCTTGCCAGTTCGGCGAACGGATCGTAATGAGGCTTTTGAACAAAACGGATCAAAAGTATTCTTTGGATACGATGGGATTTTATCCGGAACTCATCAAATCGCTCCGTTCCCTCATCTACGAACCGCACGGAATCATTCTCGTAACGGGTCCTACCGGATCGGGAAAATCGACTACTCTTTATTCGGCGTTAAGCGAACTCAATACGGAAGAAAGAAACATCATCACCTGCGAAGATCCAGTGGAATATCAGATCGAAGGGATTTCCCAAATGCAGATGCAGGAAAAGATCGGTCTTACGTTTGCGACCGGTCTTCGTGCCATTCTCCGTCAGGATCCGGACGTCATCATGGTAGGGGAGATTCGGGACGAGGAAACGGCTAGGATCGCAATCCAAGCTTCGCTTACGGGTCACCTTGTATTCTCCACGCTTCACACAAACGACGCGGCGAGCGCGGCGACTCGTTTGGTGGATATGGGAATCGAACCGTATCTTATCACGTCCACCGTTCTCGGTTTTATGGCTCAGAGACTTGTGCGCGTGATCTGCACTCAGTGTAAGGAAACATATAAGCCGACCGTATCCGAACTGGAGTCGATCGGTATTCCTAAAAAGGCGCTTAAAAACGGAACCTTGCACAGGGGCAAGGGATGCTCTCATTGTATGGGGACCGGCTTTAAAGGAAGAACCGGCATCTACGAACTTTTGTTGGTGAATTCTCACATCAAACATGCGATCCTTCAAGGAAAGGACGCGGGACAATTGAACGAGATCGCACTCGAACATAATTTCCATACGCTGAAAGATTATGGAATTAAGAAGGTGATCGACGGTGTGACTACGATCGACGAAGTTCTCAGGGTAACCTAAACGTCATGGCGATCTATTCTTACGTTGCATTCAACAAAAAAGGCAAAGAAGAGAAGGGAATCATCGACGCCGCTTCTCTACAAGCCGCAAGATCCAAGTTAAAGAACAAGGGACTCTATGTTCGCAACATTTCGGAAGACTCCGAAAAAAAAGACAGAGAACTCTTTCCTTTTTTAGCGAAATATTTTTATAGAATTCCCCGCAAGGAAGTCGGACTCTTTTCAAGACAGCTTGCGACACTTCTCGGAGCCGGAATTCCCCTGGACAAATCCTTATCCAGCATCGTGGAACAAACGGACAACCAGAACTTTCGCAAGGTCCTTACAGGAATGCAGGCGAACATAACGGAAGGTTCCTCCCTTTCCGAATCGATGAAAAAACATCCGGACGTGTTTCCGAGTCAATATCCTTCTCTCGTTGCGGTCGGTGAAAAAACGGGAGACTATGAAGCGACGTTGACTCGACTTGCGGAACTCGAAGAAAAATCCAGCGAACTCAAAGCGAAAGTGCAAGTCGCGATGGTATATCCGTTCATCATGGGTTCCTTGTCGATCTTCGTTACGATCTTTTTATTAACCGTCGTCATTCCTCAGATCCAAGAATTGTTTATGCAGTTCGACGCGAAACTTCCTCTCATCACGCGAATCGTGATCGGAGTTTCGGATATTCTCACAGGGTACTGGTGGCTTCTTCTTACGCTCGGTTTTGCAGGCGTCATGGGCTTTATCTACTGGAAAAACACTCCGCAAGGCAAAAAGAATTGGGACGAGTTCGTGTTGAAAATTCCGATCCTGGGTTCTCTCGCGCGGAAGGTTCTCGTAAGCAGCTTTGCAAGAAACATCGGAATCCTTTTGAGCAACCGCGTTCCGTTGATTACCACGCTTACGATCGTGGAAAAGATCGTGGACCATTCCATCTTCGGAGAAGAGATTAAAAACGCCGTGGAACGAATCAAGGAAGGGGAAAAACTTTCCGCATCCTTCAGCGGATCGGTGATTCTCCCGCAAATGGTGGTGGGGATGATCGCAGCCGGAGAAGTTTCGGACCGGGTTCCCGAGATGATGAACAAACTCGCTGATATTTACGATACGGAAGTCGACACCGCGATTAAAACGATGACCCAGTCCATGGAACCCCTGATGATCGTGGTAATGGGTCTTTTGATTGGAACGATCATGGCCTCGATCATGGTCCCAATGTACAACTTGACGCAGCAACTTCAGAATATATAGTTTAGAATAAGGAGAATTCAATTGAATCTGTCCAAATTAAAAAGAAAATACAGAAAGGGTCTCACACTCATAGAACTCGCTGTCGTCGTGATCATCTTAGGTGCGTTGATCGCCCTCGTTTATTCCAACTTCCGTCCCGGTGAAATCAGCGACGATACGGCCGCTCTGAAACTTAAAAAAGACGCATATGAACTTCAATCGCACCTGGAACGATACGCTCAAAGATACGGAACGTATCCTTCCGACGAGCAAGGTCTTGAGGCGCTGGTGGAAAAACCGACAACCGGAGAGGTTCCCGAAGATTGGAAACCGATCCTGACCAAAAAAGCGGCCATCAACGATCCTTGGGGAAGCGCCTATAAATTAAAGAGGGACGCGAACGGGGACGTTCAACTTGTAACCCTGGGTAAGGATAAAAAAGAAGGCGGAGAAGGTAAGAATGCTGACTTTAACATCCTCAACGAAGACGAATATCCTTCCGACTTCCGCAGAAAATAACACTCTTCTCCCTTTCCGGTTATGAAAACACGTAGTATCCGGAAAGGATTCACCCTGATCGAGTTAATCGTAGTCGTCGCGATCCTCGCCGGGTTGATTAGCATTCTTGCAAGTACGGCCGCGAACTTCATCATTCCGTCGGGAAGCGACGCGGCGCAAACACTCAAACAAGCGGCGGAATTCTGTTATCGAAAATCCATCCTGACGAATACGACTATGGTTTTGGAATTGGACATCGACAACGACACGTATTCCGTTAAAAAACTGGTTCGGGACGAGAGCGGTTTAAAGGAAAATCTAGTATTCAAACCCAAAAAACTTCCGTATACGTCCGAAATCATAGACATTACCGACATTCGCGGCTTTCGTTATACGAAAGGAATCGTCAAGGTTCCTTACACCTATTTAGGAATTTCCGCGGATTACAGCGTTCATTTAGGAAACGATCCTTCAATTTATAGAACTTTGATCCTATACCGATATGGAGGAAAGGTTTCCATCCTGGAAGGAGAACAATTTCACACTTCTTCCAACCTCGCAACCGATAAGAATTGGAAAGAACAGGATGAAAACGAACAGCAGCAACCGTAAATTTTCATCTTCAACTTCGGTCCGGAAAGTTCCGTCCATAACCTTGGTCGAAAACTTTTCATTTTTATATTCTTTAATAAAACCGAAAAAAAAGAAAAGGTCCTTTCGAAAAGGATTCAACCTGATCGAAGTTTCGATCGCTCTGGCGCTCGCCGGAATGGCGATGACTTACACGTATATGGTGATCTCGAACGGAATCAGACAACAGAGAATGGCGGCCGTCGTTTCCAACGCGGTGCATCTCGCCAAAATCAAAATGGCTCAAATCGATTCAGTCTCCGTTCTTCAATCCGACAAAACCACGGGAGAAATTCCCGGTTATCCGGGTTACAGCTTCGAAACTCAGATCGGCGAAGAGGATATGGACCTTCTCAAACTCGCGGGAAAAGAAGGACAAAAGCCGGAAGATCTTTTGGGAGGAAGGGACTCCGAGATGAACAAATTGATCATGAGGCGATCGGGTCAAGCGAACCAAGGAGCTTCCACTGCCGGTATCATCCGCGTGTTTCGGATCAAGGTGACGATCAAATATCCGACCGGAAGCGGAACGGAATCCTATACGGCCGAAACGTTTAAGTCGGCGCAATATTAAGAAAATAGAATGAAGACTCGAAAATACGCAAACGGACGAAAGGGTTTCACCTTGATCGAAATTTCGATCGTTGTGATGATCTTAGGAGTGATCTTTACGGGAATTTTTTCCACGTATTACACTTCGCTTCGGATTTCACGGGAATCATCTTCTCCCGGAGGAGCGGCGAAACGGGATATTCTTTTGGCGATGGAAAATATCCGGAGCACGCTCGCGATGACGTATTTTCACCAGACGCAGAGAAGACTCATCTTTATCGGCAGAAACGACGGGCGGGGACTTGATCGAAGAGACAGACTCGATTTCGCCGCTACTCATCCCAACTCCGAAGAAACGTCCATGCCCGAAGTACGGGAAGTTTCCTTTTATCTCAAACCCATGCTCGACACGCCGGATTATTACGCTCTCATTCGAAGAGAAGACGAAATGGTGGACCGTTATCCGAAATCGGGCGGGACCGAATATACGTTGTTAACCCATGTGAAAAGTTTTCAACTCAAGTATTCCAGAACGGGGGCGAAATGGGAAGACGAATGGGATTCCAAACTCACCAAGGTTCTTCCGAGATTGATTCGTGTGGAGATGATCGTAAATACCGGTAAAAAGGAGGTCCGTTATGAAACTCTCGCGTTTCCCGGAATTCTTTTTAAATAACATGCAATTTTTCTTAACTGATACGAAGAACTTTCTTTTTCGATCGAAGAGTTCCATCGAACGGACTTTCGAAAAAATTTTCTTCTCGCACAAAAGAAATTTTCGAAGATCAAGATCGGGATTTATGGTCGTCATTCTCGTGATGGCGATCGGAACCGCTTCGTTTTATACCGCCACCGAATTCGGCGAACGTTCCTTAGGGGAAAGAAGGATCGCGCAAGCGGATGCCGACGGTTTCCGCGCGCTGCTTCTCGCAAAGGCCGGTTTTCAAGGTGCGCTCGGAGCTCTGAAAAAGATTCCGGAAGAATATCTGTACAAAAGCGGTATCGCTTTGAATCCGCCGCCTCTGCCGATGGGCGGGGGAACGATCTATTATAAGATCAGCTCCGAAGACGGAAAGATCAATCTGAATTCTTTGCTGAACCAGGACGACAACCAGCAGAACCTTCGTTCGGTGGAAATGGTCGCTCGGCTTTTCGACAAGTTAGGAATCAAACGTGAAAAGATTTTTCCGATCTTCGATTGGCTCGATACCGATCTGCAGGAAACGGGCGGAGGCGCGGAGGACTTGTATTATTCTTCCCTAAAACCTCCTCGGAAGAATAAGAATTCCTTTATGTATTCCGTTTCCGAACTCGTATCCGTAAAAGGTTTTGACAGGGATCTCGTTTACGGTTCCTTGAAACCCGCGGATTTCGATCAAAAATATTCCAAGGCGTTTCAATCCGACGAGGAGAAGGCGTTGATCGGCGACAGCGATTTCGTCTTAGCGAACAACATAACGGCATACATCCCTTCGGGCCAAAACTCGGACGATAGAATCAACTTGAACGCCGCGCCATATTTTGTTTTGATGTCTTTATCCGATTTTATGACCAAACAGGCGGCCATGAGAATTCTCAAATTCAAATTGGAGCAGGGCGGTTTTATCAAGGAACTGAAGGACATAGAAAAATTTCAGGAATTCCAGATTCCCACCGCGGGCGGTTTGACCCTTTACAAAGAACTCGCGGGCGAAGGAACGGACGTCTCCGGCGGCAGGGTTAAGACCAAGGGAGAAATCTTTCGAATCGTTGCCGTGGGTCAGGTGGGAAAAACGATTCGAAGAATCACGGGAATCTTCGATCTGACAAACAGCCAAATGCTCTATTACATGGAAGACTAAACAACGATGTTCATTTACGATCAATTTCTCGCAATCGACTACGGAACGAGCACGATCAAAGGAGTTCTCTTTCAAAAGGTCCTCGGAAAGCTGAGCATTCTACGTTCCGAAATCATGAGCATCTCCCACGGAGAAGAGGACGAATACAGACACAACGTTCTTCGGTTTATCAATTCCTATTTTCCGGGAGAGACGAGTATCGTTCTTAATCTTCCGCTCGATCGTTTGTTTGTGCGCGAGCTTCACATTCCGTTGACTACGGTAAAAGCGATCCGGGAAGTCATTCCTTTCGAAGTCGAAAACAGAATCCCGTTCCCGATGGAAACCGTGGAAGTGACGGGAAGCATTTGGAGAATCGATCAGGAAAAATCGGACGTCATCGCGTATTCGGCTCATCACAGCGAACTCGATTTTATCACCGCTCCGTTTCTCGGCAGCAATATCGTCTTTCGCGGTTTATTCGTAGATTCGGTGAGTTTGTCTTCGGTGATTGCGGAACACACGAACAAAGAAATCACGTATAAGAATTGCGCGCAAGCCGACATCGGCGGAAGAATCACGATTTTAAATATTCTCACCGAAGGAAAGGTCGCACACACGAGATATATCGCCATGGGAGGAGACACTCTCACGGAGCAAATCGCGTCCGATCTTAAGATTCCGTTTGAAAAAGCGGAAGCGATCAAACTCTCTCTTCAATTCGAACCGTTTTCAGGGGAAGAGGACGGTCTCAATCTTTTCGCAAAAGAATTCAAACTCAAAGTCGCGGACATTAAAAAAGCGTTTCAAAGCGCGTCGAAGTTCACCGAAAAACTTTCGTCCGAAATCCATCGAAGCATCGTTTCGATGAACGAAACCGAAAGACCGGAAGTATTGTATCTTTCCGGCGGAGGAAGCAAGGTTCGGGGAATCGAATCCGTTTTGGGCGACGCGCTCGGGCTTATCACTCGACGTTACGATTTTCTTTCGTTGGACGGTGATACGTTCTCTACTTGTTTCGGAATGGGTTATCATTTCGGTTTTGCGAAAAAGGACAAGATCGACTTCATCGACACTCCTCACGTCAAACGTATCAACAAGAACATTCTCAATTTCGATCAATTCCGTCCTCATTTGATTTTTTCGGGAATTTCTTTGTTCATTCTCATCACAGTCTTTTTCGTGGGCATCGTTATCGACAAAAGAAAACTCAGTGCGAGCGACAAAATGCTCGCCGAAAAATTCCAACGCGGCTTCGGCAGAACAGCTCCGGAAGACGTAGATATATTAGAATATGCAACTAAACTCAAGAACGAAGAGAAAAAGAAGACCGAGATCTACAGACTTTACCTGAGTAAACCGAGCATTCTCGACATTCTTTTCGAACTTTCGATGAACTTTCCCGCATCCGATATGCAACCGTTCCAATTGGATCAGTTCGACTACGATCAGGATCTGGTCAAAATTGGGGGAAGAGTCAACGAATTCAGCGAGATCGGGGTGGTCCAAAGATCGCTCGAAAAATCTCCCCTATTCAAAGACATAGAGGTCACAAACAAACGATTGATGCAGGGAGTGAAGGCTTATAAGGTTTCCTTTACGATTACGATGAAGGTAGTGAACAAACCGGTCTCTTCCGAGGAGTCCTTTTAAAACCGCCATGCTTGAAAAGTTAGAACCCAGAGAAAGATTGATCGTACTCGGCGGAATCGGATTGATTCTTCTGTTAATCGTATTTATGGCGATCCGTAAAGTCGTAACGCTCCGCCAAGGTTTGACGGAAAGAGTTCAGGATTCGCGAACCGCTCCCGTCAAACTCGACAAGATCATCCAGGAATTCAACGATTTCCGCTCTTTGGATTCTTCCGGCGGAGAAACCGACGTAAGTGCGATCTACGCAAAACTCGACGAGATTTTCGTTCGATACGGATTGAAGGAAAAAATTTCCACGATGAAGGATTCGAATTCGATCGAAGATAAGAAGTACAATCGGATCACGATCGATATCAATTTCCGTTCCGTGACTTTGGACAACGTTTTCCGGTTAATCTACGACATAGAAAAGAACAAGATGATTAACGCGCGGGTGGAATATCTGAATTTTAGAAAACCGTTCCAAGGAAAAGAGGTCTACGATGTGAACCTCAAACTTTCCACTTACAGCCGTGCGGCGGGGAACAAACGATGAAAAAAGAAGAAGAATATCAGGAGGAAACGGCTCTTACTCGTGAAGAGGAAGAATTCCTGACCCTCGAACTTCAGGAAGAGGAAGAAGAGGCGACCCCGCGTTTTACTCTCAAACAAAAACTCATCCTCGTCGGGACGGGAGTTTTCTCTTTTTTCATTTTTACTCTTTGGCTTTTTCCTTTGGATGAAATCATTCGCAGTTCCTTGAACTCGTCTTCTTCCCAAACCGGAACCATCATCAATTTCCGCGACATGAGCATTTCCATTTTAGGAAACGTTACTCTCGATACACTTGAAATCAATACGCCTTCCAACTTGAAAATCAAAACGGAAGAAACCGTTTTGAAAACCTCCTTGTTCGGTTTAATGAAACGAAAGTTCGACGGGAAATTCAAAATCGAAAGTCTAAAAATCGACACGGAAAACGGACCCTTGATGAAGGTTCCGCGTGTAGAGGGTCAGGGAAAATTCGAAAACTTAAACGGAGGAATCGCGAGGATCGTAGGCAACCTCGATCTGGAAATTCCACCGGCTCCTTCGGCGGGAATGATCATGGGTTTACCCGAAATTCCTCTGCTCGGGGAATTAAAAAATATCACGATCAAAAAGTTTCTCACGAAGATCAATCTACAAGGCGGGAATCTAATCTTTAACGATTTCACTTTGGATACTTCGATCGCACGCTTCGATATCACGGGAAACATTCGTTTATCCGATAACATTTCCTTTTCTCAGCTCAATCTTAGAATCTGTCTCGAACTCGATCGCAATTTCGCGTTGGAAAGACAGGACATAGAAGACATGCTGACCCTTTTGGAAAAACAAAGCGGCAGTAAATGTATTCCGATCATGGGAACGATCAACAAACCGGAAGCCAAGATTCCCGGATTGACCGGACCGCCGGGGAGTCCTTAAGATTCTTTTTTCGTGATGGAGAACGAACATCCGGGTATGCGTTCAGGAACGGACGAAGATCCGGATCGATCCTTCTCTTTGACCTTTTTAATTTAAAAACGTTATGAACAAACCCGTTCTTAAGAGCATTGTTTTATTTTCGCTCCTTCTCTTTTCTTTTTGCGATTTCCAACCTCATACACCTCCTTCTAAAGAGCAGTGGAACGAATTCAGGAACCTTCCCGAAAACCGAAAGAAAATTCTCGCTTTGGAAATGTTTCTTAAAGAACGTAAAGTTTTCGATGTGGTTCCCGTCGAACAGCTTCTGAGACAAGGCACCGATTGGAGACAAACGAAAAGCCGACCTTTCGCGATTCCACCCCAAGAGTTCTGGTTGAACATCGTACCGACTTTAAAAGTCATTCGAGATTTGATTCTTCCCCGAATCGGCCCCATAACGGTAGTTTCCGGTTTTCGAGAAGGGGACTATAACGAAAAAGCCGGCGGGGCGAAATCCAGTCGGCACCTTCTTTTTTCCGCCGTAGATATGATCCCCGATCGTGAAATCGAACGAGACGAGTTGAAACGACGCCTTTTGATACTTTGGGAAAAGAACGGAGCCGATCGAAAGATCGGACTCGGTTTGTATTCTCGAAATCGATTTCATATCGACACGAACGGTTTTCGTAAGTGGGAGAAATAAAACTTCAAATCCTCTCTTGAAAAAAGCTTCACTCAAATTCAATACGATATAGATATTAAGCACTAAACAAATCAATTGTCTGATAATCCTTTCAAGTTACAAAACTAAACTCGATTTAGTTTGAATCCTAAACACATTTAGAATTTGTAATTTTTTACAACCTTTGATTCTGATTACGTAAACTTTTTTCATTTTGTGAAAATTATCACAATAAACATGTTATCTGAATCAATGCGGCGACAAGAAGGCATTCTTTTATCATCGCCCATCAATTAGGAAAAAACAATGAAACGACTTTTTTTACTCTGCCTCAGCATAATTTTACTGTTAGGTAACTGCTCCAATGAAAAAGAAAATAGAGAATCCGAACTAACGCTACTATCCGGAATTATTGACTCAACGGATTTAAGAATTCCTAATCCTGACAGTTATAACTCACAACTAATCCTTATCCGAACTCCCATCTATGTAAACAAAACAACCGGAAATGACAGTTGGCCTGGATCACAAGCTGCGCCGCTTCGAACCATCACGAAGGCGTTGGCTTTAGCCAACGGCCAAAATAATATCTATATTGCTCCCGGTGAATACTCCGATCGCACCGGAGAAATATTCCCGATTCGAATTCCAGATGGGGTCTCTTTGATCGGGGATGAATTAGGGAGAGGTCTTGGTTTTTCAATACATTATGACGATACTTTGGAGGATATGCCCGTTCTGAAACCCACCACGATTCAATTTTATGGAGATGATCTTGGAGAAGCTATCCTGCCGGGTAAGAATTCTACAATTGCTGGATTTAATTTACCAAATCCGATCGCTTTGAGAACCTACAACGTTAAAATTCGAAACAATACGTTATCTCAAGGAATCGGAATTTTTAATACAAGCAGTAGCCAACCGTCCGGTGGACATTGGATCAGCGGAAATTTCATCGGGTCCAAAAAAGCACCCGACTATAACGACTTATTCGGTATCTTCTTTGAAGAAACTACGGATGAAAATAAAGTTGAAAACAATAGAATCTATCGAAACCGATATGGGATTGTGATCCGGCCTGGCGCTAAAGTAGATTTAGGAGGGGGTTCCCGAGGAAGCGTCGGTAACAACACTATTTCCTGTAGCTTAGAAATAGACTTAACACTTTTAATCGAACCAGGAAATCGACTTTATGCAGTAAATAACCGATGGGATCACGATGTTCCAACGTATTCTGTCGGATCCACTTACAAACCAGGAATAGATATCTACGCCCCGCCTCCGTACGGCACTATAGATATTGGAGGATACTCTTTAGCTTCTAATCCTTGCAACTGATCATTCACACAGAAGATTAGGCACAATAAACGTACATAAAAATGCCCGAACGACTTTCACCGCTCGGGCATACAATCCGCGATTGTTTTAGATCTTCAATCGAATCAAGAACATCCGGTGGTCGAACCGCAGGACATACACTTAAGACAAGATCCGTTTCTCACCATTTCAAAAGAACCGCACTCGGAACAAGAATCACCTGTGTAACCTTTGATCTTAGCGAGTTTTACTTCTTCCAGTAGGGCAATTCCGGTAGGAGCCGCAGTTCTTTCCTTGGAAATCATCTGAGAATAAGAAATCGTTTCCACTTCCTTTTTAGGAGCAACTTCCGCTACCGCAGTCGCCGTGGAATTATTTACCGGTTCACGATGATTGGATTCCGCTGTCGCACGCTTGGAACCGATCTCGTCTCCTCTCAAATCTTCCGGAGCCACTTGACCGAGATCGTATCTTCCCAAGTAAGTGATCGCCAATTCTCGGAAGATATAATCGATTACGGAAGTGCTCATCTTGATGTGTTTGTTTCCGGAAACGATTCCGTTCGGTTCGAACTTGAAGAACGTAAACGCATCCACGTATTCTTCCAAAGGAACCCCGTGTTGTAAACCGAGAGAAACGGAAATCGCAAACGCGTTCATCAAACTTCTAAACGCCGCTCCTTCCTTGTGCATATCGATGAAGATCTCTCCGATCTGACCGTCTTCGTATTCGCCGGTTCTTAAATAAACCTTGTGACCGCCTACGATCGCTTTCTGAGTGTATCCCGCTCTTCTGCTCGGAAGTTTTCTTCTGTGGGAGATGTATTTCGTGATGACCTTTTCCGCGATCTGAACCGGATCTTTGGAAATCATCGCTTCTCTTACTTCGTCGTGCTCGTCCAATTCGATTCCATTCAAAAGTTCTAATACGGAATTGAGAGGTTGAGAAAGTTTGGAACCGTCTCTGTAAAGCGCGTTCGCTTTGATCATCATCTTCCAAGAGAGGAAATACGCGTTTTTGATGTCTTCCACGACTGCATCCTCGGGGAGGTTGATCGTTTTGGAAATCGCGCCGCTGATAAAAGGTTGAGCCGCCGCCATCGTACGAATATGGGACTCGTAAGAAAGGAAACGTTTTCCGTATTTACCGCATTTGTTCGCACAATCGAAAACCGGATAATCCTTCTCTTTCAAGAAAGGAGCGTTTTCGATCGTCATCGTTCCGCAAACGTAGTCGTTTGCCTTGTTGATTTCTTCTTTGGTGAATCCTAAATATTCGAGAAGAGAGAAACCCGGAGCGTCGAAAACTTCTTTTGCGATTCCTAAGTTTCTGGTAAGAAAGTCTTCGCCTAAGTTGAATTTGTTGAACGCAAAGTTGATGTCGAACGCGAGAGGAAGGGAAGCTTCCACTTTTTCGAGAATCTCGTTCGTGAATCCTTTTTCTTTCAGAGCTTGCGTATTGACCACAGGCGCTCCGTTCAAAGTCGCATGACCTTTACAATAGTTCACGATCGCTTCGATTTCGGAAGGAGAATAACCGAGTTTTTTCAAACCATAAGGAACGGATTGATTGATGATTTTGAAGTAACCGCCCCCAGCGAGTTTTTTAAACTTCACGAGCGCGAAGTCGGGCTCGATTCCAGTCGTATCACAATCCATTACAAGACCGATCGTTCCGGTAGGAGCAATCACGGTTACTTGCGCGTTTCTGTACCCGTATTTTTCACCGAGTTCCAGCGCCAAATCCGCGTCTTCTTGCGCCGCTTTGAGCATATAAGAAGGGCAGAAGGCAGGATTGATTCCCACAGGAGTGATCGTTAAACCTTCGTAATCGCCGGACGGAGCGTTGTAAGCCGCTCTTCTATGGTTACGAATCACACGAAGCATGTGCTTCTTATTCTTTGCGTAACCAGCAAACGGACCTTGTTCTTTCGCCATTTCCGCGGAAGTAGCGTAAGCGGTCATGTGCATGATGGAAGAAATCGCCCCGGTGATCGCCATTGCTTCTTGAGAATCATAAGGGATCCCAAGAATCATCAGGATCGAACCGAGGTTCGCGTAACCCAATCCTAAAGTACGGAACTTATAGGAAAGTTCGGCGATTTCCTTGGAAGGAAACTGAGCCATCGTCACCGAGATTTCGAGAATGATGGTCCAAAGTCTGCAGAGATAACGAAAACCCTCCACGTCGAAGTTCAACGTTTCAAGGTTCACGAATTTTTGTAAGTTCGCGGACGCAAGGTTACAAGCGGTGTTGTCCAAAAACATATATTCGGAGCAGGGGTTCGACGCATTGATCGAACCGTCTTCCGGACACGTATGCCATTCGTTGATGGTAGTGTGATATTGTGTTCCCGGATCCGCGCTGGCCCAAGCCGCGTAGGAAATTTTTTCCCAGAGTTCGCGGGCTCTCAAAGTTTGGGAAGGTTTCGCTTTGCGTCCTTCCGCTTTTGCTTTTTCCTTTTCGGTTCTGAAATACAGATTCCAAGGTTGATCCTGTTCCACCGCGGTCATGAACTCATTCGTTAAACGAACTGAGTTATTGCTGTTCTGACCGGATACTGTGTTGTACGCGTCGGACTGCCAATCGGTGGTCAATTCTTCAAAAAGAATTTCCTTGTATCCTTGTTTTGCAAGGTCGATCACACGTTTGATGTAGTTGTCCGGAATGAGAACCTTCTTCGCTTCGAGAATGGTTTTCTTTAATGCGGAATTCTTTTTGGGATCGAAACGATCTTCGGTTTCCATCTCGTAACACGCGGACATAATCGCATTGAGATGTCTGTTGTTCAGCATCGAACCGGTTACGAGAGAAGCGACTTTCTTTTCTTCCGTCACTTTCCAATCGATAAAACTTTCGATATCGGGATGGTCTACGTCGAGACAAACCATCTTCGCCGCGCGGCGAGTGGTTCCACCGGATTTGATCGCACCTGCGGCGCGGTCCCCAATTTTTAAGAAACTCATCAGACCGGAGCTTTTTCCTCCGCCGGAAAGAGGTTCGTTTTCTCCTCTTAAATTGGAAAAGTTGGTTCCCGTTCCGGAACCGTATTTAAAAAGACGAGCTTCGCGGACCCAAAGATCCATGATACCGCCGTCGTTGACGAGATCATCATCCACGCTTTGGATAAAACACGCGTGCGGTTGCGGATGTTCGTACGCGGAAGCGGATTTAACGAGTTTGCCGGTTGCGGGATCAACGTAGTAGTGGCCTTGGGATTTACCGTCGATTCCATAAGCCCAGTTCAAACCGGTGTTGAACCACTGAGGAGAATTCGGAGCCGCCATCTGAGTCGCGAGCATATAAACGATTTCATCATAGAAAACTTTGGCGCTTTCCTCATCGGAGAAATATTTGTATTTGTATCCCCAATATGTCCAACAACCCGCAAGTCTATGAAAGACTTCGAGTGCACTCGTCTCACCGCCGAAACGATCTTCCGGTTTTAAGGATTCGAGTTTTTCCGTATCGGGAACCGATTTTTGAAGCCATTCAGGAATTCCTTCCTCTTGTACTTTTTTGAGATACTTAGGGATTCCTTTTCTGCGAAAGTATTTCTGCGCAAGGATGTCCACCGCAACCTGGGACCATCCTTCGGGCACGAGGATATTGTTTGCCTCGAATACCTTGGATCCATCCGGATTTGTAATCCGGGAATTACGCTTCGCCCATTGAATAGAGGACGATTCACCATTGGAAGGAACGGTAAAATGACGATTCAGCTTCATAATTTGCTCTCAGACTCCGTAACACTGTTGTAAGAAGGGATTATGTCACTCTAAGAAAGACGAAAAATGATCCAAAGCATTTTTCGCTCCTTTCTCTTCCGACAATTCGAAATTTTTCCTCTCAAAAGTTGTAAAAACAAACACTAATGCGACAAATTAAGGTTGCGCTCTTACCCCTTTTTGAAAATATAGGCCTAACTACCGAGGATACTCCCCTTTAGCTCAGTCGGTAGAGCAAGTGACTGTTAATCACTGGGTCGCTGGTTCGAGCCCAGCAGGGGGAGCCAACTCTCCGTCTCTTCAGCCTAAACTTCGTTTTTCCTCCCTTTTGGTTCTTGTTAGACTTTCTCTTACAAGAAAGTTCAAAAAAAAACTCAATTTCTGTGTAGTGCATCTAAAAAAGAGAATAAAAAAACCGACCTTCTCGAAACGATTTCAGAGTTCGTCGGTTTAAAATTTTATTTCTTAAGAAACGATTTTACTCCGGATTGATGGCAGGCTTTAGAGATTTCAAAAATCGATAAATCGCTTTCAATTCCATATCGCTCATTCTTGCATACGGACCCCAAGGCATATGGCTGTGCTCCACAAGTTTTCCGAGCCTAAATCTTTTTAAGAATTCTTCCTCGGTCCAAAGCGAGATTCTTCCTTCCGAATGAGGCGTTAAGTTGGGTGGAATTAAGGTTTCCTTCCCGGGTTCTTTCATCGGCGCGCCTCCCGCATACGGTTCTCCGATGAATTCTCCGATCATGTTCCGTTTGGTGTGACATCCGTTGCAGTTGGCCACGCTTCCCGCCAAGTATTCACCGTATTCCACGGTCGCCGCAGGAACGATCGATTTCAAAACGTCTCCCTTGGGTCCTACCGGTTTTACAACAAAGGCCTTGAGAACTTTTCCGATTAGATTCAGTTCGTGTTTTGGGATCGGATTCGATTTCGGAGGCAAACTCCTGAGGAAGGATAAAATCGACGTTAGGTCCTCGTCACTCGTATTATGAAAGGGCATAAAATCGAAAAGGACCGTTCCGTCAGCGCGCACTCCGTATCTAAGAGAACGGGCGATTTCCCGATCGGATAGTTTACCGATTCCCGTTTCCGGATCGGGGGTGATATTCGGAGTGTAAAAATTTCCGACGGGAAGCGCGAATACCTGTCCTCCGGAAAGCGAAGCTTGCTGAATCGGAACACCGGATTCCACTTCGGCTACGTTCTTATGACATTCAACACAATGGGCTGGGCCCGTCGCCAAATGTTTCCCCCGTTCGATTACGGCCGGATCCGAAGAAGACGTCACGTCCGGATACGGTGCGTCGTATTTTAAATTCTGTCGCATCAAAGTAGCCACCGCGACGCCCAATACGACGATCAATAGAAAGGTCCCGGTCCATTTTAAGAACTTTAAGATCATAGTTCCTCACATATTTATTTTTAAAATGGTAAAACGTTTCGGAGATTTTTTATCCCCAACGCAATTCCGGAACTAAAACAAACAGAGGAAACGGTTTTGATTCTTTTCGTCGTTTCATAAAACGCAGATCGGATTTTTATGACTCCGATCTATAAATCGAATATCGATTTCGAATCGAATTTTCGAAATCCCGTAACCAGCATTCGATTTCACATCATACATTCGAATTCTTTAATTTTTTAAATATGAATACGATCGCTGAAGCAAGGAGACTTCCGAATAACAACGCGTAGCCGAGTAAAACGAAGGTTAACTTCAAAAAAGTAATCGTCCCATTCAAAGCGACAAGTCCTTCCGGAACGATCGGCCAAACGTATAGAAGATACATCATGATCGCGTTTTCGATCGGATCAAAAACGAGAAAGCCGAACGGCAATACGTTCCATACCTTCGGAAAATTCAGATACGTGGAGAATCTCGAATATATGGATCCGATCATCAAACAAACCGGAATCGGAAGAATCATATCCAATACGTTTCCCCAGAAGTATAGATTCCTTCCCGTTTCACCGTAAATACCGAAAACCGTCTCTACATCCTTTGCCGTCGAAAACGGACGAAAATCCAATTTTACGGGAATCGGAGTTCCTTCTGGAACCGGGGTCATTTGCTCCAGGAGCTGCATGGATCCCGAAACGAGTACGGAAGCTCCTATAAAAAGTAGAATTCTTTTGTTCGTCGCGTGCTCACCGATCCATTCGCTAAACCGGAGAATCCAAGGGGAAGAAACTCCTCCTAACAAAAGGAAGGAAAATCCGACGGTAATAGGAAACAAAACGCCGTGCAGGAGGGGATAAAAGTAGAATCCAGCTAACAACGATACTACGGTTAAAACCGTTAGAAAAGTTCCGATCCGTCCGTTTTCCGATCTGATCCGAATTCCCAGAAAACCGATTCCGAATACATACGAACCGACGAATGCAGCCTCGATCCACACGAAACGAAATCCGGATTGATTCCCCTGTAGAAGATCCCAAACGCTTCCGAACAAGCCGACCACAATCGCGGCCCAAAGCGATTTCGTCAGAAATCCGCTTTCTTTCGGAAAACTCTCGAACATGCTTCCTTGTTTTTTAAGTTCCCGAACAGAGAATAACAGACTTGCGTAAACCGGAATCCGAAGAGATCCAAAGAGAAACGAAAGATTTTTTCCCGGAAAATATCCTGATAAAAACTCGGAGGCGATCCGAGTGAATTCCTTAGCGTTCGAAAAAAAAGAGGGCGGAGTTCCGTTGATCCAATACGATTCGATTAAAACCACATAAAAAGATAAAAGCGTCGCTCCGATCGCAAAGATCACCGAAACATTCATTTTGTTTTCCTTATTCCCAATTTGGATTCCATTGGATTTTATTTTCCAACAAAAAGGTAAAAGGAGGATTGCCCGTTTTTTCGGATCGGAAGCAAATACGTATCCCCAGCTTATAAGTTAGGGATGCGACCGTACTGTGAAAATAAATGTTCGAAGAATTGAACGGTGAAAAGAGATCCTAAAACGGAACTTCGACCGGAATCATTTTTAAGATAGTTCGATTCGATTAGAACAAGTCTTCTTCTTCGGAAGACTTTGCAGAAGAAGACGCTGAAGATTTCGATTCCGACTTGGATTCTCCGCCTTTGATGAATCCGGTTTTCACCGTTTTTTTTGTTTCGTCTTTGGTTAAAGCTTCGATCTTTCCTTCGGCAGTATCCAGAATTCCTTGGCAGATCTTTTTGAGTTCCATTCCTCGTTCGTAAGCTTTGAGAGATTCTTCCAAACTGAAATCCTGGCGTTCCAATTTTTCCGCGATTTGTTCAAGTTCCATCAGAGCTTCTTCGAATGAAATTTTAGATTTTGATTCTGCCATATTAGTTTCCTTTTCTGATCACTTGCATCGTCCCACCGGAAAGCAAAACCTGCAATTCTTCTTCCGGCTTGGTTTCTTCCGGAGATCGTATAATGTTGCCTTTTTGATTTCGAACGATGGAGTAACCGCGCTTCATCGTAGCCGCCGGAGAAAGATCCTCCACCTTGGAAGTCCAAAACTCGGCCTTTTGTTTTTTATGATATAGAATATTCCGAATCTTGGATGTAAGGTTATCGTATCGTTCGAGTCGAACTTTCGCCAAATCCATTTTGTTGGAAACGGCTTTCTGCAATCGAACTCCGATCTCGTCGATTCTTTGACTTCTCTGATTGAGAAGCTGCATCGGTTCTTTGAAGATGAATTTTCCGGACAAAAGTCGAAGCCGATCCTTGCTCGAAGAAACCTTTGCCTGCAAAGAGGTTCGTAGTCTTCCTTCCAACTGAGATAAAAACTGAAGAACGTCCTCTTCCTTCGGAACGGCGTGTTCCGCCGCGGCCGTCGGAGTGGGCGTATAAAAATCGGCGGCAAAGTCGCTTAACAATACGTCCGTCTGGTGACCGACAGCGGAGATGATCGGGACCCTCGAGTCAGCATAAGCCCGAATCACCTTTTCGTCGTTAAACGCCATAAGATCCTCGAAACTTCCTCCTCCTCGTCCCGCGATGATCACGTCCACGTTCCACGAAGGTTTGTTCAATTCTTCAATGGCGGATACGATCGAATCGGGCGCTTCTTCCCCTTGAACGACGCAAGGCGCGATCAATATGTTGATCCCCGGAAATCGGGAACGGGCGACTTTGATGATGTCTTCGATCGCAGCACCCGAAGGCGAGGTCGCGATTCCGAGAGTTTTGGGAAACGAAGGAATTCTCCGTTTGCGTTCGGGATCAAAGAGTCCTTCCGCAGCCAGTTTTTGTTTCAACTTTTCGATTTGAAGAAGAATATCGCCTTGTCCAAGTTCTTCGACCCGCGTTACGTTGAGGTTGTAAGAACCTCCCGCTTCGTAAAGAGTCACCGTTCCGTAGACTTGGATTTCCTTTCCGTCGGAGAGAGGTTTTCCGGAATAATTCTTATTGGAATAATTGAAAAAAGTGCAACGGATCAGCGATCCGGAATCTTTCAGCGAAAAGTAAATATGTCCGGAACTGGGTTTGCTGTAATTGGAGATTTCTCCCCGAACCCAGATGTTCTTTAAGTCCTTGGATCCGGTGATGAGAGTTTTGAGAATCCTCGTGACTTCCGAAACGGAAAGTGGTTTGGAATCTTCCAATCGGTTTACCGATGCCCCTTGTTCAGAATCAATTCTCTACGGTAGAGTTTCCAAAAATCCCAAAGAATGACGACTAACGTGACGGCGACCGGTCCGACAACGAGTCCCATGATTCCGAATTCCTTGATTCCTCCGATGAGGGAAAGAAAAATCAGAAGAGGGTGAACCTGCAGTTTTTTATCGAGCATTCTCGGTTTTACGAAATTCTCCAGAGCGAGATAAAAGAACAAACCGCTTCCCATAAAAAACACGGCCATCATCGGATTGTTTTCCAAAAAGAGAATATAAAGCCCGATCGGCAACCAAACCACCGACGTTCCGATCACGGGAATGATGGAAAAAAAAGCGGCCAAACTCGCGTATAAAAACGGACTCGAAATTCCCGCGATCAAAAGAAGGACATAGATCGCAGTTCCCTGTAAGATCGAAATGATGAGATTTCCGCGGATTACGGTTTGTACGGCGGACGTCACTTTTCTTCCCACCTGTTCCTCGAGTTGTCTGGAAAAGGGAAGATTGTCCAAGATGAACCGTTCGACTTTTTTTCCGTCTTGATACAAAAAGAATAAAACGAGCAAAGCGAAGAAAAGATTCATCAGAATTCCGGTCGGGAGTTCGATGTTTCCTAAAATAAACGAAGAGGCGTTGCTCAAAATTCCGTAGATCGAATCCAAGTTGAGAATATCGACGTAGTTCTCCGCGAATTCTCCGTAGATTTCGGGAACTTTTACCCAGAAGAATTCGTTGTCAGTGATGAAATCCGTGAGCATCGCGAAGTTCATCAGAGTTTCGATGACCTTGTCTTCGCTTAACGAAATTCTCATTTTAAAAAGAATCGAAAGCGCCTCTTGAATCAAGGTGCGGATCACGAAATACGATGGGATGAGAACGATCATCGAAACGAGAGTGATCATGATCCACGGTACGAGCCACTGAAACTTCTCCCCTAAATATCCCTTCAAGAGTTTGTATTGTCTTCTGGTTGCGAGATACAAAATCAGCGCCATCAAAGAAGAATACAAATACGGACGAAATACGAGAAAGAAAACGCCGAGCGCGAAGATAAACAGGATCGAAAAGAATATCAGAAACGTATATTTTCCCGGTTCGGGGTTTGCATGTGCTGGCTCGATCATGACGTTCAAGTTCCCGATTTTTTATAGAAAAGTTTGATTCTGCTTCCGTTGTCCTGTGCTTCGATCTGAATCGTTACGACTTTTTTGTTTTGGCTTTCCGCCATGATGATCGTTTTGGAATCGGTTACTTCTTCCTGAAGGACTTTCCAATAGAGCGATTTAAAAATGGAAGAATAATAAACTTCCATCTGCTTTTTCTTAAATACGTGCGTGAACAAAAGAAAGGATTCTCTCGTATCGAAATAACCGCGCTCGGATTTCAATTCCGTGGAATAGATCAGATCCGAACCTTCCGGAACGAATTCGATCGGAAGCGATCTCGGATTTCGAACGGGATTATTTTGCAGAGTCAATTTATTATAACGATAGAGTTCGGTTTTATCCTTGGAAGTTTCGCCGAACGCGGGAGAGACAAGACTGAAAACCGCTGTTGTGAGAAAAACGGTTTTCCAAACGTGCTGGAACATGGAAAAAGAAAATTTCATAGATGGAAGGTTCACTTTTTTTTACTTGAACCCTATGCTCCGTCACTGACAATTCTTTTATTCATCCTCCATGACTTTTCAGGAAACGCTGATCCAAATTCTAAACCGTTTTTCCGAAACGGACCCGATCTTTCTCTGGCTCTTTTTCGCCTTCTCCAATTTTGCGGAAAACGTTTTTCCTCCCTGGCCGGGAGATACGATCACCGTGTTCGGAGGATTTCTCGTCGCAAGAAATCTGAATTCATTCGGTTGGCCGGCTCTGGTTACGAGCACGTTTGCCGGCAATTTATTCGGGGCTTGGATCATGTATCGTTTCGGACAAATGTTCCTGCATTGGGTTCGCAAAAAGAATTTTCCGTTTAAGGATTCTCTCTACGACGAAGAATCGATCGAAAAGACGTTCGCTTGGTTTCGCAGAAATTCGATCTTAGTCATTTTGTTCAGCCGATTCTCCGCGGGAATCCGATTCTTTGTTTCGATCGTCGCCGGAATGGTGAAGATGAATCCGATTTTGTTTTTCGGAGCTTTCAGCATAGCCGTTTCTCTTTGGTGCGGAATTTTGATTTTTTCCGGTTTTTATCTCGGGTCGCACTGGGAAGACGTTCTGGGTTTTTTAGAAATTTATAATAGGATCATTCTTACTTTGATCGTGATTTTCGCGGTTTTGTTTTTCTGGTTTCGCAGACAAAAAACGGGGAAAACCAATTCTTAGAAGAATCCTATCGTGAACTGGGAATTCGTATGAGTTCCCACGCAACTTGGTCCGACAAAACAATCCGCATCAAAAAACAAAAAAACTGATAAAATTCTGATTCTGATTCGATTTTAAGAAATTTCTTCCTTGTTGAAAGCCTTCTTCAATCCTTCCAAGATCAGATCCTTTTCGTCCTGATAATCGCCCGGCAAAGAAAGATCTCGAATCCAGTCCATAATCGCTTGAGAATCGATCACATGGCCTTCCATCCATTCTCCGGCCATTTCCGCGACGATTCGAAACACTGCAGAAGTATCTAATATTCCATTATCTTGAAGTACAACCGCAAACCCCGGCGCGCCTTCGGTAAGAACATACGAACGAATTTCTTTTTGTTTGAACGGATCGATTCCCGCGGGAAGCGCGCTCTGAACGTTCCAGTGCATTTCCTCTTCGTCCGGTCCGTGCGCGGTTTTATTGATAAGAACGAGCGATACAGAATTTACATCTCCGTGAATCTTGCGGTTTTCTTCTCCGAGTTCGCGAATCGTTTTTGCCGCGTCTCTCGTGATCGCGTCTCTTCCCAAAAAATTGAGATGATAGAGATAATCTTCCAATTCCTTTCCCTGCATTTTTCCGCAAAGAATGTATTGATACAAAAGAAAGATCAGATAGTCGCTTTCGGTGTTGTCTCCGATCAATATTTCCTTTGAGTTGGTGGGCAGATACAAACGATCCCGGAGAAGAATCGTAAGTTTATAACTCATCTGATCGAACAGACTCTGAAACGAAGCTCCGGCGAATTTTCGAATTCGTTCCACCGAACCCAAAATTCCGTCCGTGATGAATTTGGCCGGATGTGTCACCGAATCCCAAAATTTTTCGACGATCCCTTTGATCGTTCCTTCCAGATACTTGAGATGCAACGATTCGGTAACGATGGAATGACTGCGAATCGTCGTTAACAAGGTTCTTCTGAAAAAATGCGGACTCGCGGAAATAAAACATAAGGGAGAATCATCGGTCGCCATTCGGATTTCGCGGTAGAGCGCGGGCATTCCGGGAAGAGGAAGCTTTTGCTGCGGCGTTTCGAATAACGTGGAAAGTTTTCCTTTGTTCGAATGAATGTCGGTCGCGAGATAGGTTTGATCGATGTCCGAAGTCGTCACGAAGCCGCTGAAGTTTTCGGGAAGAATTCGAAGCTTGCCTTTGCCGATCAGAGATTGACCCGAAATTTCGCTCTTTCCCTTCTGATTGAGATAGGCGATGTCCTTGGTGAATTGTCTGTAAGAATCCAATCTTCGAAAATGAATCTGAAACGTATACTTTCCGGGGGTCAACGGTTTTGTGAATTCGTGAAAGAAGAATCCACCGTCGTCTCCTTTGATTTCGGGAGATTGGTGTACGAGGTTGTTTGATTCATCCCAGATTTCCGCGACTAAGATCGGTTTGCGGACCGGTTCGAGACCGTAATCCAAAAACGGAGTGATTTCGTATTCTTGGCCTTCGAAAAGACCGTTCATCAGATCCCAACGGGAATCGTCCCGCATTTCTTCCGTGATTCCCGCGTCCACAACCTGACCTCGAACGTAATACCGATTCTCGCGTCCGAGTGTTCCCCCGCAAATCGCGATCCTTTTTTTATCCACTAACTTGGCTGCAGGCGTTTTGGATTCTGGTTGTTCGCTCAAGATTTTCGAACCTTCCTCTTTTTTATAGAATGGATGGATGGAAAATTGTACCGAATCGCTCAGAGAGTGAAAGCATAAAAAATGAAATTCTTTGTTTTCTGTAGCCCGAACAAAAAAACACTGGTACGTAAAAGAGAGTCCCGGATTGTATGAAAAAAAATTCCGTCAAATCTGGATATTCAGGAGCGAAAACGATCTACATCCGCAAACTCAGGTTTGAGGAAGCCCAACAAAAACTCGAACGGGAAATCCAAGAGGCTTTTTTGGCGGGAGAAACGCTGATCGAAATCGTTCACGGAATCGGAGAAGGAATTCTCAAGAAATTGACCGTCGATACGATCCGGTCCCATGATTTTTTAAAGGAAGTCGATTATTCGCAGTTCGGAATTTCCAATCCGGGTTCCACTTTGGTCGAAGTATTAGGTCCTGATAAGGACACTCTCAAAAGGTATCTCAAATGACAAAGACGAAAAACAAACTGGAGATTTTAGACGTAACGTTGAGAGACGGAGAGCAAACCAGAGGAGTCAGCTTTTCCACTTCCGAAAAATTGAATATTGCAAAATTCTTATTACAAAAACTCAACGTGGACCGCGTGGAAATCGCTTCCGCAAGGGTTTCCAAGGGAGAATTCGAAACCGTTCAAAAAATCATAGAATGGGCCGAGAGCGAAAAAATCGCCGATCGGATCGAACTCTTGGGATTCGTGGACGGAAACAAAACCGTGGATTGGATTCGAGACAGCGGTGCAAAGGTTTTGAATCTTCTTACGAAAGGTTCCCTACATCATCTTGAAAAACAATTAAACAAAACTCCGAAAGAATTCTTCACGGACGTTTCTTTCGTCATCGAATACGCGATCAAGAACGGACTGAGGGTCAACGTTTATCTCGAAGACTGGTCGAACGGATTTCGGAACAGTCCCGATTACGTGATGAGCCTTGTGGAACATCTCAGCAAGGAACATATCGAAAGAATTTTTCTTCCCGACACGTTAGGCGTTCTTTCTCCTGCGGAAACGTTTCGAGGAATCGACAGCCTGATTCAGAAGTATCCCGAACTTCACTTCGAGTTTCACGGACACAACGATTACGATCTTTCGGTGGCGAACAGCCTCGAAGCAATCCGCGCCGGAGTAAAAGGTTTGCACGCATCCATGAACGGACTGGGAGAAAGGGCTGGAAACACACCGCTTGAGGCGCTCATCACCGCGATCCACGACAAATCTTCCGCTAAGACGAACGTCAACGAACTTGCAATCACGGAAGCGAGCCGACTCGTGGAGGTCTTCAGTGGAAAAAGAATCTCCGCAAACAGACCGATCGTGGGAGAAGACGTATTCACACAAACCGCCGGAGTTCACGCCGACGGAGATAAAAAAGGAAATCTCTACGCAAATCCGATTTTACCGGAACGATTCGGACGGAAAAGAAGTTACGCGTTGGGAAAGCTTGCAGGCAAAGCGAGCATTTCCGAAAACGTAAAACAACTCGGAATGGTGTTGAGCGACGTCGTATTGCAAAAGGTTTTGGAACGGGTCATCGAACTCGGGGACCAAAACAAACTCGTAACACCGGAAGATCTTCCCTTTATCATCGCCGACGTTTCGGGTAGAACCGGAGAAAAGGTTCTTACGATCAAATCTTGCAATATTCATTCCGGTATCGGAATTAGACCGCATGCTCAAATCGAAATCGAATACCAAGGAAAGGTACATAAGGAAATTTCCGAAGGAGACGGGGGTTATGATGCGTTTATGAACGCGCTTACCAAAATCACGAACCGTCTCGGGATCAGCATTCCGAAACTCATGGACTACGAAGTCAGAATTCCTCCCGGAGGAAAAACGGACGCCCTCGTCGAAACCATGATCACCTGGAATAAGTCCGCCGATTTAGAGGAAGATCAAACCTTCAAAACTATGGGAGTTCATCCGGATCAAACGATCGCAGCCGTACACGCGACTGAAAAAATGCTCAATCAGATCCTTCAACCATGGCAAACTTAAAACTTTTATTAGTAGGCATCGGAAACCCCGGCCAGAAATACGCGAATCACCGGCATAACATCGGTTTTGTGATTCTGGATTCTTTTTTGGATTCTTCTTCGGGGGGAATCTATCAAACGAACTCGAAGTATTCCCTTGCGAGAACGGACGAAGACGGAATCACGCTCTTTTATCTCAAACCTCTTGAATTCATGAATCTTTCCGGGAAGGCGGTGGCCGAAATCGCAAAGAAAAACGGAATTCCTCCTGAAAACATTTTGGTCATTCACGACGAAATCGATTTCGAATTCGGAAAGTTGAAATTGAAAGGCGGGGGTGGTCACGCGGGCCACAACGGACTTCGCGACATCGTGGAAAAGTTAGGAGCGAACACGTTTTTCCGACTGCGTTTCGGAGTCGGAAAACCCGCCCACTCATCGGAAGTTCCGGATTATGTACTCTCCAATTTTCGGCCCGAAGAAAAAGAAAAAATACCCGAACTGGTAAAGGCTTCTTTGCAAAAAATCTCCGATTGGATCCGAGAAAGGAAAAACGGATTTCAGAAACTCTCCGATAAATAAAAAGACGGAACGCGCCCGTTTCTCGCAAGGAAACGATGAACGTCCGCTTTATTCGAAGAATTTTTATTTTGCAGAGAGAATCAGATTTTCCCGGCGGACTAAAATTCTTTTTTAAGAAATTATCCTGTGGAGCATTCAAATTGGGCGATTATCCTTTCCGACTTCCTACGTTCGCATCCGCGTCCCAAAATCAGGCGGCTGAAAAATTCATCACGTATTTACGGATCGAAAAGAATTATTCGCAAAACACTCTGAACGCATACGGAATCGATTTGAAATTCTTCTTCGACTTTTGCGAAAAGGAACAACTCGATATTCTTCAAATCGAACCCGTGGACATACGATCGTATTTCGCATATCTCGCCAAACAACACGGACTCGATCGAAGATCACAAAGCAGAAAACTTTCCTCGCTGAGAACGTTTTATAAGGTTCTTCTCCGCGAGGATTTGGTCGCTTCCAATCCCGCGATGCAGATCAGCTTTCCGAAAGTCAGAAGAGAAATTCCCAAAAATTTCAGAATCAACGAAACCGAAGAAATCTTAGAATTCGAAGCGGAACGAACCTCCGAAATTTTGGACATCCGCGACAAGGCCATGATCGAAGTCTTATATTCTTCCGGTCTTCGGGTGTTCGAGTTGGTCAACGCGAAACTTTCCGCTCTTTCCAAGGATCTAACGATTCTCAAAGTTCTCGGAAAGGGTCAAAAAGAACGATTCGTATACTTTGGAAAAGAGGCGGTCGATTCTCTGCGGAAATATCTGGATTATCGAAACGGCTTTTTCCCCGATGCGGAGGAAATTTTTCTGAATCAAAAAGGAAAGAAACTGACGACTCGGGGCGTACGTTATATTTTGAATGAAAGAAGAAAGAAAATGGGTTGGGAAAAAACGATCACGCCCCATAAATTCAGACATACCTTTGCGACCGATCTTCTCGACGCGGGAGCGGATATCAGAGCGGTGCAGGAATTGCTCGGACATTCTTCGCTTTCCACCACGCAGATTTATCTCAGCGTGAGTAAGGAAAAAATCAAAGAGGTTTATAGAAAGGCCCATCCACATGCCAGAAAATAAAATTCGTTCCACCACGATTCTCTGCGTACGCAAAAACGGAAAAGTAGCCATCGGCGGAGACGGTCAGGTTTCCATGGGAAATACCGTCATGAAAAACACCGCGAAAAAAATCAGAAGATTGTACGACGGGAAAATTCTTTCCGGTTTTGCGGGATCGGCCGCGGACGCGTTCACGCTCTTCGAACTTTTTGAAAAGAAGGTTCAGGAATTCGGCGGAAGTCTTTCCAGAAGCGCCGTGGAGCTCGCAAGAGAATGGAGAACGGATCGAATGCTTCGCAGACTCGAAGCTTTGTTGATCGTAGCCGACAAGGAAGAATCCTTTTTGATATCGGGAACGGGGGACGTGATTTCGCCAGACGAAGGGGTGATCGCGATCGGCTCCGGCGGAAACTACGCGTTAGCCGCCGCTCGCGCGCTTTACGATCACACGGATCTTTCTCCGAGGGAAATCGTGGAATCTTCGATGAAAATCGCCGCGGACATCTGCATCTATACCAACGATCATATTACGATAGAAGAAATTCTTTAAAAGAACCATCTATGACAGACCACGCAACAGACCAGGAACTCATATCATCGACCGAAGAGGAATTTACACCGAGACAAATCGTCTCCAAACTCGACGAACATATCATCGGTCAGAAAAATGCGAAGAAGGCGGTCGCGATCGCTCTTAGAAACAGAACCAGACGCAAAAAACTGGATCCGGAAATGAAAGAGGAAATTTATCCGAAAAACATCATCATGATCGGACCGACCGGCGTCGGTAAAACTGAAATCGCGAGAAGACTTTCCAAACTCTGCGGCGCTCCGTTTCTCAAAGTGGAAGCGACGAAATACACCGAGGTCGGTTACGTCGGAAGAGACGTCGAGTCGATGATCCGCGACCTCGCGGTCATCTCGATGAATCTCGTAAAACAGGAATTCAGAACCCGCGTGGAAGAAACGGCGAAACAAAAAGCGGAGGAAGCGCTTCTCGACATTCTCCTCCCGTTTCCCGGAGACAACAAACACGGCGGACAAGGAATGGGATTTGCCGCCTCATCGCCGTTAAGCGATGAAGAAGAAAGAAAAACTCATTTTCTCGAAACCAGAGAATTTATGAGAAAGAAATTAAAAAACGGAAAGCTGGACGATCAGGAAGTGGAACTCGATCTTCCGAATCCGACTATGAATCAGATTCCGATGTTGCAAGTATTCGGCGCGGGAAATTTGGACGATCTCGACAATCAGCTTCAAAACGTTTTGGGAGATATGCTTCCCAAAAAAAATAAAAAACGGAAACTCAAAATCCCCGAAGCCCTCAAAGCCCTGGAAGAATTCGAAGCGGAAAAACTTCTCGATCCCGATAAGGTCCAAAGGGAAGCGCTTCGACGCGTGGAAGAGATGGGAATCATCTTTCTGGACGAGATCGATAAGATCGCGGGAAGAGAGGGAAAGAGCGGAGCCGACGTTTCGCGGGAAGGAGTTCAAAGAGATCTGCTTCCCATCGTGGAAGGAGCTACCGTAAACACGAAGATCGGCCCGGTCAAAACCGATCATATTCTTTTCATCGCTGCCGGTGCGTTTCACATGACGAAACCTTCCGATCTCATTCCCGAGTTGCAGGGAAGATTTCCGATCCGAGTCGAACTCGAAAAACTGTCCCGCGAAGACTTTGAAAAAATTCTGACCGCGCCGCGTTCTTCCCTAACGAGACAATACGAAGCCCTTTTGTCGACGGATGGAATTCAATTGGAATTCGCGACGGATGGAATCCAAGAGATCGCAAGAATCGCCTACGATATGAACGAGAAACACGAGAATATCGGAGCGAGAAGACTCAATACCATCCTAGAACGACTTCTGGAAGAAGTGAGCTTTGAAGGGCCGGATCTTCCCGAAGCTCAAAGAAAGGTAAAAATCGACGGGAAATACGTGACCGATCGTTTGCAGGGAGTGATCCAGAACAAGGATCTCAGTCAGTATATTCTATAAGAGGGAGTTCCTACAGATTACGTCCCATCGGACCGTTTGGACCGTTCTTCGTAGTCCGATCCTCGTATGAGTTCCCACAATTTCGGTTTTAGTACGACTGAAATCAAGCGCATTCTATTTGACCTTTTCTTGAAAAAAAAGCAAATAGGTCCATGCAATTTCCTTCATCCTTTTCAAACGTTACACTTTCATCGGTTTGGAAAAAGATTTCCAAACTTTGTATCCTCGTTTCCGTTCTTTTTGCGTTGAGCGGCTGCGAGTGGATTCAAACGGTTCTCGTAGAAGTTATCGGCGCTCCCGATAAATATAAAAGCGAAGGCGATCCGAATCTTCTTCAACCGAATTATTCCGGAAAAGACACGACAAAAGAAAAAATCGAAATTACTCTTACCGAAATTTCCGCGGGATTCAAACAACCCACGGACATTCAATTCCCTCCGGGAGAATCGCAAACTTTTTTAGTCACGGAACAGAAGGGGATTCTTCGTTGGGGAAAGGTTCGAAAGAATGAAACCGGAATATTATTAACTTTGAATGTACTTTCCGAAGCGGAACAGGGACTTCTCGGTTTGGCGTTCCATCCGAACTTTGCAAAGAACGGAAAAATTTATCTCAACTATGTGTTGAAGGTAAACGGAAAGGACACGAGCCGAGTCGGAGAATGGATCGTATCGGATCCGAAAGATATCTCGAATTCTAAAATCGCTTCCGAACGAATCATCATGGAAGTGCAACAGCCGTATCCAAACCACAACGCGGGACAACTCGCATTCGGACCCGACGGATATCTTTATATAGGATGGGGAGACGGAGGTTGGAAGGACGATCCGAAAAAGAACGGACAGAATCCGAAAACCTTTCTAGGAAGCATGCTTCGTGTGGATGTGAATGCGACGGAAAACGGAAAAGCGTATAAGATTCCTGCGGACAATCCTTTTATAAACGACTCTTGCTGTGCGCCCGAAACGTTCGCGTACGGTTTTCGAAATCCTTGGAGATACGGTTTCGATCCGCGGGGAAGATTGATTCTTGCCGACGTGGGACAAGATCTTTGGGAAGAAGTCGACATCGTCGAAAAAGGAAAAAACTACGGATGGAATGCCAAAGAAGCGACTCATTGCTTTGATCCGAAACAAAACTGCAAAGAGGAAGGTTTGACCGATCCGATCTACGAGTATGGAAGAGAAGAGGGGCAATCGATCACGGGCGGCTACGTTTATTCCAACGAGGCGATTTCGAATTTAAACGGGAAGTACGTCTTTGCCGATTTTGTTTCCGGACGAATATGGGCCTTGGACCTTCCGGACGTATCGGGACAACCCGCGAAAACAGTTTATACCCTCGGAAAATGGCCGGTTTTGATTTCTTCGTTTGGGAGAGACGCTGCGGGGAAAGTGTATTTAAGCGACTTTGGAAGCGGTAAGATCTACAGAATCGATCCATACCGAACGACCCGCAGGGAGTGAAGGTCGAATTCCTTTCATAAACGGACTCTCAGGATCGCCGAAAACGGTTCATCTCATTGTTAAGCGACATTCGATTGTCGCTTAACAAAATTCTATCCTTTCAGTTCGAAAATTTGGAAAAACTGAAGTCCGACCGAATGAAACGTTCCTAAGCTATAAAAATCATAAGGAGAATATCTAAAGCTAGAATTTTTTTCAAAAATCCATCTTCAAACCGGAAATCGGATACTTCATATAAACGGTGGTCGTTCTAGCTCCCGAAGTGATGGTCAAAAGATCCAAAGGATTCAAACCGATACTATAAAATCCTTCGTCGATCATCGCGATCCCGAAACCCGCACTTTCCTTTTCGTTCAAAAACTCGGGACGAAAAAAGTCCGCCGAATTTCCTTGATCGTAGAGTTCTTTGTGTTTGAGTCTGGATTCTTGGATTCTTTCGAAATCCAAATGATGGATCGGCGAATCGTTCCGAATCCGAAAACTCAATTCGTCCGGAGTAATACGAATCTTTAAGGAGATGTTCATGTTGTATTTCTTGATCTTTTCACGAACATCGGTGAGAAAAACCTTCTCGCTTTCCGTCAAAACTTTCTTCTTGGTGCGGATCTTATCTTCCAAGGAAAGAACGCTTTGCACCTGCTTCTTCACCTTATCGGGAACGATATAACGATGCATCGCATCCCGAAGTAGGGATGTTTCCATAATGATTTCCAAGAGTTCTTCCGCGTCTTCCCGGCTGGATTCGCCCTGTTCCAATTTCTTAAGAAGTTCGTCTCTGAAAATGATATGCCGAATATTCGCCTTAATCGCGTTGAGCAAGGCTTCCATAAGTCCGCTGAAGAGATGAAATCCGGCGAGGGGATTGGCTCCGATTTCATCTAAAATTCCGTTTACTAGTTCCGATAGAATGTCGCGGGTTGGTTTGGTAAGACCTTTGAGTTCGAGATGAAAGAATTTCTTCTTCTTTAATGCCTCGATATTTTTCAGAATCTCGTCGCCTTTGAGCGCTGTTTTCTGGTTTGCCATATATCCCCGCCGAGTTTTTTAGGTATCATTGATGCGCAAAGTCTTTTACGCAAGTTTGTTTTAAATCATGAAACCAAAATCCGGCATTTTTGAATTGATCACACCGGACCTTGGAGATACCGACAAGATCGAACTCGTACATTGGAATTCGAAGTTAGGCGACTCGGTGGAACCAGGTCAGGAAATTTTAGAGTTAGTAACCGACAAGGCTTGCTTCCCGATGGAGTCTCCCGTCAAAGGCAAACTAACGCAAATTATAAAAGAGAAAGGTTCTATCGTCCGCAAAGGGGAATTGCTGGGAATCTTGGAACTTTTCGAATCCGAATGAAAATCCTTCACTTATCAGATCTGCATTTTCCGACTCCCGTTCCTTTCTTCCAACTCAAAGGAAAGATGTTCGTAGGATACTTGAACTACAATTTGAGAAGAAAGAAAAAATATCCGAAACAAGTTTGGGATTCGATTCTTCGGTTTATCGAAACCGAAAATCCGGACGCGATTGTTGTGTCGGGAGACATTACGAACGTATCTCACGAACTCGAATTTAAAGAAGCGGGAAAATTGTTAAGCGAACTTCCTCGCGAAAAAGTTTTTTATATTCCGGGAAATCACGACCGCTACGTAAAACAGTCCGTAGGCGAAAATGCACTCTACGAAAAATATTATTCCGACCTTTCGGGAGAATCGATTTCGCATAACGCGCATTATATTCGTATTAAAAAAATAAGCGGACTTCATTTTGTCGGTTGGGATTCGAGCATTCCTCTTTCCATTTTAGGAGCTTATGGAAGGATACAACCGGAGATCGTTTCGCAAACGAATCGGATTCTTACCGAAAAAAAGATCGAAGACTACATTCTTGTTTGTCATCATCCGATTTGGAATCCGGCCGATCGTCAGGAAACTGAACATCATAAATTGCTAAACCGCGATGAAATCGCCTCTCTCTTAAAGGAAAAACCTCCTCTCGCGTATCTGCATGGACACGTTCATACGAACTGGGTGAAACTCCCCGGAGAATCTCTGCCGTATTACGTGGTCAATTCTGCGTCCAGCACGAGACTTCCCGATCGTCGACACGAAAGCGGATTCCATGTTTTGGAAGTCGAAAAACGGAACGTCAAAATTCAAAGATATACTTACAATTCAGAACAGTCTAAATTTACGAAAGCCCCGCTGGTTTCGTATTCAGAAAAGGAATAGAATGGCAACAATCGAAGCAGTTAAGATCCAACGCGAACTTACGAAGATCAAACATCCCGAACTCAAAAAAGACATCGTGTCCTTAGGCATGGTGGGTTCTCTCGACATTCAAGAAGGAGAAACGAGTATTCTTCTCAAAACTCCGAGCCAAGACAGAAGAATTCAAATCGGACTGGAGGCCCAGATTCGTCAGACTCTCACCAAACTCGAAGGAGTGGGCAAGGTAAAGATCAAGTTCGAAGTCGATCCCAAACTCGTTCTCGACGATTCCAACAAAATCCCCGGTGTGAAGAACGTCATCGCGATCGGCTCCGGAAAAGGGGGAGTCGGTAAATCCACCGTCACAGTGAACCTCGCGGCGATGGCCGCATCACTCGGATATAAAGTGGGAATCCTGGACGCCGATATCTACGGTCCTTCGGTCGGTAAAATGTTCGGGGTCAACGGAAGAGTGGCTCTGAAAGCGGAGGAAGATAAAATCTATCCTTTGGAAAAAGACGGACTCAAACTCATTTCCTTTTCCTTCTTGATCGATGAAAAACAACCCGTCGTCTGGAGAGGGCCGATGCTCGGAAAGGCCGTCGAACAGTTCTTATACGATATCGTCTGGGACGATTTGGATTATCTTTTTATCGATCTTCCTCCCGGAACCGGCGACGTTCAACTTTCTCTCGCGCAATTGATCGATCTAAACGGAGCCGTGATCGTAACCACTCCTCAGTCGGTCGCATTATTGGATGCGAACCGCGCGTCTGCCATGTTCGCCCAAGTAAAGGTTCCGATACTCGGAATTGTCGAGAACATGAGCGAGTTCATTTGTCCCAAGTGCGGACACGCTTCTGCCATATTTAGCAAAGGCGGAGGGCAGAAGTTAGCCGAATCATCCGATGCCAGCTTTCTTGGTGGCATTCCTTTAACAATGGACATCATGAATGCGGGAGAAGACGGGAAACCGGCCGTACTCAAAGATAAAAACGGTCCCGTATATCAAGCCTACAAAAGTATATTCGATAGTCTAAATGAAGAAATAAAAAAGTGGGAATAATAGGCGCTTTGGAGTCTGTTGTACATAGAGATGGGAGGTGAACCTTGAAGTTTGAAAAGGGATCCGAAAAAAACCCTACGGGCAATTTGATCGTATATTGCAACGTCTTTGGTGAAAACCCTCTCAGCCCCGGAGGGAAGATCATCGCGTCTAACGTAGTGGTCAGCTTTCTAAAAATAGGAGAGAACTTTCCCGTCGTAACATTTCCTCCCGTGTCGTTGGAAAGTTACGAGGAATTGAAGAAGGTAATCTCCGAAAACATCGAGAAGTACGACGTGATCAAAATCCGTGACTTCGAGATGCCCGCATCCAAAGAAGCCTCTAACGATTACATTCAGGAAAGAATGGATCAGTTCAACAGCGTAGTCATCAAGTACGTCGAGATCTGCAAAAATAGAGAGGTAGGCGGAGGCCAAGTCAGTTTTCCGGAGGAAGAAAGCGGGGTCAGAGAATATCTAGACGCTCTCGCCAATCTTTCCCTAAAAATCAGAAGATCGACCGGAATCGCGAGAGAAGCTTCTCTGATCAAAATGGATCAGCTCGTGGAAAATTTTTCCGTAAAACACCCCGAGTTCGATTTGGATAATTTCAAAAAGGCTCTTTTTTTGCCGGGACAAACGGGAGAAGAATTGATCGGATTGTATCTTCAGAAGTTCAACGCGATTTCCAAAGAAAACTACGAAGACGCATCCACTCTCAAAAAGAAGATTCATGACATCGAGTATTTCGCTTAACAAAAGACAATTTTCCTGAAACGATAAAAACGTTCCGTTGATCGCTGCGAATCCGATATTCCCCGTGTACAATCGATTTGTTTCTCATTCTTCGTTCGTTTTTGAAGGCGCCCATCTTGGGTACAGATCCAATTCCATTCCCAACAAACGAAACACCCGTTCCGCGATAAAATCCCCCAAGTCTTCAAGCGATTTCGGCATCTGATAAAATCCGGGAGATGCGGGTAAGATCGTTCCGCCCGCGTCGTGAAGCTCCAGCATATTCTTGAGATGAATCCGATTATAAGGGGCTTCTCTCGGAACAAGCACGAGCGTTCTTCTTTCTTTCAGCGTTACGTCTGCCGCTCTTTCGATGAGATTTTCCGTCAAACCCGCGTTAATCGAGGCGATCGTTTTCATTGAACAGGGAAGAATCGTCATCGCCTTCCAAGGATTGGAACCGGAAGCGATATCCGCTCCGATATCGGAAAAATTACGGATCTCGAATTTCTGGGAAGAAGTCTGCAGTTTGTATTTGGAAGCGATAAAGTCCAAAATTTCCTTCGGAGAAGAAACCTTACATTCCATCTCCTCCCGAAACACGCGAAGAGAAGCCGGACTGCAGATAAAAAAAGTGGTACCTTCGATCGTAAACAATGCCTTGATAAACCGTTCCGCATAAATCGAACCGCTGGCGCCGGCCATTCCCAATACGAGTTTCATAGTTTGTTCCAATCCATTCAAATATTATACTATACTTTTTAATCGCGATCCGACTGTTTAAAGTCGACGATTCACGCGACATCACAGCTTCTTCAAAACCGCTCGATCATTCTTTTTTTCCGACCTTTCGGAAAATCTTTTTCGCGATCAACCGAGAATCACCAAATAAAAGAAACGGTCGATCAAAAGTCCCGCGAATAAAATCAGGGAAATATAGGAATGAATCTGATAAAACTTCGGAGGAAAAAAATTCTCCCCCGCGGCTCTTGCGATCTTATGTTCTTGAAAGAGAAGATACGCAGTAATCCCGAGAAAAACCAAAAACACCGGACCTAATCCGGAAACGATTCCGGCGGCGAATAAAAAACCGACACAAATCACGTGACTCGCAATCGCGATCCAAAGAGAATTTCTTCTTCCGAATTTTGCGGGAACCGAGTATAAACCTTCCTTTTGATCGAACTCCCGATCCTGAAGCGCATACAAAATATCAAAGCCCGCAAGATTGAACGCAAGACCGATCGTCCAGAGAAGCGGTTCCCAAACGATTTCTTCCCGAATCGCAACCCAAGTAGCGAGAGGTGCGAGACCGATCGAAAACCCCAAAATAAAATGACAAAGCCAAGTGAACCGCTTTGCAAGAGAATATCCCAAAAGAATCATCAGAGTCGGAAAGGAAAGCCACCAAGCCATCGGATTGATGAACCAACACACAACGATAAATCCGAGAGAGGAAAGAACGACGAAGAGAATCGCGGAACGTTTGGAAATTTTTCCGGCGGGAATTTCGCGATCCTGGGTGCGTTTGTTTTTTGCGTCGATATCCGTATCTACGATGCGATTAAAACCCATCGCGGCCGAACGGGCCAAGACCATCGAAATCAGAATGAGTACGGAAAGAATCACCCATTCCAAAACGGATTTTCCGTATGTTTTTAAAAACGCGAGTAGGAAAGCGATTCCGGCAAAGGGAAGAGCGAACAGTGTATGCGAAAACTTGATGAGACTTCCGTATTGCTTCAAGGAGGATAAGGTTGTATTCATGTGCGACGAGACTTTCAAATTCCAAAATTCTTTTCCTACATAAAATCCTGCGGAAAGTTTAAAAAGCGATGATTTTTTCTCCGCGTCTTCAAGGATACGCTTATGACCGCAGCTTTGACCCGGACTTCCTCATCCACGGAAGCCATTCGTACTTTTTTACAAAAAATCATCCAAGAACCCGAACAACATTCCCGCTGGCTCAACACGATTTCCTTTTTGGAGCACATGGGCTCCCGAAAAATTTTCGCAACACAAAGCGGAATCGGAATGGGCGAAATGATCCTTAGACACGCTTCGGAAGAGGCAAGGCACGCGCACTTTTTCAAACGAATGAGCGAACGAGTTTCCCCGGGTGCCTGCCCCGACTATCAAACGGAAAATCTTCACTGCGGTTTCCCCGCATTTTTATACTTTCAAAGGCTGGACGGAATGGTTTTGAAAAACCTAAACGCGGCCGGAATCCGGGGAAAAAAGCAGTCGTTTCTTTCCTATCTTTACGTTACCCATCTCATCGAAGAACGCGCCGATTTTCTCTATCAGGAATACGATCGGATCTTGGAAGAAAACGGAATTCCAGTCAGTTTAAAAGCCATTCTCAAAGAAGAAGAATCCCATCTCGCCGAAATGAAATCCGCCTTAACCGCGGAAGATCCGGAATACAAAACGCGTTATGCGGTCTTTCAAGAAAAAGAAGAAAAGAATTATAGGAAGTTCGAAAAATCCCTTTTAAAGTCCGTAGGGCTCGCCTAAGATCGAAATGTTCCGGACGAATCTCAAAAAAGCGTTTCTTCTTGTTTCCATTTTCTGCATATTCTATGATCGGAATGTATTTTCGGAAACGGGCGGATTACAGGATCGTCCGGTCAGCGTCGTTCTCGTCTGCGAACCTTCCGCAAAAGCGGACAAACCCCGATATTACAAATCAGCTTCCTTATTCTTCAAACGGCTGAAAAACAAACGTCTGCAAGAAAACGGAACGGCGTTTTTCGTAGGCTATGGATCGTTCGCTTCCGAAGCTCCTGCGGAACAACTCAATCTCGCGGGTCAAAACGGATACGACTTATACATTTTTCCGCAAACCGCTGCGGAGAATCTCCCGACTTCTCCATCCGGAAACGCGGTCCCTTGGATCTCCTTTGTCGTGGAAAAAAAAGAAACCCTAATTAAACCGACGTCCCCAAAAAAGTCGGGCAAACAAGGGATTTCTCCGAAAAGAAAAAAACAAAAAACGAAATCCAAACCGAAACTGAATCCGGAAAAACCTTCGGATAAAACCTCGGAGTCGCTTCCCCGCGAAGCGGAAATACAAGAAGGGGTCGGACAAACTTCCGGAACGTACGCCGACAAAATCGAACTCAAACATACAACTTCGAAAAAGAAGCCGGCAAAATCCAAGAAGTCCAAAGAGCGGAACACATCCCGAACGAAGTCCGAAAAAAAACGGAAATCCGATGCGCAGGCAAAACCGAATTCTTCAAAGGAAACTTCTTCGCGGAATACTCAGCAAACACAAACGCCGAGTAAAACGGTCGTCGCTTCGATCGGAAACGCTTCTTTCGAATTGAATTTTGAATCTTTGAAATTCTGGTTTTCAACTACCGTGAATCCGATCGAACTTTCTTGGAGCCCGGAAAGAATTCTATTCTTAGCCGGAGAGAAAACCGCGGATGAATGGAATCAAATTCTTTCCGGAAAACCGGACGATACGACCGCGATACGACTTTTAAACTCCGGGCAGGATTTGAAATTCAACGAGGGCATATATTATACTGGCTGCGCTTCTTTGCAAATTCCGAACGGAGTCTCCGTTTTGAATTTCTTCTTTCGAGGAAATCGTTTGATCCGGCTAAAGCAGGAAAGTTTTTCTCTCAACAGCGACGGTTCCGGGAAATCCTGGGAACTGGAATAACGATTTTACTTTTCGCATAGACCTTGCCCGGAAAACCTGGACTCCATGAGTCTGAATTGCGGCATCGTAGGCCTTCCCAACGTAGGTAAATCCACTATTTTCAACGCCCTTACCAAAGCGGGTGCACAGATGGAAAATTATCCCTTCTGCACCATCGAACCGAACAAAGGAATCGTGGAAGTTCCGGATTCCAGACTGGATCGCCTCGCGGAAATCGCAAAACCGCAAAAGGTCGTTCCTGCAATCATAGAATTCGTGGATATCGCAGGTCTTGTCAAAGGGGCGAGCCAAGGAGAAGGTCTCGGAAATAAATTTCTTTCCCATATCCGGGAAGTAGACGCGATCTGTCACGTTGTGCGCGCTTTCGAAGACGAAAACGTGACGCACGTTCATGGAAAAGTAAATCCCGTGGACGACGCAGCAGTCGTAAATATGGAACTGATCTTTGCGGACTTGGACAGCGCGGACAAACAATACCAAAGAGTCGCAAAAAATGCGAAGAACGGAAACAAAGAAGCGCAGGAAGTTGCGGTCGTTCTCGAAAAAATCCTAGATCTTCTAAAAGCGGGAAAACCCGCAAGACTTGCCGATCTCAAAGACGACGAAAAAAAAATCGCAAAGTCTTTCCAGCTCATCACCTATAAACCGGTCATGTATGTCGCAAACATCGCGGACAAGGACGCGGCAAAAAAAGATACGCCGCTCTTGCAGCAGATTCGCCAGATGGCAAAAGAAGAAAACGCCGAACTTGTAATCCTCTGCGGCCGATTCGAGGAGGAAATTTCCGGTTTGGATCGTAACGAGCAACTCGACTTTTTAGCGGAAATTGGAGAATCGGAAAGCGGGCTCGATCGCATGATCAAAACCGCATATAAACTCTTGGGTCTCATCACATTCTTTACCGCTGGAGAAGTGGAAGTGCGCGCATGGACGACTCCTGTGGGCAGCACGGGACCGAAGGCCGCCGCAGTCATCCATTCCGATTTTGAGAAGGGGTTTATCCGGGCCGAAGTGATGAGCTACGAGGATTTGGACCGTGCGGGATCGCAGACCAAAGTAAAAGAAGAGGGCAAATTAAGAATCGAAGGAAAAGAATATATCGTTCAAGACGGAGACGTGATTTACTTCAGAATCAACGCGTAAAATTCTCGGTTTTTTTCAAACAAAGATAAATGCGCTCCTTCCGATCAAGAAGCGCATTTATTTCCGACCGCAAAACCAAATCGAGTTCGAAGGATTTTATTCTATCTAGTTCAAATTCTTTTTTCATTCTTCAAGATTTGTTTTCGAAAGGCATTCGGGCTCACTCCGACGTGTTTTTTAAAAGCGGTATGAAACGCGGATAAAGAATTAAATCCTGATTCGTATGCGACATTGAGAATGATGAGATCCTCTCTCTGAGTCAACAACCGTTTTGCTTCCTCAACCCTATAGAAGTTTACAAGGCTGTTAAAATTCATGTTTAGTTTTACGTTTAAAAATTCGGACAGCTGATGCGGAGTCATAGACAACCTTTCTGATAAGGATTTAAGACTCAAGTCTTCGTCCTGATAGATTTTTTCGTTTTCCATCAGACTTTTTATCTTCGCCTCGACGCCGCTTACGTCCACTTTTTTCAAGGTCGTCTTTTCATACTGAATCTGTTTGATCGTATTGGAAATAATATTGAACGTAATCGGAAATTTTTGACTAATAAAAAAAGTATAAAAAACGATCCCACTCAATAGAATCAAAAGAAAGAAATAAAGCCTTTCAAAAAAATCCCGATCCAAACCCGTCAAAGTTCGGATTCCCAGCAAAATTCCGATCGCACACGAGATCATCGCAAGAATAAAAATGATCTGTATATGGATCGGCCATTTTTCCTTAAAGAAATTATTCCTAAATATCAGATAGTATTTCCGCGCTAGTATAAACACGTAGATCGCGGGAGATAAAGGAACAACGGTATATAAAAGCGTATAACGGCTTTCGTAATTATGATCGAGATCCCGAAACGATTCGTGTTGAAACAAAATTCTCAAAGTATGAATCCCCCAAAACAGGAGATACAGAATTGCGGGAATAAAATTTAGATAGATTCTTTTTTTCCGAAGTACGCCGTCTTCTATCAAAAGATTGAAATAGAGATACAATAACGGACCGACGGAAAGGGTAACGAATATTTCGATTAGGAAAAAATGAGAATACTCCTGCAGAGCTCCCGTAAGCAAACAAATACCTTTGATCAGATAAAAACTCATCGAAAAAAATAAACAGGAAAGAATCCAATTCCTCTTCGCGAACGAATTGATTATTTGTGAAACTCCTAATAAAAAGGCAAGACCTCCACTGAGATAAAAAAGGACGATCATCTGAATTCTTTCATTGAAACAAAAGATAAAATCGATAAACGAAATCGGTTTTTGTTTTGTAGGAAATTATAGATTTTTTTCCAAAGTTTACAAACGGAATTATCCTTATTTTGCGATTTACACACCATTCTTAAATTCAACTTTCCAAAAGAATTTTAAGATAGACGCTTGCGGCGTGGAATGATTTCAAAATCGAGATAACTCATTCTTTTTCGGTGACGCAGCGAACCTCTTTCGTACTTCCCGTCTTCGAATACGCTTCCACCGTTCCGTCCGCAAAGGAAACGATGTAAGCCAGGGTCGGATCCTGTAAAAAGCTAGTCACGGTCCAATAGTCTCCGTTCTGCGTATTCGGAAATAAGTTTAGGGATCGTTCGATCAAAGAGGGATCGTTGAAGTTATGATCTACGAGCGTTCTCAATTCGTTGACGCTCGGAAGTCTCCAAGGGCTTCCCGCCGGCCCGAATCCGAGACTCGCACAATAACCAAGGGCATTTTTCCAATTACTAGGAGCGAAGGAACCGCCGGAGCAGGTCGCCCCGCTCAATCCTTTCGAACATTTCCTCCAAAGTAAATTCGTAAGAGTATCCTCGACGCTTCCATCTCCTCTATCGATCAAAGTATTGGTAATCAATCCGTCTCCTCGAGGCCACTGTCCGCCCGAGACACAACGAACCCGAAACGTATCTCCACTTGCTCCGGAACTGTTATTGGCGTCATAAGAAAAACCGTCCGAAAATTGTAGAAACCAAGAGGAAGTGCCTGACGCGGTCTTCTTACTAATCGACCAGAGATCCAGATTTGAACCTTGATTCGGAAAGTAATTCGACTGAACGGAAGGGGACACAACAGCACCATAATATACTAAAGTAGATAATTCCGAAATTGTGGGCAGTCTCCAATTCTTAATTCCTGCATATCCGGCTCCGGCATTCAAACCGCTACAGGAAGTGATGGCGGATGGCCATTTCATGGAGGAGCTTGCTCCGCTACAATGGTTGGGGGCGGCCACATCCGCTTGCCCCTGGAGACAGGTTTTCCAGACAAGTCCCGTGATCTTATCCTTTGTGGTGTGATGATTGCTTGCGCCGATAGTATTCGGTCCGCTGAAAATTCTGGGATATATATAATTCGCGTATTGAGTCGGAAATCCGGACAAGAGTCCTCCGGAACCGTCGTCGCAGAGAAAACCGCCGGAATTATCAAAACAGACCGGCCCGATTCCGGTTCCGACGATAGGAATGATTTTTCGAAGCAGAAGAAAATAGTCTTTTGTGCTGCTCGGCAGCAGATCATCTACGATCGTATAAACGATCGAGGTCGAACCGTCGAAGGGATTGGAAGTAACTTCCGAAACCTGAGGAATACCCGCTATATTCGTCGAAGTATCCGAAGAATACAAACCGAAACTTGCAATCAAACTCGCAGAAGGATCGGAACTGGGAAGAACCGCGCCAAAGGGTAAATCTACTTTGATTTTTGCATCCGTTGTAATTGTCCCCGAATACGTATATTCCAGATCCGTAAAACTAGACAGAAAACTGTAATACGTAAAACCCAAAATCTTGGAACAAACGACCTGAATCGTGATAGGCCCTCCGTGGATCGAACCTGTCGGACCCGGCGCAGGCGAGGTCGTATCGAAAGAACAAGTTTGCGAAAGATAAGAATAAGGAGGATTGATCAGCGGTTGTTGCGTGATCGCCACGGTATAGTTAGAATGATCCAAAATACCGGTGGTGAACGTCTGTAATCCATTGGAATCGAATGTCAACTCGTCCCCGCCGTTATTTGTCAGTTTCAAACCCTGTCCCTCTAAGCCGGTTACGTTTACCTTTACCGAATAGGAATTCGTAACACATGTATATTCCACGGTCACGCTCGCACCTGAAATCACTCCTTCGTTCCAAACGGAACCGCTCAAAGAACAGGTTTGATCCGGATTCGACGGAGCCTGATCCACTAAGACCTTATAATTTCCTCCATCGATAATTCGTGTAGGAAAGGTATAGGTCGAAGTTGACGGACTAGCGGGAATCGTAATTTGTTCCGAGTTATTTTTCAAAATCGGACCGGTAGCGCTTCCCGTTCCGGCAAGCCCAATCATCTTTACATTCACGTCGTAGGAGTTCGTAGAACAAGCCACCAGAACGGTGATATCATTTCCATCTATCGCGCCGGAAGCGGGTGGGTCGCCCGGAGGAGTTCCATAAACCGAACAAGTTTGATTTAAACCAGGAGGACTCGGTTGTTGCGGAAAGCTGATGTTATACGAACCTTGATCAGCAACCTCAGTTGCGAAAGAATAGACTCCGTTTGAGGGAATCAAAATCTGTTCTAAATTATTTTGAATTTTCAGATTACTACCGGCGAGACCAGTTACATTTACATTCACCTTGTAAAGATTGATGGAACAGATGATTTGGATCGTAATATTGGAGCCCCAGACAAAGCCGCTCGCGGAACTCGGAGCTTGTACGGAACAGGTTTGATTGAAACCGGGACGACTCGGTTGCTGAGGAATGCTTATGTTGTAACTGCCCCCGTCCGCGACCAACACGCTAAACGTTTCCGAGACATCCGGGATCGGAGCAGGTGGAATCACCGTCGCTTTGGAAACGAGCAAATCCTCACCGTTATTTCGAACCACTAATCCGTCCCCGGTCAATTGTCTCACGTTCAATGCGACACTGTAAGTGCTTCTTGAACAGACAACATTCACCAAAGCGTCGGAACCTGCGATCAGTCCGCTATTGGATCCGCTCGGAGAACAGACTTGGGAAGGCGGTCCCGCAACGGGAGGTTCCACAGTAACATTGTAACTTCCTCCCTCCGCCACCGGAATTGAAAACGTATAGAAACAAGGAGAAGCAGAGCAAGAATCGATCGTGATCGGATCGCTTCCATTATTTTTAACGACAAGACCCAATCCGGTTCCGAACAATCCGCTTAGACTTACTTTTACGGAATAGGAAAATGCGGAACAAACGACTCGT